>NZ_DASZGI010000315.1:0-3984 GCF_035938995.1 Actinocrinis sp.
GATCAGATCAGCTGCTGTGGTGGATGGACAGTGCGTAGAACGCGACCTGTGCGCCGACGCTGGAGTCGCTGCCTGAGGTCTGGTCGTAGTCGCCGGCCTTGAAGTACATGCCATAGCCGTTGAAGGTCGAGGAGGCCGTCCATGTCTGTCTCGATCCGCCGTTGAGCACCAGGCTGATAGTGCTGCCGCTCAGGCCGATCACGTAGCTCCAAGTGGTGCCCAGCGGCACGTTGCCGACGTTGTAGAGCACTTCGTTGCCCCCGGCCGGTGTCTGCTCGATGCCCATCTTGATGTCGCCGTTGGCGTAGTAGAACAGTTCGAGCAGCGGCTTGGTCGAGCCGCCGGAGCCGAGGTGGATCTGGCCGACGCAGACGTGGTCCGGCACCCGGGTGACCTTCAACGTGGCGCTGAGTGTGTGTGTTCCGGGGGCGAACCAGTTCGCCGGCGAACCGCTGGAGTCCATCTCGCGCAGTTCCGAGCGCGCGAAACTCGAGTTCGGCGTGGTGACGCCGTTCTCCGGGTCCCAGAAGGTCATCGCACCGTCGCTGGAGGCGGTGTAGAAGTACGAGTCCTGAAAACCGTTCGGACCTTCCAGCTGCGAGGGCAGGATCGTGGTGGGCGAGCCGGGCGAACCGACCGGGAGCTGCAATTCCCACAGCGACAGGTCGAAGTTGCCACCCGGAGCGACCGAGGGGTTCAGACCGCCGCCGCCACCTCCACCACCGCCTCCACCGCCGCTAGACGACGGCAGGGTCCACTGCTGGTTGGCGCCGTCGGTGCAGCTCCAGATCTGCACCTGGGTGCCGGAGCCGCCCCAGCCGGTGTCATCCAGGCACTTGCCGGAGTTGGGGTTGACGAGTTCGCCGTTGGACTGGGGCATCCACGTCTGCGCTCCGGTGCCGTTGCAGTCGTAGAGGTCGACTTTGGTTCCGTTCGCAGTGCCCGCGGCGTTGACATCAAGGCATTTGCCGAGCACCTGAAGGGTGTTGCCGGTGGTGTCGACCGTCCACTGCTGGGCGTTCGTGCCATTGCAGGTGTAGACCTGGATGGGGTTGAGGTTGGCCGTGCTTGCGCTGCGGTCGTCCAAGCACAGGCCCTGGTACCCGGTGATCTGGCCGGTGACGGTCGCGGCGGAAGCCGCTGGGGCGACCGCCACGCTCATCCCGGCGACACCCAAGCCGGCGCCCAGCGCGACAGCGGCGAGCGCCGCGATCACGCGGCTTCGGAGGGTGCGGAACTTTCTAGCAAACATGTTTATGTGAACCGGGAATGATCGATCGTTTCGCACCCCGTTGTGCAATTTGGCCATAGCGGCGCTGCCTTTCCGGGCATGAGCCCGTTCAAGGAAGGCTTCTAGACCGAGCGGTCCAGGAGCCATTGCCGCCGCGCCGAACGGCTGATCGGGCACCGGGCGGGGTGCGTCGCCCTTACCTGTGCGCGCAATCGGTACCCGAGGTTAATTCGCGGTGTGATTAAAGCAGTTTGCCGGGGTTATCGTCAATAAGGTTTACTTACCGACCGCGATAGGGACCTCGCCGCAGAGCAGCGTGCTGTGACGTTTCAGGGGCGACTTCAGTCCCGCCGTGCCCGCACGTCGTTCCTCACGCTTGGCGTATTACGGCACTTCGGAGACTCGGGCGGCAGATGCGTCTTCGTGAGTCGGCGCGAGCAGGGGCGAGTGCGATGACTTGGCAAGCATTCCGCGATCGTGGGCAGGTGCTGGGCGCGGCGGCACGGACACCTTCGTGTTCGCGTGGCCGATCAGCTGGTCTTGAGAATCGGTTCGTGTTCGTGTTCGAGCACGATGCCGAAGCGCTCGCGATAGGCCGCCAGGACCGCCGCCTCGTCTTCGAGGTGCTCCTCGCTGCGATCGCCCGCGCACGTGACGATGAGCGTGCGTCCGCTGAGCGTGACGCGGTCATCGGCTCCGCCGAGCGAGCAGACCAGGGACCGGAGGAAATGCGAGTCGGGTGCGGTCTGCTGCCACCAGCAGGTCGCCTCGAAGTCGGCCAGTGCGCGTGGCCGCTGCTCGAGGCGGTACTGGAGTTCGCCGTCGCGATACACGTCCAGGTCGCCCTCGCCGGTCTCGTTGATGCGGAAGACGCCCCCGGGGTCGTGCTGATCGCCTCGGTCTTCCAGGCGCAGCGGGAGCACGCAGTGCCTGCCGAAGCCCACGTCGACCAGCCACGGACCGCCGTCGCCGGTGTCCTGGGCTTCCACGCGCAGGGCGAGGTGGTCGAACGGGGGGCCGAAGGCGTCGTTTTTCTCCGAGTAGACGCGTCCGGCCAGCAGGGTCACCCGATAGCCGAGTGCTTGCAGCAACGTGGCGAAGGCCCCGTTCAACTCGTAGCAGAAACCTCCGCGCCTCCTTGCGACGATCTTCTCGACGAGCGCTTGCGGCTCCAGGACGATGCCCTCCCCAGGTGGATGCTCAGGTTCTCGAACGGGACCGCATCCAGGTGCAGCCGGTGGAGGATGCGCAGGTAGGCGGCGTCCGGCTGCTGCGCTGGGGCTCCGATGCGGTCGAGGTAGGCGGCGACCCATGCCGCGTCGAGGCTGTCCATGATCCATTTATCCCAGAGATTCGGCTCCGATGTCATCGGGCCCTGGTCCTAGGACCAGGTCGGACGTGGCAGGCTGGAAGACGTGGCCGACCGATCGCCGCCCGAGGGCGCCTTGGACGTGGCGCGGTTGCGGCTGCTTCGGCGCGCCAAGGACGCGATGGACCGGGATTGGGCGCGGCGCCTTGACCTGAACGACGTAGCCGCGATCGCCGGGTACTCGCCGTATCACTTCATCCGCCTGTTCAAGCAGGCCTACGGGGAGAGCCCGGGGCGGTATCTCACCCGGCGCCGCGTCGAGCGCGCCCAGGCTCTGCTGCGCAGCGCGAACCTCACGGTGAGCGAGGTGTGCGCGGCCGTCGGCTTCGAGAGCCTGGGCAGCTTCTGCACCCGGTTCAAGCAGCTCACCGGACAAACGCCGACCGAGTTCCGGGACGCCGCGCTGCAGGACGGGGAGCCGCCGGTGCCCGGGTGCTTCGTGCTGCTGTGGGCCGGCGGATTCAAGACCTCCGTCCCGCCCGGCGCCGCAACTTTCGAGAAGCCCGCTCCGCGGCCGCTCTCCTAGGCTTGCCACGCGGGCGCACGGCCGTGCGGGCCGCCCCGGGAGCGAGGAGGGACATCATGATCACAGGATTGACGATCTCCACGGTGTGGGTGCTCGACCAGGACTCGGCGCTGAAGTTCTACACCGAGAAGCTGGGCTTCGAGCTGCGCTACGACGTGGAGATGGGGCCGGGAGCGCGCTGGGTGACGGTCGGTGCGAAGGGGCAGCCGGACCATTCCCTCACCCTCATGATCCCCGGTCCCCCGGCGGTGGACCCCGAGTCCGCGCAGCAGCTGCGGGCGCTGGTGGCCAAGGGTGTGCTTGGCGCCGGAGTGATGAGCACGGACGACTGCGAGGCGACCTACCGGGAACTCTCGGCACGCGGCGTGGAGTTCGTGCAGGGGCCCACGAAGCGCCCTTACGGGATCGAGGCGCTGTTCCGCGACGATTCAGGGAACTGGTTCAGTCTGACGCAGCGGGGCGAAGGGTTCGACGAGAGCGCCTCGTGGAGCTGAGCCGGTCGGAGGACTCCGGGAACAATCGAACGCTGACGACGGGACCACCGGGGCGGGATGGCGGGGCGATCAGATGCGGTCTGCGGCGATCAGCAGGTATTGGAAGCTGCCGCTGCGGTACGCGGTCAGGAAGGTTTCTTCGATGCCGGTGGTCAGCGGGGAGCGGGCGCGCAGCTGCCAGTACGGGATGGTCGCTTCGGTCAGGTCCACCACCGCGACGGGTACCAGGCGGTGGGCGGCCATCTCGCGGAAGTACGCGCTGCGCGGGTGGATGTCGCAGATGTAGTGCGCGTTGATCTCGCTGACCGCCCGGGACGGCAGTCCGTAGGCGTCGTTGTAGCACCCGGTGATGGTCACGTACCGG
>NZ_DASZGI010000316.1:0-26488 GCF_035938995.1 Actinocrinis sp.
GCGGCGTCGAGCGTCTCGCTGAGCAGACGGTCGAGTTCGGCGGTCGGCAGCGTCGCGAGCCGGTCGAGGCTTGCGCGCAGGTCGGCCAGCCGGGCGAGCGGAGACTCCGGCGGGGGCTGATACGTATCGAGATAGACCGCCCACGTGACGGGGGAGCCGGGGGCGATCGGCCGCTCGACGATGTCGCGGGCGGTCAGGGTCGGCGCTTCGGCGCGGACGTTGACCAGTTCAGCCTCGCGCGGCGCGGACGCGGCCAGGACGCCGTCGGCCACTTGGGCGCGGCTGGCCTGGGTGACGTACTCGCGCAGCATCGACTGGCGCAGCACCCGGTAGAGGATCGAGGTCGGCTTCGGCCCCGGGTAGTTCTCCGCCCAGACGTCCGCCATCGGGGCGTGCGCCAGCCATTGGATGTAGTTGACCGGGGCGCTGTTCAGCGTGGCGTCGGCGGCGAGCGGGTCGGTCTCGGACAGCGGGGCGTCCTGCACGCTCGGGTACGGCACGGGGTAGCTGTCGCGGCCCATCGCGGTATGGATCACCCGCGGGTCCCAGGAGGTCAGGCCGAGCGAGTCGAGCAGGGCGCGGCCGCGGGCGAGGTGTTCGGTCCACCACTCCTGTGCGGGCGCGGCGTTCGGGTCGAGGAAGACGAGCATGTTCCACAGCAGGTCGTCGCCGAGGACGCGGCGGCTGCGGTAGGCCAGGGAGCTGGCGTCCATGCCGAGCACCTGGGCCAGGTTGTCGTCAGGATCGCCGGGGGCACTGATGCGCGGGACCGCGTCGGTGCCGGCCTGCCACGCCGGGAGCAGGAGATTGCCCAGCCGGGCGAGCAGGGAGCGGGCACGGGCGCTTCCGCCGGAAACGTCCGTGCTGGCCTGCGCGGTGAGCGCCAGCGAGGTGGTCGGCAGCACGCCATAGGGTGTCGGCCCGACGCGCAGTGCGGGCAGCGGCCCGCGCGGGCGGACGGTCTGGAACGCGAAGGTGCGCATCGCCTCCTGCTCGGCCGCGGTGAACTGAGAGGCCATCATCTGGTCGAGGAAGTAGCCGAACGTGGCCGGCCACAGGGCGGTGAGCATGTCGGCGGAGTTGCGTGCGCCGTGGCCGTCGGCGTAGCGGACGTGACTGAACGCGCTGGCTGGCAGGCCGAGGGCGGCGGCAAACACGGGGCCGTCGGCTGCCGGATCGGCGGCAAGGTCGGCGCCGACCTCGACAGAGAAGCTGATCGTCTGGTCCGGGTCGGCGGTGCTGTATGCCGAGGAGGCGTCGCTGGTGTTGTTGGTGGGCGCGCCTTGAGGGATGAGGGCGAGCCCGTCGGTGTAGTGGTGGGCGTTGAGCAGCGTGCTCAGCGCGTCCTGACCGGGGCCGTCAGCGGCCGCGTCGCGTACCCCGAACACCAGGACGCGGTCGAAGCCGTCCGCCCACTCCTGGTCGGTGAGCGGGATGCGCACGCCCATGCCGACCTGTTCGGCTTCGGCGAAGTCGACCAGCCAGCGCATCCCGGCATCGACGGTCAGGCCGTCCGGGAGCGAGCCGTCGTGTGGGGTGAAGCCGACCGCAAGGCTGGGGGTGATTGCCGAGCCTTGGACGGAGCGGGTGGTCCCGGCGCGTTCGAGCACGACGGTCCAGCTGTCCGGCAGCGCTTGTGTCGTGGGCGCCTGCTCGTAGGAGCTGGCGCGTTGGGCCGGGCTGGGGAAGTCCGGCCGTTCGGTGGGAGTGCGGCCGGCCAGGTTGGTCGGGGTCATGGCGGCGACGATCCACGCCGCACGCGGCGCGCCGAACTGCGCGGCCACGACCTTCCATGCGGCTTGTGCCTGGTCGGTCGGGGGCGGGTCGGCCAGCGGCCACAGCGTCTGCCAGTACGTGGTCGCCGCGACGATCTCATCGGACGTCAGTTCCGGCTCGAACGACGACGTGCTGATCGTGTCGGGAAAGACGCGCACCAGCAGTTCGGCGCCGGAGGCTGCGGCTGTACCGGGCGCGGCCAGGCCGAACACCGGCGCCGGGAGGTCCTCGTTCGCGACGAACCGGGTCTCCAGGCGCACGGGCAGCAGCAGGAGGGGTACCTGGGCGGGGAGAGACGTCGCGCCGGGGCGGTCGAGTACGGGCGCGCCCGGGGCGACCGGCGCGGGGTTGACGGGCACCGGGGTGACGGGCGCTGGGTTGGCGGGCACCGGACTGACTGGCTCAGGAGGCTGGCTCATCACTGCTCCGGAATCATCAGGTCGGCGTGGATGCCGACGCGGAACGGCAACCGGGCGGTGATATAAGCGGTCTGCGCTGCGTCGGCGCCCCATGCGTACGCGGCGTCAGGTCCGGTGACCGCGGTGCCAGTGGGGTGCTCGCCAGCCGAGAGGAACGGCGGGATGACCTGCTGCCCGAGGATGCGCGCCATCGTCGCGGAGGGCACCAGCAGGTCGGTGAACGGCGGCAGCAGCGGTCCCTGAGACCCATTGATCTGCGGCGCGATCGGCTGGGCGATGTGCGCGTGCACGGCGTCGACCTGTGCCTGCGTTGTCGCCTGAACTGCCCCGGTGGCGAAGTTGGTCCAGGCGAGGTCAGCCCACTGAGTCATGCTGCCGTCGGCCGAGGGTTCGAGCCCGAATCTCGGGCCGGACGGATGCTGCTGGAAGACGAAGAAGTAGCCCGGCGAACCATTGCCGCCCTTGGCGTCGGCGGCAGAGAGGTTGAAGCCGAAGAAGTTCATGTCCGGGCCCAGCAGTCCACTGAAGATCGGGTGCAGGGTGGGCGCCGTGTCGTCGATCGTGCGCTGATCGCCCTGGATCGTCGCCTTCGCCGCGTAGACGAGGGCGTCCGGATAGCGGCGCAGCAGTTCGCCGCGCACGAGCAGCACGACCGGATCGGGCACGCTGGCGGGGCGGTTCGGATGCGTGCCGAGGCCGCCGACCAGCGACCAGGTGACGATCGGCGGGATGTCCTTGAGGAACTCGGCCAGCGCCTTCGGGTCGGTCGGGTCGCCGGGCTGCGGGACGTAGCCGCGCACGTCCCAGAACTGGCGGAAGTACGTGCCCATACAGTCGGTCGGGTATCCGGCGAACAGCAGCTGGCGCGCCATCTCGTGGCTCAGCCCGACCATGTAGGACTCGATGAACGCGGGGTTCGCCTGCACGAGGCCGACGGTGTCGTTCGGGATCTGATCGGCGCCGGGCATGATGTATTGCACCGACAGGTCACGCAGCGGCGCGTACATCGGCTGGGGGAATGACGGCGCGGCCATGACCTCGCGGATCGGGTCGGCCGGGTGCCAGTTCAGCCACGCGCCGACCTGAACGCGCGAGCGCATCAGGGCGGCGACCGTGTCAGCGGGTTGCAATCGCTGCATCAGGGTGCTGCTCAGCGCGGGGGCGTCCAGGGCAGCGGCCTGCGGCGGATCCGGTGCGACGGCGGCCCATGCCTCGGCCAGCGGGGTCAGCGCTTGGCGGAAAAGCGCGGCGTCAGGCGAGTCTCCGCCGCCGGATGTACCGCCCGGCGCCACGTTTGCGCCAGGCGTAGTGATCACGAAGTCCGGGCGCGGGGGAGTGGCGGCGATGACGTCGGGCGAGACGGTCACCGGGTTCACCGGTTCGGGCGCGTCGATGTCGATGGTGACGGTGAACTCGCCCACCGGTGTATCAGCACGCAGCGTCAGCGGGAACCAGCGGCGCCACGGCTCGCCGCCTCCCGATCCGCCACTACCCGACCCGCCGCTCCCACCGCCCACATCCTCGATGGGCACCAAGCCGCCGGGCGGCGCGAGCGGCGGCAGGATGCGCGCCGTGCCCGCGTTCACCGCGGCGAGCAGGGAGCCCGGCGTGACCCGGATTCCGGTGAGCGCGGCCTGCCGGCGGCGCAGCAGGCTCGTTGGGTGGGTCAGGCGGCGGGCGGCGGGCGACAGCAGCCGCGCGGGAATCCGGCTCGCCTCCACGGCGGCGCGCACGGTTGTCGGGCTGGCGAGGACTTTGGCGTGCAGCGGCGCGGTCAGCGCGAGCACGGTGGTGTCCTGGGCGAGTGACAGCTGGGTGTGCAGCATCGTCATCGTGGCGCGGGCCAGCTGCGCCCGGCGCAGTGCCGCGTTGGCCGCCTCGATACCGGCCACCTGCTGCCAGGCCGACGCCATCAGCGCCGTCTGCTCGGCCTGGACGACCTGCGTGCCCATTCCGGCGACCGTGCGGTTGCGCGGGTCGAGGCTCAGTTCGTCGAGCCACCCGGTGCCGCCCGGCGCGACGCTGCCGACCCCGGCCGGCCAGTGCCCGTACATCGGCGGCACGACCTGCGGATCAGGTGCGGTGGGATCGTCGACCAGCGGTGAAACCCGGTTCACCAGGGCGGCGACCGCGGTCTGGAAGTCGGTGCGGCCCGGATCCGGCCACGGGCTCGTGGTCGCGACGATGCTCTGCAGGGCGCCCTGGAGCATCAGCGGCTGCCCGGCGCTCGGGATTCCGGGCATCGGGGCGTCCACCGCCATCGGCCGCTCGCCGATCTCGGCGCCGAGCTTTCGCGGCACCAGGCGGCGCACGAGCGACTCGAAGTCGCCCTGGTCGCTGGTGTGGAACCCGAACTGGTAGTAGACGGGCAGGCGCAGCGGTGCGCCGGTGGAGGACGTCCACGCCGGGTCGGAGGTGTGCACGGCGGAGATGTCCATGCCGAGGCCCGCGAGCCGCCCGATCTCGAATGCGGGTACGACGAACGCGGTGTACGTGGTCTCGGGGTCCAGCCGGCGCGGGCACAGCAGGCGGGAGATCGCGTCGGTGCCGGCCGCGAGCCCTGCGTCCCCGGAGACCTGGGCATGGGCCCAGTTCCACGCGTCGTCCAGGGATTGCAGCCCGGCGACGGACAGCACGTCGATGGCGGGCAGCGGGTTGACCACGCCGGGTACGGGCGCGTACTCGGCCCCGGCGAGCACGACCAGGGCGATCCAGGGCCGCAGCCGATCGCCGGCCGGCGCCGCGGGGGTGAACAGCCAGGGCAGGTCGGGGGTGTCGAACTCGATGCCGGCCAGGTAGTTCGGCTCGAAGTTCGGCGTCGAGTCCTTCGGCTCGGTGCGCACCACGTGCCGCGGGTCGATGCCGAGCACGTCGCCGGGCCCGAAGGTGTGCACGGTGACCGTGGGCACCGGGGTGACGCTGTCCCGGCCGGACGCGGTGACGTTCATGTCGACGGTGACGGTGGGCCGGTCGGGCAGCGAGCCGCCGTAGTCCGGGTTGTCCAGCGTCGTCGCGATGCCCTGGCGGGCCCAGGCGATGAAGTGGTGGCGGCCGAACTCGTCGTCGGTGGGCGGCGTCATCCGGTCACCGCCTCGTGCGCGGCGAGGACCTGGACGTCGTCGCGCTGCTCGGGATGCGCCGCGAGGAAGGAGGAGAGCGCGACCTTCGCCTCGTAGTAGGTGGTGGCGGACGCGAGCACGTCGGTGCGCGGCGTCAGGTCGAGCGTGCTGGCGATGAGATACCCGGTGTGCTGGACCGCGATCGGACCGGGGACGTTGACGGCGAAGGCGCGAAGGCCGGTCGTGGCGGCGGCCGCGGGCGCGCGCGTGGCGGTCAGCGCGGCGTGCACGGCGGCGGGCATCCGGTAGAGCTGCCCCACCCGGGACACCTTCCCGTAGTCGTCGATGATCTTGGTGACGTACTGGATCGTGCGAGGCGCGTCCTTGCCGCCCCGCAGCGGCGCGTCGCCGAGCTGCACGCCCGCGTCGAAGGGCTCGTAGGACTGCGAGCTGACCTTGTCCGCGTCGCTCATGTCGCTGAACTGCGCGGGGGCGAAGGGCTCGGACAGCTTCGTGACGGCGGCGGGCTGCTGATTCAGCTGCACGTCGGTGATGGCGAACCCGGTGCCATCGGTGGGCTGCGCGTTGTCGAACTTGGTGATCTGCACGTCGAGCGGCACGACGATCTCGCGCACCCGCAGCACCCCGGTCGGCTGCACCACGAGCGTCGTCGGGTCCGCCGTGATCGAGCGCAGCGTGACGCCGGGGGCGCCCTCCGCGGGCAGGCCGACGCTCCAGTTGCGCGGGTCGCCGAGCGCGGCGGTCAGCTGCGGCAGCACCTGCGCCGGCGGCAGTGTGGCCTGGTTCTGGTCGCCCCAGGTCAGGTCGATCGACGCGCTGACGCTGAAGAAGAGGAAGGTGAGCGAGGCGTCGCCGTGCAGGTGCCACGGGGTCGGCCCGGACAGCGAGGCGTCGAGGGTGACCCCGGCGAGCGTCGAGCCGTCGAAGCTGATGTCGAATCCGGCGGAGAAGTCGAACTCGAAGGAGAAGGGGCTGAAGATGAACAGGGCGTCGAAGCCGATGTATCCGTGCACGGCGAATCCGCCGGCCGCGGCGTAGGCGTCGACGTTGGCGCCGAACTGGAGCGAGTTCGAGGTGACCGCGAGGTAGGCCGAGGCGCCGAGCCGGGGGTTGTCGCCGCTGCCGAGGCTGATGCTGAGCCGGGCCAGCTTGGGCACGTCGGGCGGCGGGGTGAAGTGCGGGTTGAAGCCGCCGAGGGAGAACAGGAAGTCCGGGTTCGCACCCCAGTTCAGCCGCAGCGCCAGGTCGCCGCCGAGCTGGAACGCGAGCAGGTAGGAGTCGTACATGGTGCCGTCGATCGCGAGCTTCGACAGGCCGAAGTCGATCGTGCCGAGCACCTGGATCTTCAGCGAGATCAGCGGGAAGTCGGGGGAGGGGATGCTCGCCTTGATCTCGCCGAGGATCGCCAGCCGGATCGGGTCCGGCACCTCGAGGACGAGGCCGACCTCGAGGTCGATCAGCGTCGGGCTGCCCCAGCCGATCGAGAACATCGGGCCGAACAGATACCTGCCCTGCTGCGGCGGGAAGAAGGACTCGATCTCGCTGATGATCTTCGTGGCGTCGGCGACCGGGTCGGGTGGGAAGAGGATGTTGTCGAGGGTGTGGGCGCGCAGCCCCGCCTGCAACGCGTCGAACGCCATCGTCCGGTTCACGCCGCCGAGTCCGCCGACCCCGTTGAGGGTGAAGCCGAGGCCGAGCTGGATCGGCGGGAACTCGAAGGTGATGATCATCAGGAACGAGTAGCCGTCCGACCCGTCGGGCAGCTTGGTGTCCAGGACGGCGATGACCTTGACCGCGACGATGTCGGCGAGCGTGACGTCGAGGACGCCGGCGTAGCGGCCCTGGGTCGGGTCGAGGGAGATGAAGCCGCCGCCCGCGGCCAGGCCCGCGTCGATCTGGATGCCGAGCCCGGTCGGGGGCTTGAAGCCGAGCTGGAGGTCGACCGGGCCGAGGTTGCCGCGCTGGAAGTTGAGGTCCGCGGAGATGCCGAGCCGCTGCACGGCGACCTGGAGCGGGCCGAGGGCCGCCGAGCCGTCGAAGCTGATCTCCAGGGGCAGGTCGGGCTGTCCTAGGGTGAGCGCCAGGTGCAGGGTGTCGAGGTGGAAGGGCCCGAGGTCGGCGTTCAGGCCGATGTCGAAATGCGGGCTGGCGTTGCCCTCGACGAACAATCCGTTGGTGGAGGACCAGCCGACGGTGAGGTTGAAGTCGAGCGTGACGTCGATCGGGATGAGCGAGGCGAGGAACGAGTCCAGGTGCTTGGTGCTCAGGTTGAGCACCCCGTTGGTCAGTGCGGCGGATACCAGGGCGCTGAGTCGCCCCCCGTTGACGTCCACGCCGGCGCCGACGCCCACGACGCCGACCGTGATGCCGAGTCCGTCGGCCACGCTGAGCAGGTTCATCGGCGTCTTGTCGGCGTTGCCGAGCGTGAGCGTGGCCAGGATGTGGCCGTCGAGCACGTCGGCGACGCCGCCCACGGTCAGGTTGTTGCGGATCGACGGCGGCGACCCGGCCCGGTAGATCAGCGCGATGCCGTCGTCCACCGTCAGGGACGCGTCCACCGAGAAGGTGATGGTGTCGCTGATCGGGAAGCTGAGGTCGGCGGAGCCGACCACGTAGGGCGCGAACGCGATGCCGGCGTCGGTGCCGCCGTCCGTCGTGGGCCGCAGCGCGGCCACGCTGACCCCGACGTCGACACCCAGGGCCCGGATGATGCTCAGCAGCAGCTGGATCTTCGGGTCCGTGTCGGCCGCCGCCCCGTCGCCGCCCGTGAGCGCGGCCTCCGAGCGCCGGGGCAGCGGCCGGATGGCGACGTTGGCGGTGATTCCGGCGATGAGCCTGCCGAGGGCGGCGACGAGCAGATCAGGGTCCGCGTTCGGCTGCCCCCACTGGTACACCTCGCCGAGCAGCCCTCTGATGTCGCTGAACAGCCGCGGCACCCGATCCCAGTGCACGATGCACCGCACGTGGCGGACCTGGTAGATCGCCGGATCGGCCTCGAAGGCGGCCAGTTCGACCACGCCGGCGAACTGCAGCAGGCCCAGCGGGATCGCCGTGGCGCTCTGCAGCGCCGTGGCGACGAAGTGGTCGAGCAGCCGCGGGACGAACTGGTCGACGATGTCGGTCGCGGTCAGGTAGTCGCCGAGGGCGGAGAACCCGTTCACGACCGCGTCGACGCCCTGGAGGAACTCGGCGAGCGCGACGCCGACCTGGGCGTAGGAGGCGTCGAGTTCGAGCCCTGTCGTACCGGCGTCGATGCCGACCTGGAGCTGTTCGACGGCGGTGACCAGTCCGCTGAGGTCCATCGCGGCCAGCCCGATGTCCGTGGCCTCCGGCGGCAGATCCCAGCCGAGCATGGCGAGCAGGTCCCGGGGGCCGTCCGGGCTCTCCAGCCGGGCGGCGATGTCGGTGAGGATCACGCCGATGCGCTGGAACGCCTGATCGAGTGAGGACGGCATCAGGCGTCCGACCACTTGCCGGTGTGGAAGTCGAAGCTCGTGGTCGTCGCGTCCAGGTCGATGTTCTTCATGTCGACGGGGGTGCCGTTGATCTTCGATTGCGTCAGGTAGTGGTGGAAGTCGAAGTAGGCCAGGTGTGCGCCGATCCCGAACGGCAGCGCGGTGGGGTTGAAGAGCAGCGGCGCGTCGGGCGGGAAGGCCAGCACGTGGCAGGGGTTCACGGTACTCGGGTCGGAGATCAGTCCCTGGAGTTTCGCGGTCGCCTGGTCGGTCCACAGTTTGAGCCAGCCGCCGTCGCCGGCGGACAGGGTCGCGGCGCTCAGCTGCGGATCGTCGGTCGCCAGGCCCAGATGCTCGCTCCACAGCGAGAGCCGCAGCTGGTCGACGAAGTCGGTCTGCGGGTCCGGGGAGTCGTTGAACACCAACAGGTTCAGCTCGTCGTTGCGGTTCTTCCCGAGCAGCGGATACAGCAGCTGGAACTCGTCCAGCGAGGCGCCGTCGAGGTTCCCCGAGCCGACGGTCGCCCACTTGCCGTCCACGATCGCGGTCTTGGTGTGCATGTAGTTCGGGATGACCACCGGCTCTTTGCGGTGGTGCGTAGTGTCGGGTCCGGTGTGCGACCAGGAAGTGAAGACCCCGAGGCGGGAGGCGGCCGGCCCGGCCCCGTCCCGGATCCGGCCGATCAGGTGCGCCTGCCAGGTCGGGTAGAACGGCAGGTCCGCGTCGATGTTCAGCAGCAGGATGACCTGCAACTTGGGCTGGTTGACCAGAGCGCCGATAAGCGCGTCGCCGATCGCCTGGTCGGTGAAGTACTGATTCTCCATGTAGATGTACGAGGTCGCCTTCTCGATGGCCCGCAGGTACGCCTCAAGGACGCCCTGCTCGCCGTTCGGGAGGCCCGGCAGCGTGTCGTAGTTGACGCTGCGCACCAATTGCGCGCTGGCCAGGTATTCGCCGTCGCCCGCGGTGGTGATCGCCGCGGGCGCCGGGCTGAGCGGCTGCATCTTGTCAGCCGGCTGACACTGCAGGTTCCAGTGCGCGGCGAACTGCGCTTGCACGTCGGCCACGACGGGGCCGCGGATGCCGACCGTCACGTCGTGCACGGGGATCGGTTCGCCGGAGCAGGATCCGCGCCTGGCCTCGAAGACGGCGTGGTCGCTCGAGTCGTAGTAGCTCTGGGCGAAGGGTGACCCGATGATGATCGCTTCGGGGCTCGCCGCGTCGGCGACGGCGTCGATGAGGGCGGCCTTGGCGTGGATGACGCTGGATCCCTGGGTGGTGAACGTCAGCGTCTTCGCTTTGCTGGACGCGGCGGTGAAGTAGTCCTGGAGTTTTCCCGCCCCCTTGGCGAACAGCAGTCCGCCGATGATGTTTCCGCATTTCGGGAGCATCGCGCGGACGGTCTTGCCCGCGGTCGCAGCGTCCAGCAGCAGCCGTTCGGGGCGGGGGAAGGTCTGTGGATCGTTGGCGGTCGTCGTGCCCGAGTTACCGTCGAAACCATCCGGGAAGGCGAGGACGATCTCCGGGGACTCCTGGGTGGCGTCCGCGTTGTACCCGCCGCTCGGCAGGTCGAACTCGAGCTGCATGATGTTGATCTCGGACTGGGCGGCGCGCATCGAGTCCGCCAGGTGCTGCCAGGCCAACTTGTTGTCGACGAGCGGCCGCAGGGCGTTGCCGGCCTGTACCGGCAGCGCGTTCCCCAGGCCGGGCAGGGACACCGGCCAACCGGTGACGTCCGCAGCCTTCAGCGAGATGTCCGGGACGGTGAGGGTGTCGCCGGTCCCGGAGTCCGGATACGCCTTCGAATACAGGACGCGGCCCATGGGCACGTCCTTCACGAGAACACCGGTTCGAACATACAAGGTCAGGTCACGCGGGCCCCACTCCTCGGCGCCGAAGTCGGCTGTGACGGGGATGGTGTACGTGCCGTTCCCGTCCGTCGTCGCGTGACCCAGGTCGGAGGGGAACAGTACGGTCTCGTCGCGCACGACGACTACGAGGCCCGTGATGCCGGCGCTCGACTCGTTGACCACCCGGCCGGTCACCGACGTGCTCACCGCGACCACCGCCGCGCAATAGCGTGGCTCATGCCAGCCTCCCCCTACCGCGGCGGCGCGACACCGATGCGGCATATCAACAGAGCGTATTCCGGTGATCACTTGTTGCAAAGAGTCACCGGCAGTTGATGACCGGCGCTATGGAGGAAGTGGGCAATTCCAGTAAGTCAGGCCCCGAGGACGAGTAAGGCGCTGGCAACGGAGTCGGGTGAGTACGAGGTCTGTGCATTGTGTCCTGGTACTTCGCGGCTTTCCTGTCCCTCCGACCACACTCACCTGCTACAAGCGGCTCGCGAATAACCACCACGTGAGACGTCGTCTAGGTGGCCTCGCGACTGGTCGCGCCCCGGTCGGAAGGATTGCGCTGGATCTGGACACGGTGTTCGAACCACGGTTGCGTAGATTCCGTTCTAATCAAGGATGCGTGGAATGGGTTGCGACTGTGTGGTGGCGAGCGATTGTCGGCGTCGTGTTGTGCGCGGTGGGCGCTGTGTGGACCGGACAGGGGTCCGGCGCGATCCACGGCTCGATGATGACCGGGCACAGCCAGTACACAGGGCTTGGGGCGCTCCTTATCGTGGTCGGCCTCGGGTTCCTGGTGTGGGCTTGGATGGTGCGCCGCCGGACCGCGCGTCACCGCCCCTCGTGAACGTGGCCATCTCCGCAGTGCTTGGCGCGGGTTGAAATTGTCGCCGCGCGGGCGGCCTGCCCGAACCGCCACCGAGCACCAGTTCAAGGCCGTCGTCTTCCAAAGCGATGGCGACTGCGTCCCGAAAGGCCGGCCTGACGCTGGAGCTGTCCCCGAATCTCGCCGCCGCGTGCCGTTGGGTCGCCAGCCTCCCCTCCAGGACGGCATTCGACCTCGCCGACCTGCTGGACGGCGCGCCGAACCTCAGTAGCGTGCAGGCGCAGGCCCTGCTCGCCGCGCTCGAAGAGGCAGACCTGCTGCGGCGGCATCATGACCCCGTGATCCCATCTCGCCCCGCCGCAGGGCAGGAGCGGCGGCGGGAGCGGATGGCCGAACCGGCATAGCCACCGACAACACGCTGCTACGCGAACGGCTCGCGGACTGGCGTCGCAGTCCTCGCGGCACACCGCGCCCGACACCGCGGGCAGGACGCAGCATCGTGAATGATCTAGCGAGCGAGTAAGCCTCGTCAGGCGCGCACTCATCCCGCAGCGTGGCGTGCCCGGACCGACCGCTGCACCTTGGTCGTCGTCCTGTGTACCGGTCATGTCGGCCCGCCCGCTTCGAACATTCGCTTGATGTATCAAGTTATCTGCTGTGCTCTAGTGCGGTACGCGTGGGCAGAGTCTCTAACGGTCGGCGTCGGGTAGCGAGTCGCCCGGCGCGATGACTTGATATTTCAAGTTGTTTCGGGTTAGGGTTCTGCTGTCGGGCGGTCAGTCCAGACGCCCGGACCGGTTGTCAACGGGTAACCACGGGCAAGATCACGCCGCCGGGCTGCCCGGACAGGCCGCAGCAACGAGGAAGGAAAGTGCCATGGCAGGCAACGAGGAGTTCATCCGCGCGACGTACCACCACGCCGAAGGCAACGTTCTGGACCTTGAGGGCTGGCGCAACGCCTTCACCGAAGACGGAGTCTTCAACAGGATCGACACCGGCGTGGTCTACAAGGGCGAAACGCTCAAGGACGTGGTGGCGATCATGGGAAAGGTGCTCCCGGATGTCCACCGCGAGCTGCTCCGGATCAACGACATGGGCGACATGGTCGCCGTCGAGCTGCTGATCCAGGGCACATTCCTCGGCCCGATGCCGACGCCCGCCGGCCCGCTCCCGCCGACCGGCGCCAGGGTCAACGTCCCGACGGCCGACTTCTTCTACCTGCGGGACGGCAAGATCCAGACGTTCAACTGCTACGTCTCGCGGAACATCATGCTGGCCCAGATGGGGGTCCAGCCCGACTTCGCCTCCGCCATGAAGGCCTCGACTACCAGCGCAAAATAGGATCACTGCCGCGATGAAAGGGCGGGCTCCCGCTGGGGGCGCGCAACGAGACGCCCGAAACGCGACGACCCAAAACTAGATGACACAGCCGGCCGCGCCCGCGAGAATCCGCCGTTATGGGCTATGTGGATGTCGCCGGGCTGCGGCACGTGCTGCCGGATGGGCGCGTCCTGTTCTCGGACGTGTCGTTCCGGGTCGGCGAGGGTGCGAAGGTGGCGCTCGTCGGCCCCAACGGCGCGGGGAAGACCACGCTGCTGCGCTTCATCGCCGGTGATCTGCCGGTCCGGGAGGGCGCCATCGCGCGCGTCGGGGGCCTCGGCGTGATGCGCCAGTTCATCGGGATGCAGCGCACGAACGCGCTGCCCGACGTCCCTGATGGCACGAACACCCTGTCCGGGCTCCTGCTGTCTCTCGCCCCGCCGCCGCTGCGCGAGGCCGGTCGGCGCCTGGCCGTGGCCGAGGCGGCGATCGAGCGACCGGGCGCCACCGAGCAGGACCACCTGCGTTACGCCAACGCGCTCACGGCGTGGGGCGACGCGGGCGGATATCAGCTCGAGGTCGTCTTCGACACGGTGTCGGTCGCCGTGCTCGACAAGCCGTGGGATGAAACCCGCAGCCGCCCCGTGCACACCCTGTCGGGCGGGGAGCAAAAGCGATTCGCCCTGGAGCTGCTGCTGCGCGGGACCGACGAGGTGCTGCTGCTCGACGAGCCGGACAACTTCCTCGACGTCGCCGGGAAGCGCTGGCTGGAGCAGCGGCTGCGGGACTCGCCCAAGACGGTGCTCTACGTCTCGCACGATCGCGAACTGCTGGCCAACACCGCGGACCGGGTCGTGGCGGTCGAGGCAGGCTCGGCGTGGACACATCCCGGGGGCTTCGCGTCCTGGCACGAGGCGCGCAGTGCCCGCCACGAACGGCTGGACGAGCGGCGCCGCCGCTGGGACGAGGAGCACGCCAAGCTCAAGGAGCTGGTGCGCACCTACCAGGCGAAGGCGTCGTACAACTCCGACATGGCCTCGCGCCTGCAAGCGGCGCGTACGCGCCTTGCGAAGTTCGAGGAGGCGGGACCGCCGCCGGTGCCGCCGCGCGAGCAGAACATCCGGATGCGGCTGGAGGGCGGCCGCACCGGCAAGCGCGCCGTGATCTGTGAGCAGCTCGAGCTCGACGGCTTGACGTATCCGTTCGACTTCGAGGTCTGGTACGGCGACCGGGTCGCGGTCCTCGGCGCGAACGGCACTGGGAAGTCGCACTTCCTCCGGCTGCTCGGGCGCGGCGGTTCCGACCCCGATCCGAGCCTGTCCGCCGCGGTGTCCGGGGCGGACCTCGCCCCCGTCGAGCACAGCGGCACCGCGCGCCTGGGCGCCCGCGTGGTGCCGGGTCACTTCTCGCAGACGCACGACCGACCCGACCTTGGCGGCCAGACCCTCGCCGAGCTCCTCTGGCGGGGCGACGAGCGGCGCCCGAGCCTTCCGCGCGACGCGGCGATGCCCGCCCTCGGCCGCTATGAGCTGGCAGCACAGGCCGACCAGCGGTTCGACACGCTGTCAGGCGGCCAACAGGCGCGCTTCCTGATCCTGCTGCTCGAGCTGTCCGGCGCCACCCTGCTGCTGCTCGACGAGCCCACCGACAACCTCGACCTGGCCAGCGCGGAGGCCCTCGAGGCCGGGCTTGAAGGCTTCGACGGGACGGTCATCGCGGTCACCCACGACCGCTGGTTCACCCGCTCATTCGACCGGTTCCTCCATGTGAGTGCGTCGGGCGACGTCTCCGAGGCCCCCGAGCCCGTCTGGACCTGAGCAGACGTCACGGGGTGGTTGGAAAGAAGCACGCGTGCCCGCTGCAGTTCGGCCGTCTGCGCACGCGGGTAACAATTCCTGCGAACGAGGGGGAGCGGGGACGGGGCGGGCGCTTGCAGCTTACTGAGGTGACTGACTTCGCGGTGCGGTCGGCGGCGATGGATGGCGAAGGTGATGGGCCTCAATCTCGCGCTGGTGATAAATGCGCATGCGATCGGCGCCGCTATCGCCGTCGCCGGGCCGCGGGTGTTGTTGAGCAAGGACTCGGGCCTGCGGAGAAAAGGACTTGGGCGAGGTAACGCGCCACTGCTAATGTCGCGGTCGGCCGTGAACTTTTCGTTGGGAGGTGAGACTCGTGAACACAGTCACCCACGGGTGCTCCCTCAGCTCGCCACGGTCCTGCGGCTGATGTAGGTGTCGCCGGGAGCGCCTTGAGATCGAGGCTCTCCTGGAAGGAGACACCGATGAACACGAAGCCTTTCTCCTCTGGCCCGGTCGGGCAGGCGATGGTTGTTGCGCGCGTGGCGGAGGGGCAGTGGCATGCCCTGGAGGACGACCTGGTGGTCGGTCGCGGCCATGCCGTGCGCAGGCCCGATGGACGCCTGTTCGTCAGCATTGACGCCTGGCACGCAGCCACCTTCGACCACCTGGCCGAGGTGATGCTGGCGGACCTGCCCGCACCGCTTTTTACGCTGGTCGATGAAGCCGACGTCGAGCTGACATCCAGCTGGCAGCGGGCCGGATTCACGATCCGACGCCGCGAGTGGGAGTTCGCCGTGCCGACCGACCCGCGCGTCACAGGGCTCGAAACGCTCCTCCTGCCGCCGGGCGTGCGGATCGTGCCGGCCGGTGAGGCGGACGAGGACCTACTGCGGAATTTGGATCGGGCGATCCGTGAGGAAGTCGAGGCGGGTGTCGGATGGCACTCGATGCCCGCGCAGGTGCGTCCCCGCCCCGCGGGGATGACCATCGTCGACCCTTCGCGGTACACGGTTGCCGCGGCGCCGGATCGCTACCTGGGCTTGGTCCGGATGGTGACGGTGACCCGGCAGCCGCGTATCGGCCTGATCGCGGTCCGGGTCGGCGAGCAGCGCCGCGGCATCGCCCGGGCGCTGCTGGCCCACGTGCTCGGGACGCTGCACCGCCGCGGGACCGCAGCGGCGTGCGCTGAGGTCGACGAGACCAACCAGGCGGCCTTGGCGCTGTTCAGGGGCATCGCAGCCCGGCGAACGGGCAGCAACCTGGAGTTGGCGCGATGACGAAACATCAAGGCGCCATCGAAGTCGAAGGACATGTCGTCGAGTGCCTGCGCAGCGCTATGTTCACCGTGCAGCTCGACAACGGCCATCGGGTGCTCGCGCACATCAGCGGGAAGATCCGCAAGAACTACATCAAGATTCTGCCGGAAGACCGGGTACTGGTGGAGCTCACACCGTACGACCTGACCCGCGGCCGAATTGTCTTCCGCTACAGGAACTAGCGGCGGTCAGACCAACCGCGACCGATAACCCTGGGCTTGGCCACAGTGTTCGTACACTGTGGCCAAGCCCAGGTGTCTGCCCATGTCGCGGTCAGATCGTCCGCGAGATCTGCTTGCGGACCAGGTCGAACTTCTGTGCCAAGGCACTGCGGCGGATGCAGCGGCCACGACGCCGCTCAACGCCTGCGGATACCCAACAAGCTGGCCGCGCGCCGTGGAACACCACGCGCTGATCCGTTCCCTCGATGCGCGAGCACACGCCCTCAGGGGCAGGTGCACCCACGCGAATCACTTGACTGTTCAAGTGTGTCGGGTTAGGGTTCGTTTGCCAGGACAGTGACACGCCCAGGCCACCCGCACCCGGGTGAGCTGGGCAGTCGGTCGGGCCAGAGCGTCGGCCGCGGCCCCGCCAACGGGCCGCACAGCAGCAAAGGGGATGGTGTCATGACACCCAACGAACAGATCGTGCGCGCGGCGTACCGGGCGGCCGAAGGCAACGTCCTGGACCTTGCGGGCTGGCGCAACTCCTTCACCGCGGACGGAGTGTTCAACAACAAGTCCACCGGCGATAGCTACACCGGCGAACGGCTCGACGACGTCGTGACCTTCATGGCGGGCGTGTTCCCGGACGTGCACCGCGAACTGCTGCAGATCAACGACCTGGGCGACAACGTGGTCGCGGTCGAGCTGCTGATCCAGGGCACGTTCCTGGGCCCGTTCCCGACGCCCGCCGGCCCGCTCGCGCCGAACGGGGCCAAGACCAGCGTCCCGACCGCCGATTTCTTCTACCTGCGCGACGGCAAGATCCAGACGTTCAACTGCTATCCCTCCCTGAACATCAGACTGGCCCAGATGGGCGTGCACCCCGACTTCGCCTCCGCCATGAAGGCCTCGGCCAACGCCGACTGACGACCCGGGTCGCCCTACTCATCGGGGGCGTCGACGAGATCCGTCTCTCGTCGACGCCGCCCTTTCATTGCCCCTGCGGACAACGGCTGTGGTTACCAGCGGCGGTACCAGCGCGAGCGGCGGCCACCGGCCAGTTCTCCGCCCGCGAAGCCGAAGCCGACGAGCCAGGCGACAAAGACGACCGCGGCGATGATCCACAGGATGTGCGCGGCGAATCCGAGGCCGCCGAGCAGCAGGGCCAGCAGGAGCACGAGCAAGATGACACCCACGTGCAACTCCTTTCGTTTCCCTCTCGGCCCGCAGGCGACGCGCTCGCGGGCAATCGCATCCCGGGTTGCCCGACGTGGCGAATCCAAACAGTCGTTCGGCTGTGGCAGCGCCTCGCGCCTGCTTGAGTGCCGAGGTCAGCGGCGTCGACCGCCGTGTGGAGTTGCTCGATGTCTCGGCGGCCGGGCCCGGGACCGCAACCTGCCTCCGCCCGCAGCCCTGGCCCGGGTCATTTCGCAAGTCCGGAGACCAGGTTGATCGACGTCGCGATGATCACGGCGCCCAGCGGAAAGGAGATCCAGGCGTGCCGCAGTGCCGTGCGGCGGATCTGCTTGGACTGGATGTCGGTGTCGGAGACCTGGAACGTCATGCCGATGGTGAAGGCCAGGTAGGCGAAGTCGCTGTACTGCGGGGGGTCGGCCTCGTTGAAGTCGATCCCGCCGCCTTGGCCGGAGTAGTAGAGCCGCGCGTATTTCAAGGAGAACACGGTGTGCACGAGAGTCCAGGACACGAAGACCGAGGCCAGGGCGAGAGCGGCCTGGAGATACTTCGCGTTCCCGTTCGCGTGTCCGGCCCCGAACAGCACGACCCCGACCGCGATCAGGCTGGCGATCGCCGCCCCGAGCAGCACCAGATCGGCCAGGTCGCGGCTGGGGTTCTCCCGGTTGGCGTGGCTCGCTGTCGCCGGTGCGTCGAGCTTCCAGACGGTGGACCATACCCAGGCGCAGAATACGAGCGCCAGCACGTCCCAACCGATCAACACCGCCGCCCGACCCGCCCCCAGCAGAGCTGCGGCGATGCCCGCGACGATCGCCGCGCTGGTGGACACGAGCAGCTTCATGCGGGCGGAGGCGGTCGGGCGCCGCACAGGTGGACGGTTCTCGGGTTCAGGATGCATGACCCCAGGTTGGCACTGCGTCGCGGCCGGCCGCTGGATTCGGGTCCCGACACCACCACCGAACGGCTCGGCTCCAGGTAATGTCGCCCTGTCGCCAGGGTGGGCACTGGTGCATACTGACCCTTACGCATCTCTTTCACGCAGCCTGACTGAGTTCCCGACCAGGTCCAGACCCCGCGCCGGACTCGAGACCCGCCTCGCTGCCCGTCCCCCTGGCAAGGTGGACTCGATGGCGACGCTGTCCGACGAGCGCATGCGGCTGTTTCCCACGACAGAGCTGCCCACCCGCACTCCGATGCAACGCACCGCGAACTCGTCTGCGACCCGTGCGTGCAGGGCGGGGGGCCGGTGATGGTCCTCGGCTGGTGGTTCGCCCGCCGGGCGCAAAGCACGAATACCCCGCCGGTGACGACCGATCAGAGCGTGCGGGACGCGGAGGAGATCGTACGGCGCGCCTGGGGACTGGAACTGCTGCGGCAGCGAGACCACCTGCAGTTCGCCCTACGCGCCGCAGAGCACGATTGCGACATCGCTCACGCGATTCTGGCCGCGGCGCAGCGCAACGGTGACGCGCATGGAATCGCCGCTGCCCACGAGACCCTGGAACAAGCGCTGGAAGCCGCGCGCAGGAGCGCGGTGGCCTGCGAGCGGATCCGCCAGGCGCTACGCGCGGAACTGGAGCTGTTGGCCAATGCCGGCAACACGCGGATGGCCACTGCCGCAGTGCGTCGGCTGGAACACGACGGGTCGATGCTGACGACTGAGCCACCGCCCGCCCGGGGCGTGCTGACCCGCGGGGTCCGCCGCGTCCTGGTGGTGCTGCCCTCAGAGCGGGGAGTGTCCCGCTGGCTGCGGCGCCTGGTCATGCGCCGCGCCACAGCGCTGGGGCAGTCGTGAGCGCCGCCGGTACACGCCGCCGTGCGTTGAACCAGCGCACGTATCGCGTTGCCCGCGTTCCTCACACGGCTTTTTCGAGCGCGCTTTCTTCGAGCGCGCCTTCTTCGAACATCGTCAGGTCGGCACTGGCTGCACTGCGGCGCTCGCACCGTTTCGGGGCCCGCCGTGCGGGGAGCGCCGGGGTCGGGGGCCCGGTCTGCGCGGACGCAGCCGGGTGACCAGCGTCGCCGTGGTGGCCCACGGGACTAAGACTGCTGCCAGCGGTTCCGATGGACTGCGCGCTGCGGTGTGCGACGCCGCGCGTGCGGCCGGATGGCCGCCGCCGACCTGGTTGGCTACGAGCGAACTGGATCCGGGGCGCGTACTGGCGCAGCAGGCAGTCAAGGACGGCGCGGAACTGGTCGTCGCCTGTGGGGGCGACGGCACGGTCAGTTCGTGCGCCGAGGGGCTAGCCGGAAGCGGGGTGCCGATGGCCGTCCTTGCGGTAGGGACCGGGAACCTGATCGCCGCCAACCTCGGCATTCCCACCGACCTGCGCTCCGCGCTCGAGGCGATGACTCGCGGCACGGACCGGCCGATCGACGTCGGACGCTACGGGGGCGGGCTGGTGGTCGGGATGGCCGGCATCGGGCTGGACGCCGCGATGGTCGCCGACGCCCCGGCGTGGCTCAAGAGGCACCTGGGCTGGTCGGCCTACGCCGTCTCTATCCTGCGGCATCTGGGCGACCGGGGCATCGGCGTCACGCTGGAACTCGACGGTGTCCGGCACGCGCGCCGCCGGGTACGCACCCTGGTGATCGGCAACTTCGGCACGCTGCGCGGCGGTATCAAGCTGCTGCCGGATGCGCGTGTCGACGACGGCCTCCTCGACGTCGTGCTGCTCGCGCCGCGCGGCTTCCTCGGCTGGCTGCCGGTCGCCGCGCGCCTGGCGGCTCGCAGAGGCGAGTCCACCGGCGCGGTCGAGCGGTTCCAGGCCCGCCACATCGTGGTGCGCACCCGGCGCCCGGTGCACCGGGAGGTGGACGGCGAGATGCTGCGGCGCTCCCGGGTCCTGGACGTCACGGTCGATCCGGGGGCACTGCTGGTGCGTGTGCCGCGACCCGGCGGATGACGGCGGGCCGCTGAGCTTAGATCTTTCGGTGCCAGCGGGCCTCGGCCAGCGAGTACACCCCGAACAGGGCCAACCCGATCGCGACGACGACCAGCAGCACAGGGCCGACCGGGGTGTGTGCGAAGGAGCGCAGGGTCGCGTCGATTCCCTTGGCCTTGCTCGCGTCGTAGGTCGCCGCGGCATCGACCATGAACGCGCCGACCCCGGCGTACACCAGTCCGCGCGCGATGTTCCCGACGGTGCCGAGCGCTTCGACTCCCTCGCGGGTCCGGCGGCTCGCCTGGCCCAGTTGCAGGTCTTTGAGGAAGCTCTTGGTCACCCCGATCCTGATCACCGCCAGGCCGATCACTCCGATCACGATTCCGACCAGGAGGATCAGGATCCGTCCGTAGCTGTGCGCCATGGCGGTGGTGGTGAAGTCCCGGGTCTGCTGATTGGTCGAGTGGGGCGCGGGCAGGCCGAGCACGTAGCGCAGCGTTCCGATGAAGAACACGGTGTATATCACGCCGCGTACGGCGGCCAGCGCTTCCTGCCCGCCGCGGTGCCCCCGGCGGCGCACCCCGTAGTACGCCTGGGCGAACCGCCACAGGGCCATGGCGGCGAATCCGATCACCAACAGCCAGAGGATCAGCTTGCCGAACGGCTCCGCGGCGACGGCCTGCAGTGCGCCGGTGCGGTCGGCCTCGGGCGCGGGCTTGCCCAGAGCGATGGCCAGGGCCAACGCCCCGATCAGGATGTAGACGACCCCGCGGGCGATGAACCCGGCCTTCGCGAGCGGTTCGAAGTTTCGGGCGCGCACGGCGCGGCGCGGGCGGCCCACCCGGCGTGTGCGTGTGGACCGGGCACTGCGTGTCGAACTGGGAGCAGCCATCAGCTCACCTCTTCCGGGGCTACGGCTTACCTGAATGGGAGTATCGAAACGGTGCCGCGGACTTCTGGTGCTGGGTGTCCGCACACATCCGCACCCGGTTGGACATCAGGGCACTACCTGGCCAGGACCACGCCCATGAAGGAGCGGTACTGACGCAGCGCGAGCCGCAGCTGTTCGGTGTCCGGCTGCCCGTCCTGCCACGCGGCGGCCAGCTCGCTCCGGCGCTCCTGGAAGGATGCCAGGAGGGTGTTGGCGATCTGCAGGACCAGGGCGTCGGCGTCCTGGACGGATGCGCGGGGGTCTTCGACGAAGGAGACCTGGATCTCGGTCCAGCGGTTCAGCAGGTCGCTCTCGGCTTCGGGGCTCAGCAGGGGATCTCCGCCCGCGTGTATGCCGACGGGGACTGCGACGGGCTCCTGCGCGCTTTCGGGCTCTGTGAGGCCGTCCTCCGCGTTTTCGGGCTCTGCGAGGCTGTCGTGTTCGGCTTCCGCTGCCGGGACCTCAGCTTCGGGCTGACCGGGCTCCGGGCCGGTCAGCTCGTCCCGCGTCTCCTGCGCCTCCGGCGTCTCCGGCGGGTCTTGCGGTGCCTCGGACACAGGCTCCTTGTAGCCGGTCCAGTTGTTTTCGGGCTCTGCGGCGGGGGTGTATTCGGTTTCCGTGGTCATGGTGTGACCTCCAGATCGTGGATCTCGTGCCGGGTGGTGGTGAAACGGGTGGTGATGGAATCGGCGTGCCTGCTCGTCACCGGGCCGCAAGTGCGCCCGGCACCGCCAGCAGGTGGTTGAACAGCGTGTAGTAGGCGAGCAGGGCCTGGCGTATCTCCTCGGTCGGGACGGGCGCGGACGTGCCCCGGGTGTGCTCGCTGATCCGCTGCGCCCGGCGATAGTCCGCCAGTGCGTCCGCGTGCTCGACGGAGAGCAGGGCGAGTTGCTCGCGCGGGTCGCCGCCGGGATAGCCCCTGGCGTCGAGCAGCTTGGCGACCAACTGCTCGGCACTGCTCAAGGCGAGGGCCGGGTCGTCGAGGAACACGCCCTGCAGGTGCTCCCACGCGGTGGTGTAGTAATCCTGGTCGGCTGCGCTGACCGGGTGCAGGCTCAACTGGTCATGCTGGCGCTTGCGGCGCAGCAGCTCCCGGTCGACTTCCTGTTTGCTGTCGAGCTCCTGCGCCACCGTCTCGTATTCGGGGCCGAAGGACTTGCGCAGGTTCTCCTTCCGGTGGCGATCCCAACCGACGGCTGCCGCGCCCAGGAGCAGGACGGCGGCGACGATCGCGATGATGATGCCGATGAGCATGATGACCTCCAGGAGGTGGTGATGTTCCGCAGGCCCGTGAAGGTGATTGCAGCGGGACGAAAGGTGTGGCTAGCTCCGGATAACCCAACACCCGAAGACCATGCGCGGCAGTGGCCGACACTGGCGTCGCACGCGGCCAGTGCCGGTCACCGCCGCCGAGGGCCTCGCCCGCTGCCGAAGCGGTGACGCCGTCTACGGCGCAGAGGAATGGAGGGACAGCAGATCCGCGGCACGGTTCGTCGAACGAGAACGATCACACCGTCCGGGTACGCGGCGTATCGCGCCGAGACGGCACGGAGGTCGGCAGCCGGGAAACGCCCGATGCCGCCGGAGTGTGGCGTCGCCATGGAAATCCGCCTTGCATGAAAGGCAGGCAGCGAGGCGGGTCTCGAGACCGGCGTGAGGTCTAGACCTGATCGGGAACTCGGTCGGGCTGCGTGGATGAGCGTTCTACCGCGAGTATGTATCAGTCTCACAGCCAGCGATAGGGGAGGGCCGTCTCGGCGCCGTGTTCCATGCGCCGCTGCCCTTCGCCGCACGGCAGGATGTTGATCATATGGCCGGGATGAGCGCCGCAGGAGCAGGTTGCGGCGCTTTGACGGGGGCGCTGACCGGTCCCGGCGCCAGGGTCCGCATGGCGCCCGTCGGCGGCGGCGCGACAGGTATGACAAAGTATTGCGATGATCCTGCGGCGGTTGTGCCGACGGCGAGGACGCACACGTACACAGCGGCTGCGGCGGCTCTCGACACCGGCCAGCGGCGGCGGTGCCCGAGTGGTCCGGCGGCCGGCCGGATCGCGGCCGATGTGACGGGCATGACCAAGGTGGTGGTCGCCACGGGTTCGGGGTCTGCGAGGCGGTGCAGCAGGACGGTGACGGAGGCGCAATCGGGGCGGTGGGCCGGGTCGCGGGCGGTCATCGCGTCCAGCAGCCGGACCCAGCCCGCTCCGAGCGAGAGTGGGATCTGCGGTTGGCGCCAGAGTCGGGCCAGGGCCTGCTCCAGCACCGGTCCCGAGAAGGCGCGCACGCCGGTGAGTGCTTCGAGGAGCAGCAGGCCCAGAGCGTACACGTCGCAGGCGGGTCCGCTCTCGCCGCTCTCGACCTGTTCGGGGGCGACGTAGGCCGCGGTACCGGTCAACTGGCCGGGCGCGGTCACGGTCTGGTCCTTCTGGTCGCTGCGGGCGATGCCGAAGTCGGCGAGGAAGATCTGCCCCTTGTGGCCGAGCAGCACGTTGGAGGGCTTGACGTCCCGGTGCACGACACCGTGGCTGTGGATGTAGTCCAGCGCCCCTGCGAGCGCCGAGCCGATGCGTTTGGCTTCGTCTTGCGGGAGGGATCCCGCGGCGATCCGCGCGGCCAGCGTCGTGCCCTGGATGAGGGGCATGACCAGGTATTGCCGACCGTCGCCGAGGGCGGCGTCATAGAGCGGAACCAAGTTGGGATGCTGGAGGCGCGCGAGCAGCTGTACCTCGCGCTCGAAGCGCGCGGCCTGAGCGGAACTCTGTCCACCGTAGAGGACCTTGATCGCGACGTCGCGGTGCAGCCTGCGGTCGAACCCCCGATACACCTCTCCAGCGCCGCCGCGGCCGAGCAGGGGGCCGATCTCGTAACGCTCACCGGCCCGCCAGGGCGGTGGGCTCGACGCGCCATGCGCTGGCGCCCGCGCTGCCCGGGCCGTCGTGTGGGCGGCGTGCGGGCCGCGCGCAGCCCGTGGCCCGGCGTCGCCTCGGGATCGGTCGCAGGACCCTGACGTGAGGGGCGGCGCGCCCTGGGCGGTCAAGTTCCCGCGATCGCCCATGCCCAGGGCCTTTGCTGGTGTGCGGCGGGAGGAGGTGGTGTATCGAAGGCGGGCGGGGCGGGGATCTGCGCCGCGTCCCCGAGGAGGGCGGTCAGCTCGAACAACCGGGCGACCGGGAGTGATACAGCAGCCACGTGCACACTGCCCCCGGCCGCCGCCACGTACTGATCGAAGGCCTGAAGTGCGCGCAGTCCGGCGCAGTCCATGAAGGTGGTCTGGGACAGGTCCAGCAGGATCGGCCCGCTCGCGGGGCCGGCCAGAATCCGTAGCCGGAGCAGCAGATCCCCGGCGGTGGCCAGGTCGACCTCGCCGCGCACGGCGATCATGTGTACGTGTTCGTCACGCCGGGTGGGAAGTACATCCATGCACGGCCTCGCGCTTCGGGTTGCCGAGCGCCGAGTGCGTGGTGGCGTGCGGCCGGATCGCGCGGGCCGCACACCCTGACGCCTCCTGCGCCGGGATCACGGCGCCGGGGTCTGGAGCGTCATGGATTACTTTGACGATACTCGAAATAAGCGGAGGTGAAACCCGGCCGACCGGATCGCACCGCGTCGCAGTTCGGGGTCGTCGCGGATCGCGTCCCCACCGGACCGATTGACGGCCGGATCGTGTCCGGCGTTCGCACGATTTTTCTGGTCTGGCCAGGTTCGGGGCGGTACGCTGGGGATGTCACTCCGGACCCCGGCGGCGAGAACATCCATAGCAGTCACGGATATTCTCCACTGTCCGGGGTTTCATGCGTGCGGGCTGGTTCGGCTTCGGGCGACGCGCCCGGGGCGGGCGTGGCCGGCGCGGTGAGTCGGCCGTGCGGCGGATGCGAGTCTGTGAACGCTGCCCGCTCACCTGGGAGTCCTCATGGGCATCATCGCCTGGATCGTGCTCGGAATCATCGCCGGCGCCATCGCCGAACACCTCATCAGCCGCCGCGAGTCGCACGGCATCATCATCACCTGCCTGATCGGCGTCGCCGGGGCACTGCTGGGAGGGTGGCTGGCCACCAAGCTCTTCCACGTCCACAGCCTGCAGGGCTTCTTCAACATCTCCACCTGGATCACCGCGCTGGCCGGATCGACCGTGCTGCTCGGCGCCGTGCACCTGGTGGAAGGCCAGCGCGGTGGCAGGCGCAGCGTGCGCCGATAAGCCGGCAGGCACGGAACCGCACGCCGACGCACGGAGTCAGGGAGTGCCGGTGACCAGTCACCGGCGCCCGCCGTCTCCGGACCTGTGCCCATGCGCACGGCGTAGGCAGCCACGCACAAACAGGCCGATCATGCCCTACAGCAGCGTGCGCAGCGTGGCCTAGGAGAGGCGGTGTCACCCGTGGTCAGCGACCGGATGGCCGTGGTCATCGCGCTGCTGGACGGCGACCGGGACCGGGGCGCGAACCTCCCGCAGACGGTGCCCGCCAAGGCCGCGATCGCGCTGGGGGTCGACGGCATCTGCGCCGGACTGGGCACCGGACCGTCGGGCCTGGTGCTGTCCTGGGGCCAGGAGGCGGTCGGCGTCGCGATGGAGGACCTGCAGTTCACCCTCGGCCAAGGCCCCGGCCTGGACGCCGCCGCCGGGGCGCCCGTCCTGGTTCCGGACCTGGACGCCGCGTCGGCGCGCTGGCCGGTGTTCGTCCCGGCCGCCGCCGAATTGGGGGTGCGCGCGGTGTTCGCGCTGCCGCTTCGGATCGGGGCGATCAGCGTCGGTGCGCTGCTGGCCCACCGCGCCATGGCCGGGCCGCTGGTCGACGGCGCGCTCGCGGACGCCTTCGCCCTGGCCGACGCGGTCACCCTCCTGCTGCTGCACCGGGAGTCGGCCGGGACCGGCCGGGCCGGGTCCGCCGACGACGGGCCGCGGCCGGGCTGGGCGCGGCCCGCGACCTACCGGGCCGAGGTGCACCAGGCGACCGGGATGATCAGCGTGCAGCTCGGGGTGAGCCTGGCCGAGGCCCTGGTGCGACTGCGCGCGTACGCCTACGCCGACGGCCGCCTGATCGCCGAGGTCGCCACCGATGTCGTAGGCCGCCGCCTGCGCTTCGACGATCACGACCGGTAGGACTGCCGTGAGTGATGCAGCGCTGCCCGCGACGCCCCTTCGGGCCTATCGTGAGGGTGTGACCATGACCCGTGAAGAACAACTGATCGATGCGTTCGTCGAAGCCGCCGACACTCTCGTCGACGACTTCGACGTGATCGAGTTCCTGCACACCGTGGCCGGACGCTGCGTGCAGCTGCTCGACGTGGACGCCGCGGGGCTGATGCTCGCCGACCAGCACGGGCAACTACACGCCACCGCCGCGTCCACCGAGAGCGCGCGCCTGCTGGAGCTGTTCGAGTTGCAGGCCGACGCAGGCCCCTGCATGGACGCGTTCCGCACCGGCACGCAGGTGGTCAACGCCGATCTGGGAGCGAGCCAAGAGCGCTGG
>NZ_DASZGI010000317.1:0-40368 GCF_035938995.1 Actinocrinis sp.
GAGCGGCTGTCTCGCGGCCACGCGACGGTGAGCGTGGTCGGCCCGAGGTCCGTCACGGTCCGGTAGACGATGTGCGGGCGGGGGTGCAGGCGGGCGATCGAGACGGGCGGGAGCCAGACGACGTCGCCGACCTCGATCAGGTTGAAGATCTGCGCGATGTCCAGATGGGGCCGCGCGGCGCCGGCCGGAGGCTGGACCCCGCCGACGCGAGAGTCGCGGCCGGCGGACGGCGGGTGGCCGCCCAGTTCGGCGGCGGACCCGTCGGGAAGCTTCCGACCGGCCAGGTCTGCCAGGTGCAGCGACGTCCGCGCGGCGAGCGGGTCGGTCGCGGCGAGCGCGACGAGGCGTGGCTCGGTGACTAAGGGCTCGATGTCGAGGCCGCGCTCGTCGAAGGGGGTGGAGACGAGTGCGACGTCCGCCCGGCCGTCGCGGAGGGCGGATGCTTGCTCGCCGCGCCCGCCGTGGACCAGTTCGACCGGCAACGCGGCGTCCTCGTGCTCGTAGGCGGCGAGGATCCGGGGCAGCAGTCCGGCATCGTAGTCGGCCTTGAGGGCGAGACGCAGCGTCGGCGTCTGCGCCCCCGCGTGCCGGGCCCGCCGGTCGGCGGCGGCGACCGCGTCGAGCGCGGCACGGGCGTCACGCAGCAGCACCTGCCCCGCGGGAGTGAGGGTGACCTGGCGTGTGGTCCGCTCCAGCAGCCGCACGCCCAGCTGGCGCTCCAGCTCGCGGATCGCCCGGGACAGCGGCGGCTGCGCCATGCCGAGTCGCTCCGCGGCGCGCCCGAAGTGCAGTTCCTCGGCGACCGCCACGAAGTACCGCAGCTGGCGGACCTCCAGCTCACTCATATCTCCAGGGTATCAATCCGGACCGGATTGATCCTTCAGATCCCGCGCGCCGGCGGGTTGACTGGGGAGCGTTCGAGCGGACGGTCGCTAACAACCCAGTTCAACGGGCGTCGTCGCAGCAACGGGTGAAGGGGAAAGCAGATGGCTGACGTACACGAGGCTCCCGTGCGGACCGAGGAGCAGATCGATCAGATGTTGCGGCGGTTCGCCGACGGATTCAGTGTCCTGCGACGTGCGCCGATCCTGCACTCGCCGTCCGAGCTCGGGCTCGACTACGAGGACGTCACCTTCCCCTCGCGGGACGGGGTGCCTTTGGAGGGTTGGTTCATCCCGGCGCCCGGCTCGGACAAGCTGATCATCGCGAACCACCCGATGGGCTTCAACCGATCCGGCATGCCCGCGCACCTGGAGCCGTGGCGGTCGGATTGGGCGCCCAGCGGCAACGGCTTCGAGGTCGACCTCGTGCCGGACTACCGGATCCTGCACGACGCCGGGTATCACGTCCTGGCGTACGACCTGCGCAATCACGGTCTGAGCGGGGCCGCCAACGGCGGCGTCACCACCGGCGGGGTCTTCGAGGCCCGGGACATCGTGGGCTCGCTGAGGTATGCGCGCACCCGCGAGGACACTCGGACGGCGGCGATCGGCCTGTTCAGCCGCTGCATGGGCGCGAGCTCCACCTTCGCCGCGATGACGCAGTTCCCTGAGGCGTTCGACGAAGTCCGGTGCCTTGTCGCGCCCCAGCCGGTCACCGGGCGGACCATCGTCGAGCGCAGACTCGCCGCGCTGGGGCTGGGCGACCGCGTCGACGATCTCGACCGGCACGTCCTCATGCGCACGAGCGTCGGCTTCGCACAGCGGAACGTGCGTGAGTGGGCCAAGAGCGTCCGGGTCCCGACCTTCCTCTACCAGGTGCGCGAGGACATCCTGACCCACCCGAGCGACGTGCAGACGATGTTCGACAACATCCCGATCGCCGAGAAGAAGCTCCAGTGGATCGAGGGCACGACCGCCCGGTTCGACGGCTACCTGGAATTCCAGCGCCGCCCGCAGCCGATGCTCGAGTGGTTCGCCAAGCACATGTCCTGAATCGTTCCCGCCGAGGCCCGGCCGGCATCAGGGCACGGCGGCGACCGGGCAACGGCTCCCCCGGACGCTCACGGTCGCGACCAGTGCTCGACCGGGGCGCCGCCGAGCCTGCGGTCCTCGAGCAGCGCCTCTTCGGCGAGCACCGCCTCCTCGGGCAGTCCGGGCGCCTCGCGCACCGCGCGTTCGGCGTCCTGGCGGACGTGGGACGGTCCCGGGTGCGCCTCCTCGCGGTCCGCGTTGTCCAATGCGCGATGCACCGTGGTCAGTGTGGCGGCCGCAGCCGCGATGGCGACCGCGCCGACGATGAAGGGCACGTGGACGCTGTAGTGCTCCGCAAGCTTGCCCGCCGCGAACGGTGCCAGGCCGCCGCCGATGAACCGGACGAAGCCGTAGGTGGCCGAGGCGACGGGGCGCGGCACCGGCGCGATGCTCATCACCGCCGTGGTCACCAGCGTGTTGTTGGTGCCGATGAAGATCCCTGCCACGATCGTCGCGGCTACCACGGTCGCCCGGTGGTCCGGGAACAGGCCGATGACGAGGCAGTCCACGGCCATCAGCAGGATGCTGCCGTACAGCGTGCGAGCGGTGCCGAAGCGCGCCCGGAGCCATGGCGCGCCGAAGACCGCGAAGATCGCGACGAGCACGCCCCAGACGCAGAAGACGGCGCCGAGCCGCAGCGGCGACAGGTGCATCAGAAAGGGGGCGTAGCCGAGGATGGTGAAGAAGCCCCAGTTGTAGAGCAGGCCGGTCACGCTGGTGATGGCCAGCGGGCGGTGCCGCAGTGCCTTGATCGGCTCGCTGATGGCCGAGCGTCGCTCCGGACGCGGGGTCGGGGGCACGAGCACGGCGGTGGCCACCAGCGCGATGAGCATCAGCGCCGCGACACCGAAGAACGGCCCGCGCCAGCTGACGTTGCCCAGCAGGCCGCCGAGCAGCGGACCGCAGGCGATGCCGACCCCGAGGGCCGTCTCGTAGAGCATGATGGCGCCGCTGAACCCGCCGCTCGCCGAGCCGACGATGACCGCCAGCGAGGTCGCGATGAACAGGGCGTTGCCCAGACCCCAGCCGGCGCGGAACTCGATGATCTGCCCGATGCCGTCGCTCGCGCCCGCCGTCGCGGAGAAGACGACGATCAGCACCAGGCCGATGATCAGGGTGCGCTTGCCGCCGATCCGGCTGGACACCCATCCGGTGATCAGCATCGCGACCGCGGTCACCACCAGATAGCTGGTGAACAGCAGCTCCACCTGACTCGGGCTGGCGTGCAGCCCCGACGCCAGCGACGGCAGAATCGGGTCGACCAGGCCGATCCCCATGAAGGAGATCACGCAGGCGAACGCCACCGCCCAGACCGCCTTCGGCTGCCGGAAAAGACTTGCCACGGCCGTCGCCTCGCCGCCCGCCTCACTCGTCTTCACTCGTTCTCCCGTCGTCCTGGGCCGGCTCGCACCCGTCAATAATATAGAGACTCTATATATACTATCAATGCAAGTGGCTGAGCTGCGCCGCCGGACTATGCTTCGCAGCGTGAGCAGTAGAAGCACCACCCGCGATCCGGTAGCCGCCCCCGACCGGCTCCGCGCGGCCACCGCCGTCTACGAGTTGCTGGCGTCGTTCATCCGGCGCACGCCGCGGGACATGAGCCTCACCTCGCTGTCGGCCCTCGCCACGCTCAGCCGCATCGGCCCGCGCCGCATCACCGACTTGGCCGCCTCCGAGGGGGTCGCCCAGCCCTCTGTGACCGCGATGGTCACCACGCTCGAGCGCGCTGGGCTTGTGGAACGCCGCCGGGACCCAGCGGACAAGCGCGTCGTCATGGTCGCCATCACCGACGCCGGTTCCGCGTACGTCCGCGCCCGCCGCGAAGCCGGTGCGCAGACCTTCTCCCAGGCGCTCGAGAAGCTATCGCCCGACGAGGCGGCGACGCTCGCGGCCGCCGTCCCCGTCATCGAGCACCTTCGCGCGATCGTCGACGAACAGCGCGGTTCCGCCGGGCCTCGGTAGGTCCCACGCGGCGGAACGCACACCCGCGGCGAGCCCGGCTCAGGCCTGCCAGTCGGCGAGCACGGCGTCGATACCGCCGCCGGAATCCCGTCCTGCCGCCGGAATGTCCGGAACCGTCCGGGAGAACCTGGGCGCGGGCCCCGGCTGGGTGACTCCGTCGAGTTCGACGAACGCGTGGCGGTCGGCCAGGTGCGGATGCCGCGGTGCCTCGTCGAACGAGAGCACCGGCGTGACGCAGGCATCGACATCGCCGAATACCCCGGCCCAATGGTCGCGTGGGTGGGCGAGGAACGCCGCGGTGAACCGGTCCCGCAGCCTTGGCCAGCCGGTTCGGTCCCACTGCTCAGGCAGTTCGGCCGGGTCGAGTCCGAGGCCATGCAGCAGCGCGGCGTAGAACTGGGGCTCCAAAGCGCCGACCGCGACGTATCGTCCGTCCGCGCACTCGTACGTGTCGTAGAAGGGCGCGCCGCCGTCCAGACTGTTCGCGCCGCGCTCGGCGGTCCAATCGCCGCCGCCGTACATCGCCCAGACCAAGTGGGCGAGCAGACCAGCCCCGTCCACCATCGCGGCGTCCACCACCTGCCCCTCGCCCGAGCGCTCGCGCTCCCACAGCGCGGCGAGCACTCCCACGAGCAGCAGCATCGAGCCGCCGCCGTAGTCGCCGACCAGGTTCAGCGGGGGTACCGGCCGCTCGCCCCGCCGGCCGATGGCGTTGAGGATTCCGGTGAGACCGATGTAGTTGATGTCGTGACCTGAGTGGTGAGCCAGCGGGCCGGTCTGGCCCCAACCGGTCACCCGGCCGTAGATCAGCCGGGGGTTCACCGCCCGGCACTGTTCGGGGCCCACGCCGAGCCGCTCTGCGACACCCGGCCGGTAACCCTCGATGAGCACGTCGGCCTTCGCGGCGAGCCGCAGCACGGCATCGCGCCCGTCTGAAGTCTTGAGGTCCGCGGCCACCGTGCGAGTGCCCCGGCCCTGCTGCTGTGCGCGCCCGATAAGGCCGGTCCCGGATGCCGATGGCGGACGTTCGATCCGCACGACGTCTGCGCCGAGGTCAGCCAGCACCATCGCCGCGTGCGGAGCCGGACCGATCCCGGCCAGCTCCACCACCCGCAGCCCGCGCAGCGGCCCGGCCATCGACCCACCTCATTCTCCGGCTTCCGGCTTCGACCGGCTCGCAGTGTCCGAGCCCACTGTGTCCGAGCCCACCAGCATGCCGTGCGCGACACGCGGCCGCGCGCGCGACCTTGAAGCGATTGACGTGCGCCGCGGCGGTCGCGTTCTAGACGGTGCATGCCTAGACGATGCACGCCGTGACGAACCGCGCGCGCAGCGCCCGCTTGTCGACTTTGCCCACGCTCGTGCGCGGCAGCGCCGAAAGCGCCGAATACGACTTCGGCTCGTAGATCTCGCCGAGCTGCCGGGTGACTTTCCGCTGCAGGTCTTCGAAGTCGAACGAGGCGGGGTCATGCAAGACCAGGAAGACGTGCACCGTCTCGCGCTGGTCGACGGCCGGGATGCCGACGGCGGCCGCGTCCCTGATCTCCGGAAGGGACACCAGGAAGTCGTCCAGCAGCCGGGAGTAGACGTTGTCCGAGGTCAGGCCCGGAATGATGATGTCCTTGATCCGGTCCACGAGGTAGATGTACCCGTCCTCGTCCCGATAGCCGAGGTCACCGCTCTTGAACCAGCCGTCGGCGAGCGAGTCCGCCGAGCCGGCCGGCGCTCCCCAGCATCCGTCCATCATCATGTCGCCGCGGACGCACAGCTCGCCCACCTGGCCGGGGCCAAGGCACTTTCCCGCCGCGTCGCGCACCTCGACCTCGACGCCGGGGACCGGGCGTCCGCAGCTTTCCAGGATGTGCGGCCTGGCGAGATCGTGCTCGTCGGCGCCGAGCCGGGAGACGACCGCGTGTTCGGTCGCCCCGTAGAACTGGTGGAGTATCGGCCCGAACCGTTCGATCGCCTTGCGGATGCGGGACGGCGCGGGGGAGGAGCCGCCGTAGTAGATCGCCTCGAGCGTCGAGTGGCTGCCCGGCGAACTGGTCGCCGCGGTCGCGTCGAGGATCTCGTAGAGCATCGGCGGGACGACGGTCATCGAGGTGATCTGGTCGTCGGCCACGAGGGCGAGCGCGCGGGCCCCGTCGAACTCCTCCATCAGCACGATGGTCTGGCCGGTCATCACCCCGATCAGCGAGCTCAGATGACCGCTGGTGTGGGTGAGTTCGGTGCAGACCAGGAACTTCTTGTCGGCCGCGTGGCTGACGTTCACCTTCGACAGTTCGAGCAGTCCGCGGTAGTACCGGCTGCGGTGCATGACGAGCTTCGGGTTGCCGGTCGCCCCGCCGGTGTAGAGGATCGTCGCGATCTCGGAGGCGGGCGCCGCGGCGGCGGGGTCCAGGCCCGGCCCGTCGGCGGCCGCGAGCCAGGCCGCCAGATCAGTCCTGGGCGGATCCTCGCCCAGGCTGAGCGCGATCGGGACCTCGACGGTGGCCAGGATCCGCGCCACCCGCGAGGCGAAGGCGGCGTCGTAGACCAGGATGCGGATGCCCGCGTGCTCGACGTAGCCGCTCAGCTCGTCGTCGCCGGGCTGCGGCGGCACGAAGACCAGCCGGCAGCCGATCAGGTGCGCGGCCAGCTTGACGAGCAGCACCTCCGGCCGGTTGCGGCTGAACAACGCGATACCGTCACCCGGCCGCGCCCCGGCCGCCTGGAAGTACGAGGCCAGTCGCAGAACCATGGCGCGGGCTTCACCGGAGCTGATCCGCTGATCGCCGAAGTGGATCGCGTCGCGCTCGCCGCGCTCCGCAAGCTTGCTCAACAGGTACACGACATAGTTGTCGTGCGCGGGCTCGTGATTCATCGCCGCACCCTCCAGCGGACCTCGGACGCCGGTCGCCGCCAATTTTCAGCGTTCGAACTTAAGTCCGGTTTGGGCCCATCCGCCCGGCCGCGCTGAACGCTCGTGCCAGGTGTCTGAAGTGCGAATTCACGTAGCTGTGCGCGCCTGCGGCGTTCCGCCTATGCGGCGACGGAGCGGTACTTGCGGACCGCCAGCGGCACGAACACCGCGAGGATGACGGCGGACCAGATCAGCGAGGTGATCACCGGGTGCTGCATCGGGAAGACGTCCGGGATGGGGTTGGTCGGCGGGTGGTATCCGGACGGGTTGCCGAACAGATCGCGCAGGCCGAGGACGGTCGACGAGATGGGGTTCCACTCGGCGATCGGCTGGAGCCATCCGGGCAGCGAGCCGGTGGGCACGAACGCGTTGGAGACGAACGTGACCGGGAACAGCCAGATGAACCCGGCGGTGTTCGCCGTCTCGGGGGTGCTGACCGACAGGCCGATCACCGCCCCGATCCAGCTCATCGCGTAGGAGAAGAGCATCACCAGCAGGATCCCGGCGACGCCCTTGAGCACGCCGTCGTGGACCCGCCAGCCGACCGCCAGACCGCACAGCGCCATGATCGCGAGCACCAGGATGTTCTGGAGCCAGTCGGCCACCGTGCGGCCGACCAGGACCGCGGACCGCGCCATCGGCAGCGAGCGGAACCGGTCCACCAGTCCTTTGTGCAGGTCGTCGGCCAGCCCGACGGCGGTGGTGCCGGTGGTGAAGGCGAGGGTCTGGGTGAAGATGCCCGGCAGCAGATACTCGCGGTAGGCGTGCTGGCCCCCGCCGCCGACCGGGATCGCCCCGCCGAACACGAACGCGAACAGCAGCACGAACATGATCGGCTGGATCGTGGCGAAGACCACCATCTCCGGGATGCGCGTCATCCGCCGCAGATTGCGCAGCGTGACCACCCAGCCGTCGTAGAACGCCCCGGCGATCCCCGGCATGGGGCGGCTGACCAGGCCGGACGGGGTGATCCCGGGCGTCGCGGCGTCCGCCGCGCTGGACGAGGCGAGGGTCATCGGGCGTCACCGGCTTCCGTCTCGGCGTTCTCGGATTCTTCGGCGGCGCGGCCGGTCAGCGAAAGGAACACGTCGTCGAGGGTCGGGCGGCGCAGCGCGATGTCGTCCACCGTGATTCCGGCGGCGTCGAACTCGCGGATCGTCTCGACCAGGAACTTCGCGCCGCCGCTGACCGAGACCAGCAGCTCCCGGGTGCGTTCCTCGACGCGCGGCTCGGTCCCGGCCATGCGCGCCAGCAGCGCGGCCGCCTGCGCCACGTGCTCCGGATCGTGGATGACGGTGTGCAGCCGCTCGCCGCCGACCTTGGACTTGAGCTCGTCGGCGGTGCCGCGCGCGATGACCTTGCCGTGGTCGACGACCACGATCGAGTCGGCGAGCCGGTCGGCCTCCTCGAGGTACTGCGTCGTCAGCAGCAGGGTCGCGCCGCCCTGCACCAGCTGCGCGATCACGTCCCACATGGCGATGCGGGTGCGCGGGTCGAGCCCGGTGGTGGGCTCGTCCAGGAACATCACCGGGGGCCGCACGACGAGCGCGGCGGCCAGGTCGAGGCGCCTGCGCATCCCGCCGGAGTACGTCTTCGCGGGACGGTCGGCGGCCTCCGTCAGGTCGAACTGGTCGAGCAGCTCGGACGCGCGCCGCCGGGCGGCCTCGCGGCCGACGTGGTACAGCCGGCCGACCATCACCAGGTTCTCCCGGCCGGTCAGGTTCTCGTCCACGGCGGCGTACTGGCCGGACAGCCCTATCCGTTCGCGCACCTGCTGCGGATGCTTGGCGACGTCGATGCCGAGAACCGTCGCCCGCCCGGCATCCGGCCGCAGCAGCGTGGTCAGCACCCGCACCGTCGTCGTCTTGCCGGCGCCGTTCGGCCCGAGCAGGCCCAGCACCGTGCCCTGTGGCACTTCTAGGTCCACCCCGTCCAGTGCGCGCACATCCTTGCCGCCGGAGTGGTAGACCTTCACCAGCCCCTCGGCCGAAATCGCAGCCATTCCGCCTCCGCCCGCCCTACCAGATCCCCGTCGCGGACTGCCCCGCGATGCGAACAGTCAAGCAGCAGGCTACGACACCCGCGCGTTCAACGGGTCACGGGGTGCGATCGGTGCCCGCGGGCGACGGGATCGGTGCGGCGGTCAAGCGGGGCGCCTCGGTGGCGTCACCCTTTCATATTGTCTGATTTCATACCGACTAATTCATGCCGTCTGATTCATACCGGCCGACGTCACACCGGCTCGACCTTCCTGCTCACGATCCACGCGTGCTTGCCGACCTGCCGACCGCGGGCGAATCCGAACTGCTCGAAGAGTTCGACGGTCGCGCTGTACAGGAAGCGGCCAGGCGCCTCGCGGCCGGCGGTCACCTCGGGGATGGCCTCGACCAGCCCGCCCCCGGCGTGCGCGATCTGGTCGAGCGCGCCTTCGAGTGCCGCTCGCGCGACGCCCCGTCCGCGGTGTTTCGTGTCGACGTAGAAGCAGGTGATCCGCCAGTTCGGCAGCGGCGGCGCATCCTTCTCGTACTCGCGCCGGTGCTTGATGCCGGGCAGCTCCACGGGACTGCCGTACTGGCACCATCCCTGCGCGACGCCGTCTTCGTCGAGGACGAGCGCGGCGTGCGCGCGGTCCGTGCGTACCCGGTCCTCCTTGGCCGTGCGGTGGTCGATCCCCTTCACGCGGCCTTCCGGGTGGTAACCGATGCACCAGCACCCGCCGAAGATCCCGTTGTTGCGCTCGACGAGTTCGGCGAACGCGTCCCACGTCGAGGAGTCCAGCGGCCGGATCGTGTAGGACACCGGGTATCCCCTCCCATCCTCTTGCGCTGTGATCGTTCCAGTGTGCGCCCGCTCAGGCCGCGGCGGCCGCGGCGATGATGCGGGCGAGTTCGCCGGGCTTGGTGAACATCGGCCAGTGGCCCGAGTCGATGTCGACGAATTCGACGTTCTCGGCCTTGGCGAGCTCGGGGATCTGACCGGCGGCCATCCACTCCCGGGCCTGGGCGGGGGTGAATTCAGGGCACACGACGACGACCGGGACGTCGAAGCGCCGCTCGTCCACCAGCCGCACCACGCCGTTGGCCACCTTCTCGGGCACGGGAATCGCGGCGGACGCCAGGCGCTCCTTCGCCTCCTCGTCGAGGTCGGCGCTGTCCGGGCCCTCGAACGGGCCCCAGCCGGGGAAGGGCATGACGCCGTCCTTGATTTCGAAGAAATCGGCGTGGGGTGTGCCGTCGCGGCCCGGGAAGCCGCCGATGAGCACCACTTTCGCGACCCGCTCCGGTCGCGCGTCGGCAGCCAGCCACGCCAGCGTGCTGGAGGCGGAGTGTCCCACCACCATCGGCCGGTCGGCAGCCGAGTCCACGGCGGCGAGCACCGTCGCCACCTGGTCCTCAAGCGTGGCGGACGCAGCTCCGTCGCCCTGGCCGGGGAGGGTGATCGGCACCGGGCGGTGGCCGAGCCGCTCGAGCTCCGGCACGACCTCGTCCCAGGCGGAGCCGTCGAGCCACAGCCCGGCGATGAGCAGGACATCCATCGTCAGTTCCCTTTCTCCAACTCGGTCAGGTCGCGCTCGGCGTAGAGCCGGTGCTCCCACTCCTCGTTCACGACGATGTGGAGGCATTCGAGGAAGGGGAAGTCCTCGAGCTGCGGCCAGCCGGGTTCGGTGCGGGTCACCCCGGTGGCGAGCTGCCCGTCGGTGAGCGACTCGATGACGCCGCGGACCGTGGCCTGGCGGGCGCGCCGGATCGCGAGCACCTCGTCGAGTGACGGGCGCGCCTCGCGGTCCCACGGAATGCCCTCCCACCCGGGCGCCTCGTCCCACGGCAGGTCCAGCGGGTGCCAGGGCGACGCGCTGCCGAGGATCATCCGCTCCACCCAGGCCGCGGTGGCGAAGTTGAGGTGCCGCAAGGTCTGGATGAAGGACCACTCGTCGTCGACGCCGAGGTGAAGCATTTCCTCGGGGAATGTCTCCGCGCGGGCGACGGTGCCCTCCCATAGCCGCTCCAGGATCGCCCACGCCTCGCGGAATCCGTCGGCGTCGTCGGGGCGCATCTTCGCCCGCTCGGGCATGCGGCGGTTGAGTTCGGCATCTACGAGCGGCGCGATGTCGACGCCGTTGACGACGACGTTCTCCAACTCGCCGCTGATCTCGACGTCGATCAGTTCGACACCGCGCAGCCGGCTCTTCTGGAGAAGAGCGCCGCGGATCCGCAGCCCGGTCAGGTCGACGTGGCGCAGGGTCGCGTCTTGGAATCCCACCTTCGAGAAGGTGGCGCCCTGAAGGCGTACGTGCTCGAAATGCGCACCCGAAAGGTCCTGCTCGCGGAACTCGGTCATGGATATCACACTAGAACCGGTTCCGGACGATCCGCTTCCGGCTAGCCCGAACTCATCCGCATGTCGTATGCGGGCCCGCGCCGCCGGCTATCTGGGAAGCGGCGCGGCCTGGGATTCGGGGGAGCGCAGTCCCACCGCGCGGATTGCCTCGACGACGGCGCTTTGGCCGCTGAGCGTGTCCCGCAGGAAGTCGAAGATGAGCTGCAGCTCGGCGACCTTGTATTTCGCCAGCCGCGCGTGCCCATTGTCGACGGCCGCCTTGAGCAGCGGCCTCAGGGCTTCGAAGAGGGTCTCGGTCGGAGTCACCAGCTTGCGTCGGCCGTGGTGGGGGTCGTCTTGCCGCTCGACGTAGCCGGCCAGTTCGAGCCGGTCGATCAGCGTGGTCATGGAGCCACGGGTCAAATGCAGCCGGGCGCCGAGTTCGGTGGCGGTCTGCGGGCCGCCGCGCACGATCAGGTCGAGGCAGCGCAGGTCGGTGCGGTTGATCCCGAGCGCCTCGGCCAGCGCCCGGTCGCGGTCGTCGTAGGCGGCCTGCAGGTCCGCCAGCGCGGCGCCCACGGCCGCGGTCAGCGACGCCCGGTCCGGCGGCATCCGATCCTCCAAGACGTTTTACCGTCAAACGCTCCAGAATGTTTGACGGTCAAACACAACACTACTACCGTTTCCGTTGTTTGATCGTCAAACACCAACGGGGAGATGGCAATGCGTCGTACCTCCACGCCGGGAGCGAACGCCGGCGCGCGCGCACATTGGAGCGCAGTGTCTACAGCCGTAGGCGCCCTCGTTACTGGAGCCCTTCTCGTCATAGGCCCACCCGCGATGGCGGGATCGGCTCTGGCACCGCCGCGCGAGGCGATCAACTGGGGACCGTGCCCGCAGCCTGCGGCGGTGGACTACCACGCGTTGTGCGGCACCTTAAGCGTGCCGGTGGACTCGGCGGCACCCGAGGGGCCGGCGATCGATCTCGCGCTCCTGCGGATCCCCGCCACGGGGAAGTCCACCGGCACCGTGGTCGCGGATTCCGAGGACCTGACCGGCTTCGGCGGTTCGCAGCTCTCGTTCTTCCTCGGGCACGGCGCGAACTACCTCTCCCGGCTGCCCCGCACGCACGCCACCAAGGACATCGTGGTCTTCGACCCGCGAGGGCTCGGTGGTAGCGCGGGCCTGACATGCCCGGTCTCCGGACACGATCCGATGGTCTCCAGCTTCCCGGCCACGGAGAGCGCATACGACCGCCTCCTGGTGCGCAACGCCGCCGTCTTCTTCGGCTGCCATGGCGCGACGGGCCTCGCCTCCCACATGGGCATCCGCGATCAGGTGCGCGATCTCGACGCCCTGCGTTCGGCGCTTGGTCAGCAAAGGCTGGACTACCTGGGCCAGGTCGTCGGCGGCGAAGTCGGTGCCGCCTACGCCGCGACCTATCCCGCCCGCACCGGACGCGTCGTCCTGGACGCCACGGTCGATCCCTACCGCTCGGCGTCTACCCGCGCACGTGACGCCGCCTCAGCCGAAGAAACAGCGTTCGAACACTTCGCGGACTGGTGCGCGCAGACGACACTGAGCGAATGCGCGCTGCACGGACAGGACGCCGGCAAAGTCCTCGACCAGGTGGTGGCGCGGGCCGACAGGGGTGGCGTGTCCGACGGATCGACGCCGCCGAGGCCGCTCACCGGCGCGGAAATCCGCATCGCGGTCGGCCAGTTCCTGGTCGGCTATCCGTTCGCCTGGAGCAGCCTGGCCGGCGGCATCGCCGAGGCGGCCAACAGCGATGGCTCGACGCTGGCCGCCATCGCCGCGATGACATACTCCGACCCGGACTACACCGCCAGCCGCGCCCAGACCTGCGCCGACTCGCCAGCACCCGCCGGTTTTCCGCAGCTGCGCCGGCTTGCCCAACAGGTCGAGTGGTCGGCCCCGCACACCGGCGGCGTGTCGCTGGCCTGGGAGGCGATGGCCGGCTGCGTCGGCTGGCACGCGACGCAGTCACCGCTCGCCCTGCCCGGCGAGGTGAATCCGACATCGAGCATCCTGATCACCGCGACCACCGGCGACCCCATCAGTCCGTACGCGTGGTCCCGGGACGTCGCCGACAGACTCGACGGCAGCCGGCTGATCACCGCTGACCTCGACGGCCACGGGGCCTTCGACGACTCGACGTGCGCCGCGGCGGCCATCGACCGCTACCTCGCCGACGGCACGCTGCCCGCCGCCGGGACCGTCTGCCACACCTGACAAACGCTGCGTACGTCAGCCCGAACGGCTTGCTCGCCGCCGCATCGCCGGTCGGGAGACAGATGCGTCTCCCGACCGGCGGTCGGATGCGAAATGCGAGCCCTTAGTTGGTGATGAGTTCGAACTCCTCCCACTGGCCGATCGCCGTCCGGTTCGCGATCAGCGGCGACGCGCCGGCGTTGTCGGCGGTGACGTACCGGTCGTCGGCCATGGCGTAGAAGCTGATGGTGTGGTTCGAGTTCTGGGTCAGGCGGAACGTCTCCCACTGGCCGATCGCGGTGCGGTTCGCGATCAGCGCGGCCGCGCCGGCGTTCTCGGCGGTGACGATCATGTTGTTCGCGTGGGCGCGCAGGGCGATGTTGCCGCCGCCTGCGTCGAGCAGGTCGAACTGCTCCCACTGGCCGATCGCGGTGCGGTTGGCGATGAGTGACGACGCGCCGGCGTTCTCGGCCGTGACGTACATGTTGTTGGCCATCGAGCGCAGACTCACCACGGCCAGCGTGCTGGCGGCCGGCAGGGTCGTCGGCGTCGGCCGGGTGGGGGTGAGCGCGATCTGCCGCTTGAGCATGCGGCCGCCGTCGCCCGTGAGCCGCAGGTAGTAGTCCGAGGAGCAGGGCGTGCCGTCCTCGTCGAGCGCCCACAGGCCGGAGCCGGAGGGGACCATGTTGGTGTCCTCGGCGGTCTTCGCGATCTGGTTGCCCTCGCCGTACTCGTCGAACATCGAGATGTAAATGCCCTGCGCGCCGACCCGCACCATGTTGTAGAACTGCCGCCACATGAAATCGCCGTGCGCGCGCTGGCGGGCGGACACGTCACCGGGCAGGACGCAGGGCTGGTAGTCGATGCCGTTGCCGTTGCAGTACTGCTGGTCGCCGACGTTGGCGAGGTTGTAGAAGTTGTCCGAGTCGGCGGCGGTGCCGATGCGGCCCACCATCCACGGCGAGATCATGTTGAACGCGCTGTAGACGCCCAGATAGCCCGACCTGGAGTCATTGACCCCGGTGCGCCACCAGGTGGGCACGCCGCCCATCACATAGCAGCCCTGAGACTTGAAGAAGTTGATGACGTTCAGGCAGCTGGTCGGATCCCATGGATGGTTCGCGTCGTTGAAGCCGAAGCCCCAGATGCCCACCACCGGCTTGCCGTTCTGACGCGCGTACGCCGGCGAGGACGTGTACTGCGACATCACGTTCGTCCAGTCCGCCGGCATCTCACTGGCCATGTTCGTCCAGCCCGACGCGTCGTACATGATGTAGAACTTGCGGCCGTAGGCCTCGGCGGCGTTCCGGACCATCGCGGTGACCGCGTTGCGCGTCGGCCCTTCGCCGCCGTTCGGGTCGAACCGCTGCAAGGCCGCTGTGTCGCAGCCGTACTGCTGCATCCACCGGAAATGCGCGTTGACCGTCTGCTGGTCGTACGACGAGAAGAGCGTCGCGGGCGCGCCGCTGTTGAAGTTCGCGTAAGCGGTCTGATAGCCGTTGGCGTACTCGCGCAGGTCCGGCCAGGCTTTGATGTTGGTGTTGCCCGGCGACGGGGCCTGCGATTCGTTCTGGCTCCAGTGCCACCACGCGTTGATCGGCGCACCGTCCCCGATGCACGCGAACCAGCCCTGATACCCCACGGTGATCTTGCCTACTACGTCCCCGGCCGGGCTGGCCGCTTGCGCGGAGCTGGTGAGCGCCGACACCAGCTCCGTGCCGGCGACCGCTGTGAGCGCCGAACCGGCCAGGGTTGAAGTGATAAACCTCCGACGTGAAATCGGCATGGTGCCGCCCCTTTACGGCTTTGTTTACTGAGACAACGAATGTGCCTTGAGGGTAGGGCGCCGCTCAAGGGGCCACAACGGGCTGGATGTATGGAGTCTGCCAAGAATGCTTGGTGAACTCTTTGTAACGAAAATTGCAATGGCGGTCCGCGCCGAGAGTCGATCATCGGATGACTTGGGGCCGCGGTCGATCAGTACCCCGAGGCCGACGGCCGAATCACCGGAGCGTGGTCACTTCAGTCCGGAGCGTGAACCGGGCCGCCACGCACCGCGACGCGACGCGCGACCGCCCCGTCCGGAACCGGGCCGAAGCCGGTTCCGGACGGGGCGGTCAGCGGTGTCAGGCCCCTATGTTGATGAAGGTGACGTCGACCGTTGACACGCGTCCGCCGACGTCGGGAGTGGGCACGAACGACATCACGCCGGTGCCGGAGCAGGGGACCGTGATGTTCACCGGGATCGCCGCGGTGCCGTAGTCGGTGAAGTCGGCGACCTTGACGGGCGGCGGCGCGACCGGCGACGGCCAGTTCAGCCAGGCGACGATGCTGGTGGCGTCCAGGCCGGTGTAGCCCAAGGTCGAGGTGATCGGCGGGAGCACGAGCTCCACGGCGACGGTCTGGTCGGGCAGCGGGTGGCCGACGTTGGCCGCCCCGGCGCACAGGACACCGATGGTCGCGCCGGTGGTGCGCATGTCGACGAGGCCCTGGAAGTACTGGTGCGGCCCGATCGCGGTGGCGGCCGCCGGAGCGGTCGAAGCGACCGCGGCCGCGCCCGCCGTCACGGCGAGCGCGGTGAGCAGACGAACAGATCGCTTGGTCATGCGTTACGTTCCCGTCCTGAAAAGTGGGTTCGACGAATTCCGCACGTGCTCTCACGCCGGAGGCCGTTCGGCGTGAGCTGATCCGATCTGCGCTGTGCTTTTCCCCCGCCCTGGGGCGCCGCCGCGGCGGGTGAACCGCCGTCCACCCTGGCGCGGGCGCGTGCCCGCCGCAAGGGTCGAGCCCTGACTTACTCGCCGGTACGCCCGGAATTCACGCTTTCGGGGGAAGCGGGGTCAAGGGCATGAAGAGACCTGAGTCACCGACGCTCCGGCGAGGGGGACGACCTTGCCGCCGGGCAGGAGGAGGCTCAGCGTCCCGTCGGAGTCCTGCAGTTGGCCGCAGTACGCCCCGCTCGGACCGGTGACCAGCGCGGACGAGTGCCGCGCGGCGAGCGCGCCGGTGACGATCAGGAACACCGAGATGCCGACGGCGAACAGGCCTGCGACGAGTGCGAAGCCGATGCCCCACCTGAGTTGCGTGCTCGCGGTTCTGGCGCGAGCGGTGCTCTTTTCGCTGAGCCATTCGCCGACGATCGGCTGGTTGAAGATCTTGGGAATGCCTTGGGCGGCGAGATTGGACAGCGCGAGCGCGGTCAGTCCGAAGACGCCCGCCAGGCCGTATGCGATCAGGGCCCCAAGCAACACGTAGCCGTGCACGGGGAGGTTGGCGAGCTGGCTCGGCCCGATCACGAATCCCACGGTGCCGTACAAGCCGAGGAACGCGGCGATCGAGGCCTGCCACTTGCCGGCGGACGACTGGATGGTGGCGAGCATGGTGTGCTGGGTGTCGAGCGCTTTGGCATCCCAGTACTTGATCTCGTCAGTGAAGGTCGTCTCAGTGAGAGTCGTCATCGCCGGTTCCCCTCTCGGCCGCGGACGTCTCGCCCGCACCTTCCTCGGCCACGGGCCCGGTTGTGGAAGGCTCAGTGGGCACAGGCTCGTCGGCCGCTGAGATGTCGGCCAAGGAGACTTTGGCCAGCGGGGCGATCATGGCCCAGCGCCCGCATCCCTTCTCGCCGGGCGGAGCTCCATGATTCTCACTGCACGCGCATTCCACGTAGGCGCGCGACGGCCCGGTGCCGGCGGCGTACGTGCTGAGGAACGGCAGTGTGCCCACCGTCGGTACGACCTTGTTGATTGCGTTCTTGTGGCTACACTCCGGGCAGTCGGCTTCCAGAACGATGATGTTGTACGCCGGATACGGCTGCCATGCAGCGTGCGCCAGAACATCCAGGAACTTCTTGCTCGGCGCGACCGAGTGCTCGTAAGGCGGTTGTTCCAGAGGGCGCGTGTCCGCAGGAGTCTGTGCCATATCAACCTTCGAATTGTCGGAGTGCGGGCGGCGGGTTAGGAAGCGGGGGCCGACCAGATCGGGTGTGGTACGCGGCCTGCTTTCGCGGCGGCCACTTCGGGTGCCGCGCGTGCCCACAGCAGATCTAGGGTGTCGCTCCCGGCCCGCATGCCTGGCAGATCGAGCCGTGCGGCCGTGGGGTTGCGGTCGTGCCGGGCGACGTAGAGGGTTTCGAGCAGTGCGCGGCGCTGCGTGAACGGTGGGTGGCTCAGGCTGACGGCGGGCGCCTTCGGTTGGTCCCCCGTCGTCGCGGAGATCACGAACGCCTCGTCGAAGATCTCGCAGGCCTTCATCGCCAGCATCGCCCCGAGCAGCCCCATGTTCGCCGGCAGCCGGTCCAGCGTCCGCGAACTGGCCACGACCGCCTGCACCGCGAAGGCGTCCGCGGCGAACTCCCGCCGCCACGCCTCGGAGCAGTCGCCGGGCACCGCCGCGTCGGGGGCGAGGACGTGCAGATGGTGGATGAGGGCGTGGCCGTATTCATGGGCGAGGATGAAGCGCTCGGCCCCGTTGATCAGGAGCGTGATCGGCGCGTGCACCTCTACCGGGGGCAGCCTGGAGTGGATCGCCCGCGGCCGGCCCTCGTACAGCCACGCCGTCAGGGTGTCGCGAAGCAGTTCGATCGGGTACGGATCGGTCGCGAGCGCGGCCTCGATGCGCTCCGGCAGCACCGAGACGCCCTGCGCGTAACCCGCCGCCGGATTCGTCGGCGGCCATGCGAGCGCCACGGCCTTCGCGCCCTGATAGAGGAACTCCATCATTCCCCCGGAGACGGCCACGACCACGCCGGCGGCGACCGGCTCGGAATACGCCTCGCTGCGCGGCTCCCCGGTCGTGCCGACGATGATCCGCTCGAGCACCTCGGCTGTGGCCTGCGTGCCGATGCCGCCGCGCACGGCCAGCTCCACGGACGCCGCCTGGCGGGCGAGCATGGCCATGAAGCGCGGATCCTCGTACGGGCCGGGATTGACCCGCTCGATGATCTCCCTGGTCAGCGACTGTCTCTCGCGCTCACGGGCGGAGTCGTAGCGCCACTTGCCGTCGATGATGTCGGGATCGATGCGCTTCATGCCCGCGACGCGCTCTTCCGCGCGGGCGAGCGCCGCGCCGCGTCCGTCCGCGACCGGTACGGCCCCCGCGAGGGCGCCCCACAGCGCCTGCTTGTCACGGAGCACCTGCCGTGCGAACGACAGGCCCGCGCCGACCTGCGCCGCTGCGCGCGCGCCGTCCGTTAGCCCACTCTCCATCGCGCCCTCCCTGGCGCGTGCCCGCACTCGAGCGAACACGTCCGCGCGACGGCCCTGCCCGCCGGGAGACGAGCATGAAGCCTTGCCGCTCGCGGGCCGCGTGACAGGGTCCGCGAAGCAGTCACCTCCAGCGTACGAATCATCCGTCGCTTCCGCAGGGCTTCACGCAAATGACGACGCCCCGCGCAGGCCGGTCGTCCCGGCGCGGACGGATGCACGCATGATCACGGTTCGGCACGGCGGCACAGATGCGACACTCCGGGCGGCGGCGAACGTACACATGATTCCGTGGTCGTAGGATCACCGTGCGTAGAGGCCGGTTCGGGCGGACCGCCGGGGCGAGGCAGGCAGCGAGCGAGGGGAGCGGGCGTGTCGCAGCAGCACCATCAGCCGGTCTGGGTTCCTGACGAGGTGGACATCGAAACGCCGTCCGCGGCGCGCATGTACGACTACTACCTCGGCGGGTCGCACAACTTCGCCGCCGATCGCGAGCTGGCGCGGCAGGCGATGCAGGCCTGGCCGGACGCGCGGGCGTTCGCCGTGGCGAATCGGGCGTTCCTGTACCGCGCGGTCAAGCTGCTGGCCGCGAGCGGGATCGATCAGTTCCTCGATCTGGGCTCCGGCATCCCGACCGCGGGCAACGTGCACGAGGTCGCATTCACCGCCAACCCGGACGCGCGCACCTTGTACGTCGACTGCGACCCGGTCGCCTACGCGCACGGCAGCACCCTGCTGTCCGACGTGCCGTATGCCCGGTTCCTGCACGCCGACCTGCGGGACCCCGAGAGCGTGCTCGGCAACGCGGAACTGACCGGGTTCCTCGACCTGCGCCGACCGGTCGCGGTGCTGCTATTCCTGGTGCTCCCATTCGTGCCGGAAGCCGACGACCCGGCCGGGATCATCTCCGCGTACCGGGAGGCGAGCGCCCCCGGCTCCTACATCGCGCTCAGCCACGGCACCGGCGACTACCGCCCGCAAACGGTCGCCCGGATCCGCGACGTATACAAGCACGCCAGCCACTCGATGACGCTGCGCAGCAAGCCAGAGATCGAGGCCCTGCTGAGCGGGTACGAGCTGCTGGAGCCGGGCGTCATCGACACGATCCTGTGGCGCCCGGACCGCGGGGCCGCCCCCGACCCGCTCGGCGGCGATGTGGCGCGGTACTCGATGTATGCGGCAGTGGGCCGCCGCGCCTAAGGCAGCGGAACCGCGGCACGTTCAGCGTCCGGCTTGGCTTCCGTGTAGACGCTGGAAGTCACCGTCGGCGGCGTGATCGCACTGCTGCTCGGCCTCGTCGCCCAGAGCCACGGGCCCGAAGGCGTGCTCGCCCTGCTCCGCCTGGCCCGATTCCCTCCGCGGCCGTGATCTTTCCTGCTGCCCGAGCCCTCCGGCGGCCGCGTGGCAGCCGTGACAGCGGAATGACAGATAAAGGGCAGGGCCTCGGGGGTGGCGTGGCAGCGCCGTGGCAGTGCTCTGGAAGGTGCGTGCGCCACCCTCGGCGTAACCAGCGCCGCGCCTGATCGGCGCAACGGGGGAAGGGATCTCGTGAACGTTCTGCGATCACGCATGGCCGCGGTACTCGTCGGCCTTGCCACCACCGCCAGCGTCGTCATGCCGGGCCGGGTCTCCGCAAATGCCACGGCGCCTCCAACCACCGCGCACGCCGCCGCATCGCCGCAAACTCCTGAGGCGGTGGCTAAGGCGACCGGAAAGCGGGTCCTGATACCGGCTCTGACCACCGCGAACAGCCAGACGTACGCGAACCCCAACGGCACGCGGACGCTCGAGGAAAGCCTCGTCCCGGCGCGGCAGCGCACTGCCACCGGCTGGGCGCCGATCAGCCCACCGGCACCCACCGCGCCCGCGGTCGACATTCCGCCACCGGGTGCGGGCCGCCTCGTGAAGCCCGGCACGAGTGCCCCCGGCGCCATGCGGCCCAACGCCTCCACCAATCCCGGCATGACGGGCTGGGCCGAGGCGTACGCGAACTTCCCCAACAACGCCTACTGGGGCGGCGACGGGACGGCGTGCCCGGGCACGGCACCGCAGCCCCTGTGCGCCAAGGTCGGCCTCGCCTATGACAGATCGGTGACGGTCCGCTCGTTCTTCCAGTTCGACGTGAGCGGCCTGGCCGGCAAGCACATCCAGAACGCCCAGGTCAACCTCCTCGAGGCGTACGCCCCGTCCTGCTCCGCGACCGGGATCGAGATCTACGAGACCGGTCCGGTGGGACCCGGCACGACCTGGAACGCCCAGCCGACCTGGGAGCGGTACATCGAGGCCGACGGCCACGCCTACGGCTACTCCGGTTCGTGCCCGAGGAACACGATCGGATTCGACGCCACGCAGGCCGTGATCGACGGGGCCGGCGGCTCGAACGTGGCGACCTTCGGGCTCAAGGGCGTGGGCAACGAGACGAACAACCTGTCCTGGCGGAAGTTCGCGCTCAGCCCGACCCCGTCCCTGATCGTGAACTACGACTCGCCGCCCGACGTGCCCGGCAGCCTGTCGCAGGGAATGCCGAACAGCGGCGGCACGATCCCGTGCGCCAACCATGCGAACGCTCCTTATGTGGCGACCGCGACGCCGTCGCTGCATGCCACGGTGACCGACGCAGACGCCGGATCGCTCGTGGCCGCGCATTTCCAGTGGTACGTGGCCGGCAACTTCAACGTGGTCGGCGAGGCGACGACCGCCTACTCCGGTTCCGGCGCGCCGTTCGGCGTGAACGTGCCACCGGGGGCGTTCAGTGACGGCACGGACATCGCCTGGCGGGTACAGGGTGTTGATTCCGCCGGAACGCAAGGAGCCTGGGCGCCGTGGTGTGAGATGTACGTCGACATCACGCCCCCGAACGCTCCGCCGACGGTGACTTCCAGCGTCTACTCGGAAGCCAAGCCTGGCAGTTCGACCGCGACGTTCAACGGCGGTGTGGGCCAGACTGCGCCCTTCACGTTCACCGCCGACGGGGTCCCGGACGTGACAGGGTTCGACTACTGTGAGGCGGCAGGCCAGTGCACGCCTACCACCTACGTCGCGGCCAATCAGCTCGGCGGCAGCGCGACGGTGAACATCTCGCCCGCCGCCTACGGTCCGAACGATCTCTACGTGGTCAGCGTCGACCGGGCCGGGAATCTGGGACCCGCATACCACAGTGACCAGGGCATCGACCCGACGCCGGTCGAGGGTTACCACTTCCTGGTCGCCCACGGCGCGCCGGCCGTCGGCGTCTGGCACATGGACGAATTCGGCACGATAGCCACGGTGCCCGACAGCTCCGGCAACGGCCACAACGGCACCACCACGGTGCCGACCAACGCCTATTGGCCGGCCGGGCGGATCGGCGAGTCGCTGCATCTGGTCGGTACGCCGGCTGCGGTGACTACGAACGGTCCGGTGGTGCACACCAATCAGTCGTTCAGCATCTCCGCGTGGGTGAACCTGGACAACACCAACACCGGCGCGAACACCATCATCAGCCAGGACGGCAACCAGGGCAGCGGCTTCTACCTTCAGTACCGCGCTGATTCAAATAAATGGGTGTTCATGATGCTCACCGCGGACGCCGCGAACACGACGAGCGACCTGGCAGTGGCGAACACACCGGTGCAGACAGGCGTGTGGACGCATCTGGTCGGCGAATACGACGCAGGTGCGGGCCTGTTGAAGATCTTCGTCAACGGCCATCTCGCCGGCACCGCGCCGCACACCGACGCGTGGGACGCGAGCGGGCCGTTCATGATCGGGCGGGCGAAGTGGAACGGCATCGACACCGACTACTTCCACGGCGCGATCGACGAGGTCCAAGCGTTCCAGCGGGTGCTGCCCGCGACGGCCAAGGCCGGCGACGGGGAGACCAACGTCCACGATCTGGCGACCGGCAATCCAGTGCTCCAGGCGTTCCTGCCGCTGAGCGACAGTTCGGGCACGGTCGCGCAGGATGAGTCAGGCTACTCCGACAACGGCACCCTCTCCGGTGGCGCGACGTGGACCCACGGCCACGCCAGCCTGAACGCGGTGCACTTCGACGAGTCCACCGGACAGATCGTCAGTGGGGCACCGGCGGTACGCGCCGACAACAGCTTCACCGTCAGCGCGGAGGTCAAGCTCGACCAACTCGACGGCAACTGGCAGACCCTGGTCAGCGAGGACGGCCAACACGCCAGCGTGTTCGCTCTGCAGGAATGCCCGGACCACGACCGCTGGTGCTTCAGCGTGGCACCCAGCGACGTTCCAAATCCCCAATGGCAGACGGTCTACTCGGCTTCGCTGCCGCAGGCTGGCGTGTGGACGCAACTGGTCGGGGTCTACGACGCCGCAGCCCAAACCGTCAGCATCTACGTCAACGGCGCGCTTGAGAACACCCAGGCGGTCACGAGCCCGCCGCAAGGCACCACGGGCAACCTCGTGATCGGCCGTGCCAGGCAGAACGATACCAACCTGGCCTATCTCGGCGGCGCGATCGACGACGTCCACGTCTACACGGGCATCCTCGCCGCCGACCAGATCTCCGCCGAGTACCAGCAGGAACTCGCCCACAACGTCCCGGCACCGGCCACCCCCTTCCCCGGGGCATTGACCTCCTGGTTCCAGGCCGGTGTCGGTCACGTCACGACATCGGGACCGGTGCCTCAGGGCTTTTACGCGGAGGGCCAGTTCGGCCTGCTCGCGCCTGCGGGTGCGCCCAACACGGCCACCCTCTACTCCTGCCATTACGTCAGTGGGCAGTTCGTCTCGCGTGACCCGAACTGCGAGAACACGGCGCAATCACCGACCCAGCTACTCGGGACGATCGGCTCCGTCTACACCACACAGCCCGCCAGCCCGCCGACGCGCCCCATCTATCGCTGTGTGCTGAGCACCAACGGCGACCACTTCGTGTCGACGGATTCCAAGTGCCTCAGCATCCCGAACACCACGAATGAGGGCTTGCTGGGCTACGTCGTGGCCTACGCCAACCTCAGCCGCTTCCTGAAGCCGGACGCGCCAGCGGATCACGCGATGTCCACCTCCACCCTCCTGGCCTCGCCAGGCGCGACGGTCATGTACGCGATCGGCTCCAACTACACGTACGAAGGGCCGCTCGGCCTGCTGGGCGAGGCCGGCGGCGACATCCCCGTCTACACGTGTTTGAACGGCGGTGACGAGTTCCTCGCGACCTCCAGCACCTGCGGAGGCGGGAACGCGCAGACGATCGCCTGGATCGGCAACCTCTGGTCCACGCCCCCGCAGGCCACTGCGACAGCCCAGCTGCTCGACTGCGCGATGGCCGACGGCAGCAACGAGCGGTTCGACTCCCTGGACCCGAGCTGCGAAGGGCAGACCGTCATCGGCCCGCTGGGTTACCTGGTCATCCAACCCTGAGTCCCTCCCGCGCGGCTCTGCCTTCCCGAGCGAATTCCGCATGGTCGCCATGACGGTACGCACGAGAGCCGCGCGGGAGGCCGTTCTTCAGCTTTCACTTCACGGAGGACTTCGTGTTCGCTCAACATAGATCAACGGGGCGGGTGAGCAGACTTACCGCCATCGTCACCGCGGCGGCGTTGGCGCCAGTCGTGGTGTCGGCCTCGGCGTCAGCGACGTCGCCCGGCGCGTTCACACCGCACAAACCGCAGGTAGAGCAGGCGGTAGCGGGCAGCCCGGTCGCAGTGCTCGCGCCGATGCCGGATCCGGCGTCGGCTCACGTCGGCATCGGGCCGGGCACCAACCCCCACGCGTGGCCGACTGCGGGCGCCGCGGACCTGACCGTCCGCACCGGTGCGGCGTCGGCGAATACGTCGACTGCGATGGTGCAGGCCGGGGGTCTGCCGGTGTCCGCGGCCGCGCCAACTCATGCGCCCGGACAGGCTACGACGAAGGCTGCGGCGAGCGTTCCCAGCCGTGTGCACATCGACGTGCTCGACCACACCACGGCCACGCGCGCAGGCGTGAACGGGGTCGTGCTGAAGGTGCACCGCAGCGACGGTGGCACGGCTTCGGCGCCGGTGACGCTGAATCTTGACTACTCAGGGTTCCGCGACGCGTACGGCGGCGGCTGGGCAGACCGGCTACAGCTGGTGCAGTTGCCGTCCTGTGCGCTGGCGACGCCGCGTCCCACCGGTTGTGCGCGGCCGACGGCGGTGGCGTCGACGAACGACACCGCCTCAGGACACTTAACCGCGCAGGTGCAGGCATCATCAGCGGACACCGTGTTCGCGCTCGCCGCCTCCACCGGGGGCGGCGGCGCAGGCGACTTCTCGGCCTCGACGTTGTCCACGGCCGGCAGTTGGTCAGCGGGAACGCAGAGCGGCGACTTCACCTACAGCTACCCGATGCGCGTTCCGTCAGTGCCCGGTGGCCTTGAGCCCGCCGTGACAGCCTCCTACGCCTCGGGCGCCACGGACGGCGAAAACTACGCGACGAACAACCAGCCGTCCTGGCTGGGGGAGGGATGGTCGCTGGGCGCGGGCGCCATCACCCGTGCCTACGAACCCTGCGCCACCGCGGGCGGAGGCCGTCCGAACACCAGCGATCTGTGCTTCGTCACCGACAACGCGACGCTGTCGCTCGGCGGGAAGACCAGCGAGCTGATCGCGGATGCGAACGGCAACTGGCACCCGCGCAGCGACGACGGCTCCCGGGTGCAGCGCCTGACCGAGCCCGCGAGTACGAACGGCTCGTCGACCGGCGAGTACTGGGTGGTCACCACGACTGACGGCACGCAGTACTACTTCGGCAAGGGCCAGGTCTCCGGCCAGTCGACCGGTTCGGCGTGGACGGTGCCGGTGTTCGGCAACGGACCCGGCCAGGGGGAGACCTGCCCGAACGGTGCCGCGTGGTGCAACCAGGTGTGGCAGTGGAACCTCGACTACGTCGTCGACCGCCACGGCGATTCGATGACGTATTTCTACACACCGGAGACCAACTCATACGGGTTGAACATGGGCGCGCAGACCGTCTCGTACGTCCGCGGCGGCACCATGACCCGCATCGAGTACGGCACCCGCGCGGGCCAGGAGTACGTCAACGGCGTGTCACAGGCCCCTGCCACGGTCTCCTTCGCCACCTGCGACCGCGACACCGGCTCCGGCTGCGACCAGACGCCGCTGTCCAGCGCCAACGCCGCGAATTTCCCGGACATGCCAGCCGACCAGATCTGCTCGGCGTCGTGTACCACGCAGGTCGCGCCGACATTCTGGTCGAGCCGGCGCCTGGGATCGGTCACCACGACGGTCAGCGGCGGCAACGTGGACAGCTGGAGCTTCGATCAGCTGTACCCGGATCCCGGCGACGGCACGCCGAAATCGTTGTGGCTGCACGGGATCACGCACACCGGCCTGGTCGGCGGCAGCGCCGCGGTGCCTGAGGTGACCTTCATCGGCGCGACCTTCGCCAACCTGGTCAGCAACCCGACCGATGGACTGCCGTTCCTGAACAAGTACCGGATCACCGGCGTCGACAACGAGTCCGGCGGCCAGACCGCCGTCACCTACGAGTCAAGCGACTGCAACTCCTCTGCTCTGCCGGCGCCGGATTCCAACACCCAGCGCTGTTTCCCGGTGTACTGGCAGCCGCCGAACCTCCCGGCGCGCACTTCATGGTTTGCCAAGTACGTCGTGACGCAGGTGACGAACACCGACCTGGTCGCCGGCAGTCCCATGCAGGTGGACGACTACGACTACCCCGACGGCGGCGCCGCCTGGGCGTTCGACGACAACCCGATGGTTCCGGCGGCGCACCGGAACTGGGACCAGTGGCGCGGATACGCGCAGGTGACCGTCCGCCACGGCGATCCGAACGACACCACTGACACCCAGTCGAAGACCGTGTACCGGTTCTTCCGCGGGCTCAACGGCGATCACCTGTCGAACGGCGGCACGCGCAGCGTGAGCTTCACCTATCCCTCGGGATTCGGCTCCACGCCCGCGAGCGTCCCGGACAACTTCCAGGACGCCGGCTTCCTCGGCGAGCAGATCACGTACAACGGCGTCGGCGGCGCGGTCGTCACCGACGAGGCGCGCACGCCGGTGCAGTACGGGCCGTTCGCCACCAGCGGCACACACCAGTCGTGGCTGATCGCGGTGGGCTCGGACGTGGTCAACACGGCGTTGTCCTCGGGCGGCTTCCGCACCACCGAGACCGACACGACCTACACCAACCAGGGCGAGCCGGTGCAGGTCAACGACCTGGGCGACATCTCCACGCCGACGGACGACCGCTGCACTACGACGACCTACGCGACGAATCAGCCCACGTGGGTGCTCGAACTGCCGGAGGAAGTGACCACGGTCGGCGTCGCCTGCGGTGCCACGCCATCGTTGCCCGCGCAGGCGATCTCGGACGTGCGTACCTCGTACGACGGCGGCGCCCCGGGAGCGGCACCCACGGCGGGTGACGCCACCAAGGTCGAAAAGGTCACCAGCTACACCAACGGAGCCCCGAACTACACCACCGAAGGCACGACAACCTTCGACCAGTACGGCCGCGCCCTCAGTGTCTCGGACGGCATGCAACCCCCGCGCGTGACGAAGACCACGTACACACCTCCGACCGGAATCCCGACCTCCAGCGCTGTCACCGACCCGGTCGGTTTCACGACCACGACGACGTTCAACCCGGCGTTGAATCAGCCGACGTCGATCGTCGACGCCAACAACCGCGAAACAGACCTCGCCTACGACCCCCTGGGCCGGTTGACCGGGGTGTGGAAGCCGGGACAGTCCGAGGCGTTCCAGGACCCGCCGACGATCAGCTACGCCTACGGGGTGCAGAACAACGCCCCCAACTGGGTCAGCACCTCGACGCTGGAGCCCAACGGCAATCACACCACGTCGTACACGATCTACGACGGCCTCCTGCGGGCCCGGCAGACGCAGTCCCCGGCGAAGGACGGCAGTGGCCAGCGAGTACTGTCCGACACCTTCTACAACTCGCGCGGGCTCGTCGTGAAGACCAACGGCCCGCACGTCGATCCGGCGGCGCCGGGCACCAGCCTGTCGATCGTCTCCGACGTCAACGCCGAGAACCAGACCCGCACCACGTACGACGGCGCCGAGCGGCCCACCATGTCAGCGTTCTACAGCAAGAACGTCGCGGAGTGGAACACCACGACCGTCTACGGCGGCGACCACACCGACGTCACCCCGCCCTCCGGTGGCGTACCGACGACCACATATGTCGACGCGCGTGGCAACACCACCGAGGTGCGGCGCTACACCGGCGGGTCGATCGGCGGCGCGTATCAGGACACCAAGGACACCTACACCCCGGCCGGACTGCTCGCGACGGTGACCGACAACGCCGAGAACCAGTGGGCGTACGGCTACGACGTCTCCGGCAACCGCACCAGCGTCAACGACCCCGACACCGGAGCATCCACCGCCACCTACGACACCGACAACGAGCAGATCAGCTCCACCGACGCGCAGAACAACACCCTGAGCTACACTTACGACGCGCTCGGCCGCAAGACCGCGCAGTATCAGGGCTCGCCGACCACCGGCACCAAGCTGATCGGCTACACCTACGACAGCCTGCCCGGCGGCAAAGACCTCCCGACCTCCACGACGCGCTACATCGGCTCCGCCGCCTACACCAGCGCAGTCACCGGCTACGACGCGACGACCGGGCGCCCGACGGGCACCAGCGTCACCATCCCGCCCCCCCAAGGCGCCCTGGCCGGCGCCTACAGCAGGACTATGACCTACAAGCTCGACGGCAGCCTCAGCTCCGTCGCCGAACCCGCCATCGGCAACCTGCCGGCCGAGACCGTCACCTACAACTACGACAACTTCGGCCAGCTCAGCACCCTCGGCGGCGCGTCAACCATCGTCTCCGCGGCGACCTACACCGCATTCGGCGAGCCCACCCAATACCGATTCGGTCCGAGCGGCGGCAGCAACGCCTGGCAGACCCTTTACTACGACGAGGCGACCCGCCGCCCGACCGGCGAAATCGTCGAACGCAACGTCGGCGTCGCAGAGGTCGACGACAACGACTACACCTACGACCCGGCAGGCAACGTCACATCCGCGACCGACACCATCCCGTCGACCACGCCCGGCGTCACCACACCAGTCACCGACACCCAGTGCTTCACGTACGACGGGCTCGACGAACTAACCCAGGCGTGGACCGACTCCGGCGGCGCGATCGCGACCGACCCCAGCGGCAACCCGGTCGGCGCCGGCACGCCCACGCCCTCCACAGGGCGCTGCAACAACACCACCCCGGCCACGGCAAACATAAGCGGACCAGCACCGTACTGGCAGACCTATGGCTACGACATGATCGGCAACCGCACGTCGACGACCAATCACGGCATCGGCGGCGCAGCCGACACCAACACCGTCAACCACTACGTCGCCCCCGGCAACGCCCAACCGCACACGCCACAGACGGCGACCATCACAAACGGCAGCAACACCGAAACAGCCAACTACGTCTACAACGCAGCCGGAGACACCACCACCCGCCCCGCACCGGACGGCTCGACCCAGTCCCTGACCTGGGACAGCGAGAACAACCTCGCCTCGGTCACCACCAACGGCAAAACGAGCAACTACATCTACGACACCAGCGGAAACCTCCTGATCTCCCAGGACTCCACCGGTGCCACGCTCTACCTGCCCAACGGCGAGATCCACGCCAGCACCACCGGCGCCACCGGCACGCGCTACTACAGCGCAGGCACAGCCGCCGGAGCCGCAACGCTCGCCGTGCGCACATCCAGCGGCCTGGAGTACCAGTTCGCCGACCCGCACGGAACCAGCACCCTGTCGATCGACGCGAGCACAATGGCCTCCACCCAGCGCCGCTACGACCCGTTCGGCAACCTACGGCAGACGCCGACCCCAACCGCGTGGCCCGACGACAAGGGCTTCGTCAACGGCGTCGTCGACTCCGCCGACGGCCTCGAAAGACTCGGCGCCCGCGACTACGACCCCACCACCGGAAGATTCGTCAGCGCGGACCCGCTCCTGAACCCGAGCGATCCGGCGCACCTCAACGCCTACACCTATGCCGAGAACAACCCCACCACGAACAGCGACCCCACCGGCCTCTACACCGTCGGCGTGGGCTGCCCCGACCGGGAATGTCTGCCGCCCAGCCAAGCCCCCAGCCTGACTGTCCCGCAGCCACCGCACATGGGTGACGGCAACCGTTTCCACTGTCCTGACGGCAGCTGCAACCCGAACTTCAATCTCGCGCCGGGCCTGTACCACCAGAACCCGCGGATGGGTGACGGTAACCGGTTCCATTGCCCCGACGGCAGCTGCAACCCCTACTTCACCCTCGCACCCGGACTGCGCCACGTGGCCGCCGCGCCGACGGCCCCGAAGCTTCCCGGCTGTTACGGCGTTCGCGCCCGCTTCGACGTCGGATGCGACCCCTACGCGCCCCCGCCACCGGATCCGGAAGGGCCGCTGCCGAGTTGGGTCACGGGCGCCGCGCACTTCGTCTGGAACCATGCTGGCGACATCACATTCGACGTGGCGGTGGCGTGCGTCATCACCGGAGGTACGGCATGTCTCGTCGCCACCGCCGGGCTGGCCGTCCTCTCGACCGTCAAGGACGCCGTCACCTGCGGTAAGACGGGAAGTTGCGGTGATCTCGGACTCGACATCGCCGGAGACGCCATCACCGTTGTCACCGGCGGGATGGGTGCCGTCGCCGGCAAGGCCCTAGAAGAGGGCGGCAAGGGCGCGGAGTACGCGTGGGAATTCGTCAATCGAGCAGGAGCCGCCTCGACCCTGCCCGCACAAGGAATGAACATGCACCTTGGCAGGGACGCCGTCTCAGTACCGGACCCGGGTCTCGGCGACACGCAGGTGATCGCTCCTGGCGCGCCGACGCTTCCCTGGCAGACACCGCAGAACAACGGCCCCATGTAAGACGGTTCATCCCCGAGTAACCGCACCCGTTCTGCGCCCGTCCCGCGCCGGAAGTCACTCTCCGGCGAAGGACGGGCGCATTTGCGTGGCGTACATCCAGCCGCAAGGCGGCGGACAAGAAGGCGAATACGGGGCGAATCCTTGCCGATCCGGCTTGTGCGGGGCGGTGGATGCCAGCAGGCTGCGACACGGGTCGGCCGTACCCACGGACCAGGGGGATGCATCCGATACATCTCGCGATGAGGTAGGAGAAACCCATGCGCAGGACAATCCTCGCTTCGGCCGCCGCGGGGCTGCTCGCGCTCGGCTGTGTCGCAGGGGTCAGCGGATCCCGGCAGACCGCCGTCGCCGCCACCGGCCCGTGCGGCACCGTGACCACCGCGCCGCACTACAGCCACGTCGTCTGGATCTGGATGGAGAACCACAGCTTCAGCGACATCATCGGCAACTCGCAGGCTCCGTACATCAACTCGCTTGCCGGCGAGTGCGGCCTGGCGACGAACTACCACAACCTGTCCCACCCGAGCCTGCCCAACTACGTCGGCGCTACCTCAGGGCTCGCGGTCAGCTCGCTGAGCCCCTTCGACAGTGACTGCAACCCGTCGAAGCGGTGCAGCACCTCGGCGGCGAGCATCTTCGGGCAGGGCGAGAGCTGGAAGGCGTACGAGGAGTCAATGCCGTCGAACTGCGACAAGTCGAACTCCGGCGAGTATGCGGTGCGGCACAACCCGCCGCCCTACTTCACCTCGCTGTCCGGGTGCTCGACCTTTGACGTCCCCTATACCCAGCTGGCCTCGGACCTGTCCGCGGGCACGCTGCCGGCTTTCTCGTTCGTCACCCCGAACCTGATCGACGACATGCACGACGGGACGATCGCGCAGGGTGACAGCTGGCTGTCGAGCAACCTGCCCAAGATCCTGAACAGCTCCGAGTACCAGAGCGGCACCACGGCCGTCTTCATCACCTGGGACGAGGGCAGCGGCGGCTCGACCGGCGAGAACTGCGCCTCCAACACCTCCGACAATAGCTGCAAGGTCGCCACGCTCGTGATCAGCCCGAGCACCGTCGCGGGCAGCACCTCGGCGACACTGTTCAACCATTACTCGCTGCTCGGGACCGCCGAGCAGCTCCTCGGGCTGCCCGCGCTCGGCCAGGCCTCTGCGTTCCCGACGATGACCTCGGCGTTCAACCTGTAGCCCCGCACGGATGCAGCTGCGGCCGCGGCCGGGAGCTGTCCCCGGGCGCGGCCCTCCGTGTTGTCGGCGAGGTCTGATTGACAAAGGCCTAAACCAGTCGCATGGTGACTCGACCAGCGCGTGGGCTCAGTCCGTCGCCCCGGCGGGTGCGGTGAAGGCGGATGCCAGCGGTCAGCCGCCGCTGGGGAGCTGGCCGGCCAGCCGTTGCAGCTCGCCGGTCAACAGGTTCGCCGCGGCGGGGGAAACCTGTCCCGCGTTGGCGTCGCGCGCGATCTGCTGCTCGATACCTGAGATGTCGGTGGAGACGACGTGCCACTGCTTCTTGGCCATGCCCGGGTTGGTCTGGCTGCGGGCGGAGGCGATCGCGTTCGCCAGATTCCCGAGCGCAGCCTGCAGATTCTGCCCGGCGCCCGGCTGCATGACGGTTGGACCCTGCGCGACTAGGGCCGAGATCTGGTTGGACATGCCCTGCACATAGCCGATCGGATCGGCGGCGGGATCCGGAAGCCCCGGAATGGCGCCCAGCGTCGGGCTCATGGTGGAACTCATCGTCGGGGACGGGCTGGGCGAGGCGGATGGCGACGACGTCGCTGACGCCGACGCTGATACTGACGCCGACACGCTGGGCAGCATCACATTGGGCATCGTCGACGTCGGGGAAGCACCGGCAGTGGCCCCGATCGTCGAGGTGAGAGGGAAGGGGCTGCGCGGCGCGGCGGATGAGCCGTCGTTCGCGTGGACCAAGCCCACGATGAGCACGATGATCAGGGCCAGCGCGCCGAGGAGCAGGCCAGCGGGCAATAGCCGCCGGTGGTCCAGCGCGGCCGGGCGGCCCGCGTGTTTCGTGCGGGAGCGTGGTGCGTCGTCGAGCGGCTCGTCCGCATCGGCGTCCGGGACGTCGCGGACCGCGGGCAGGGACTGGGTCGCCGCGGTCGATCCGTCGGGTTCGACTCCCTCGCGCGCGAACGGCGCGAACAGTTCGCTCGCCTCTTCGGCGAACGGGCGCTTGGTCGGGTTCTTCGCCATGCAGGAGAGGTAGAACTCGTTGATACCCGACGGTAGCCCGTCGATCTCCAGCCGCGGCGGCGTGGCGTGCAGATGGGAGCGGCTGACGACCGCGAAGTCGTTCTCCTGGAACGGCGGGCGCCCGGTCAGGCACCAGTACAAGACACAGCCGAGCGCGTACACGTCCGAGGCGGGCACCGCCCCGCGCCCGGTCAGCTGCTCGGGAGCCATACACACCGGCGTGCCGACGGCCAATCCGCCCGTCGGGCCACGATCCGCGGGACCCTGCGCGATGCCGAAGTCCAGCAGCTTGGCGCCCTTTGCGGTGAGGAAGACATTGCCGGGCGTGACATCGCGGTGCACGATCCCGACCTCGTGCGCGGCCGCCAGCGCGTCGGCCACCTGGCCGCACACCGACAGCGCCTCGGGCCACGGCAACGGCCCGGCCTCAAGCCTCGTGGCGAGGTTCTCACCCTCGAGCAGCTCGGTGACCAGCACCGACTGCAACCCGCCGTCAGCTGTCTCGGTCTCCAGGAGGTCGAACACGGCGACGATGCGCGGATGTGTCAGCGCGGCCAGCGCCTTCGCCTCGCGCCGCATCCGCTCGCGTTCGCGCTCGCCGTCCATGGCGGCGGCGGGCAGAGAGAGCAGCTTGAGCGCCACTTGACGACCCAGCGTCTCGTCGGTTGCCGCCCACACGGTGGCGCTGGACCCCGAACCGAGCGGATGCAGCAACCGGTACCGCTTGGCGATCATGCCTCCCGGCGCGTCTACCCTTACCGCCGCGTCACCACGCAAGCCGCCACCTCCGCCTTTGTCGCACGAGGACACCTGTCTCCGGCTGCGACCCGGGCCGGTGCTATCTCGCAAGGTCATTCGAGACATGCAGGGGAATAGGCGCCTGTAGGACGTCAGGCGTTACCGTTCGGCGCGCGCCCGGGCAGATCTGTGGGGCAATTCACATCGTCCGCGGGGCCGCAACCGGCCGTCAGAACCGCTGGACGGCCTGGACTGCTCGTGCGGCGCGCGACATCGCGGGCCTGGACATTCGGGGAGTTGGCAGAGCTGGTGCGGGAGTCCGGGTTCGCCGACGTGACGTGGCACCGCGTCGAGGAGGCGCACTTCTTCCACTCGGTGTTGACGGCACGGCCCGCGGTCTGACGGCGGAGACTGGCGCCGGACCGGGCGGTCTCACACCACTTAGGTGTTGCTGTTGCTTAGGTGTTGCTCCTCAGCCGGTCGGTGTCGACTCCGCCGGCGCGATCGGTTTCCAGGCCGGGTGCTTGGCGATGCGGTTGTCGCCCGAAGACGTGCCGTGCAGACGCCGGTTGATCCAGGGCAGCACGTGCTCGCGGTAGTAGCGGGCGTCGGTGAGGAAACCCCGGGTGCTCGCGGCAGCTGGGGTAGCTGCCTCCGGTAGTGGTCCGAAGCCGAGCGTGTGCAGGACCAGGTGGGCGACGCGTTGGTGGCCGCGGCTGTTGAGATGGAGCCGGTCCGAGGTCCAGTAGCCCGGGTCGCGGATCTCCTGGTCGCCGAAGACGTTCACCAGCGTGACGGAGTGCTTAACGCACAGGTCAGCCAGCCCTGCGGTCAGGTGAGCGGCGCGGCGGTGCACGAATCGTCCCAAGGGCAACTGCGCCGTCGGGTCCGCGCCGCTGAGCAGGACAATGCGCACGCCCGCCGCAACGCACCGGTGGATCGCGTGCTCGGTCAATTCCAGCAACCCGTCGAGGTGCACGCCCGGGCGCAGCATGTCGTTGCCGCCGCCGTTGAGAGTGAGCAGGTCGGGGGAGGGGTCCAGGGCCAGCGCGGCGTCGAGCTGGTCGGTGACGATGGGCCGCAGCAGTCGTCCGCGGATCGCCAGGTTGGCGTACTCGAGCGGCTCACCGCGTTCGGCCAGCGCCGCACTGAGCCCGGCGGCCACCAGATCCGCCCACCCCCGCATGCCGCCGTCGGGCAGCACATCACCGACCCCCTCGGTGAAACTGTCGCCGATCGCCACGTACCGCACGCCCGATCCTCCCTCGTCCCTCGCCGTTGCCGCTTCGAATTCTCCAATGAACCACCAGGCCCGGCCGAATCGCCTTTCGTTCACCGGGCGTCGACAGCGCCAGGACCAGGGACGACCGAGCGGAGACCAGGGACCTCCCGGGCGCGAACCCCCGGGAGTGCTTGCGAGAGTGCCCGTGTCGGCACGATCCGTGCCGTCCGCAGCGAGAACGAGGTGCCCCGGTCATGGATGTCAAGCTCGAAGTCGTCGTCGTGCCCGTCTCCGACGTCGACAGGGCCAAGCGGTTCTACAAGGCGCTGGGCTGGCGCGAGGACGCCGACGTCATCGCCGACGGTGGCTTCCGCGTCGTGCAGCTGACCCCGCCCGGTTCGCAGTGCTCGATCATCTTCGGCTCCGGAGTGAGCTCGGCCGCGCCCGGCTCCGTACAGGGCCTGCACCTGACCGTCCCCGACATCGAGGCGGCCCGCGCCGAGCTCGTCTGGCGCGGCGCCGACGTCAGCGAGGTCTTCCACGACGCCGGGGGCGTATTCCACCACGCCGGCACCGAGGCGCGGGTGTCCGGGCGCGCCGCGGGGCGCCGCAGCTACGGATCCTTCGCGTCGTTCAGCGATCCGGACGGGAACGGCTGGGTCCTCCAGGAGGTCACCACGCGGCTGCCGGGCCGGTGACGGGGGAAAACGGCACCGGACAAGGAGGAATGCGATGCATGCCGGCCCCGACCGGCGACGTTTTCTAGGCATCGCGGCGTTGTGGCCGAACTGGGTCAAGGCACTGATATCGGTGACCGGCTACCTGATCACCAACCTGGCCGCGAACCTCAAGCCGCTCCGCCGACGGCGGAGAACGCCTGGTGGTATCAGTACTACTTCAGCACCGATCGCGGCGTGGCCGGCCTGACCGAATTCCGGCACGACCTCGCCGAGTTCGTCTGGCGATTCAACTCGCCGACATGGCGCTTCTCCGAGGACACCTTCAACCGGACCGTGGCGGCGTTGACCCACGGACGGAGCACCGCACCTCGAAGAACGATCATCACATAGGCACCGCAAACGGTGTGGCCTCGACGTTTAGCCGGAGCCACACCGTTTGATCACACCGAGTCAGGCGCCTCCTTGCCCGGCTGCGCCCCGCGTGAAAAGATCCCGTGAGCAATTGGGGTGCTTACTGTGGGGACGGTAGCCGCGTGCGTGTTCAACCTGATGAGCTCGCGTGGGTCAGGTAGCTCCTGACGATGAGTGAGCCGCTGGGGCAGCCCGGCCGGACGATCGCGCTGGAGAACCGCCGCGACGAGCGCAGGGCGCTGGTCCGGCTTGTCAACACCCTGCGGGCCGGCGAGAGCCAGGCGTTGGTGCTGCGCGGCGACCCGGGCGTGGGCAAGACCGTGCTGCTCGACCACCTGGCCGAACTGGCCACGGGGTGCCGGGTCATGCGGGTGACCGGCGTGCAGTCGGAGATGGAGCTGGCGTTCGCCGGGCTGTATCAGCTGTGCGCGCCGATGCTGGACCGGTTGGACGGGCTCGCGGCGCCGCGGCGGGAGGCGCTGCGGGTTGCCTTCGGGCTGAGCGAAGGGCCAGTCCCGGACCGCTTCCTCATCGGGCTGGCCGTCCTCGGGCTGCTGTCCGAAGTGGCGACGGAGCGACCGCTGCTGAGCATCGTCGACGACCATCAGTGGCTTGACCAGGCCTCAGCACAGGCGCTGGGTTTCGCGGCGCGTCGGCTGCGGCTGCGGGTCGAGCCGGTGGGGCTGGTGTTCGGCACCCGCGTCGCCGACAAGGAACTCGAGGGCCTGCCCGAGCTCCTGGTGACCGGACTCCAAGACGCGGACGCGCGGGAATTATTGGACTCAGCGCTCAACGGACCGCTGGACTCCCGGGTCCGCGACCAGATCGTGGCCGAGACCCGCGGCAATCCGCTGGCCCTGCTCGAACTGCCGAAGGGTCTGACGCCCGCGCAACTGGCCGGCGGGTTCGGGCTGCCGGCGGCCACATCGCTGTCGGGCGTGATCGAGAAGAGCTTCCTGCGGCAGCTCGAGGGCCTGCCGCCGGAGACCCGGCGGCTGCTCCAACTGGCAGCGGCGGACCCGTCAGGTGACTCATCGCTGGTCCTGCGGGCGGCGGCGCGGCTGCACATCCCGTTGCACGCGGCGACCGCGGCCGCAGAGGCCGGCTTGGCGGACTTCGGCGCCCGGGTGCGGTTCCGGCACCCGCTGCTGCGGTCCGCGGCCTACCGGTCGGCCTCGGTTCACGACCGGCAGGCCGTCCACCTCGCGCTTGCCGAGGCCACGGACCCCGCAGCCGACCCCGACCGGCGGGCCTGGCACCGCGCCCAGGCCGCTTCCGGTCCGGACGAGGAGATCGCCGCCGACCTGGAGCGGTCCGCGGGCCGGGCCCGGGCGCGCGGCGGGTTCGCCGCAGCCGCGGCGTTCCTGCAGCGCGCGGCGCTGCTCAGCGTCGACCCGGTCCGACGCACCGAGCGGATCCTGGCGGCCGCGCAGTCCAATCTGGGGGCCGGCGCGTTCAGCACGGTCCTGGACCTGCTGGCGACCGCGGAGGCCGGGCCGCTCGACGAGCTCCAAAGTACCCGGGTGGACCTGCTGCGCGCGCAGGTCGCGTTCGCCTCCGGGCCGGGGAGCGCCGCGGCGCCGCTGCTGCTGAATTCGGCCAGACGCCTGGAGGCCCTCGACCGCGACCTGGCCTGCGAGACCTACATCACCGCGTGGGGGGCCGCGCACTTCGCGGGCCGTCTGGCGACCGGCGCGAGCTTGCAAGAGGTCTCACTCGCCGCCCGCCGCCTCGCGCCGCCCGTGGCGGGGGAGAGCAAGGCCGATCTGATCCTCGACGCACTCACGCTGCTGGTCACGGAAGGCCCGTCGGTCGCAGCGCCGGTGCTGCGGAAGGCGTACAGCACCCTGACGCCCGCGGACCTCACCCAGGAGGAGCTGCTGCGCTGGGGCTGGTTCATCCAGACGACCGCCACCCCGCTGTGGGAATTCGACGCCTGGCGGGAGGTGATCAGCGGGTCCGTCCAAGCGGCCCGCGACCTGGGCGCGCTCGACCAGCTGCCGATCCTGCTCAGCGCGCTGGGCACCGTCGACACGTGGGTCGGCGACTTCGAGGTGGCCGAGTCGCTGATCGCGGAGCACGACATGATCTGCGAGGCGACCGGCATCATCAGCGTGCACCCCATCACGATGCTGCTCGCGGCGGTGCGCGGCGACCGCGACGTCGCGCTCCCGCTGATCGAGGCCGGCGTCGAGGTCGCCCGGGCCGGCGGCCAGGGGATCGTTCTCGCCTACACGAACTGGGTGTCCGCGATCCTCCACCTCGGTCTCGGCCATTACGAGAGGGCGCTCGCGGAGGCTGTCGAGGCCAGCCTGGACACTCCCGGGCTGTTCGTCTCGCTGTGGGTCCTGCCCGAGCTGATCGAAGCGGCGGTGCGCACCGGCGATCCGCAGCGGGCCCACGAGGCGCTGGTCCGGCTGGCGGTCTCGACGCAGGCCGCCGGCAACGACGTCGGGCTCGGCCTCGAGGCCCGGGCGCGCGCCCTGCTCGCCGAGGGCGACGAGGCCGAGCGCTGGTATCGCGAGGCGATCGAACGGCTCGGCCGCACCGCGCTGCGCCCCGACCTCGCCCGCGCCCACCTCGTCTACGGCGAGTGGCTGCGTCGCGAGAACCGGCGCGTCGATGCCAGAGCCGAACTGCGCACCGCTCACGAGATGCTGGCCGCGCTGGGCTGCGCCGGGTTCGCCGAACGGGCCCGCCGCGAACTGCTGGCCACCGGCGAGCGAGTCCGTAAGCGCACGGTGGAGGCGGACATCACCCTCACCGCCCAGGAAGCGGCCATCGTCCGGCTCGCCCGTGAGGGGCGCACCAATCCGGAGATCGGCGCCCAGCTGTTCATCAGCGCACGTACCGTCGAATGGCACCTACGCAAGGTGTTTGGAAAGCTCGGCATCACCTCGCGCCGCGAGCTGAACGCCGCGCTCGGGCGGATCGGGTACACCGACCCGACGGCGTAGCGCGGAGGAATCAGGCACCAGGGCACGCGCCAGGGACGCTCCCTGGCGCCGCTGAACAGCCTGGCTGGAAATCGTTGACGCGGCTGGTCCCGCCGCACCGGGACCGGCACCAAGGGTGACGTCTGCAATCAAGCAGAGTCCGTTCCGCTCGATCTTCACCCAGGACATCGACCGGCGTCGCATCGTGCGAGGCTGGTTCCGTCGACTGATGAAAACGAATCCGGCTCCCGTTGGCCGATGAATATCGCGGGCATGAGCCGTCCAAGGTTGTGACGGAGCTTGGCTGATCACTGGAGGATTCGATGACCTTGTCCATTGACAGCACTTCCGGCGCTCTCGCCGTTCCCGGCGCGCGCTTGTACTACGAGCTGCGCGGGCGCGGGCCGCTGCTGGCGATCGTCGGCGCACCGATGCACTCGGCGCCGTTCGCGCCGCTGGCAGACCTGCTGGCCTCAGACCACACCGTGCTGACCATGGACCCGCGCGGCCACTACGGCAGCGCGATCGATGATCCGCAAGCCGACTCCACCCCGGAGTTGCGCGCCGACGACCTCGCACGCTTGATCCGCCATGTGGACGCCGGTCCCGCGACGGTGCTCGGCTCCTCCGGCGGCGCGGTGACAACCCTGGCGCTGCTCCAAGCGCACCCAGAGCTTGTGCAGATCGCCGTCGCCCACGAGCCGCCGCTCGGCCAGCTGCTCGAAGACCGAGAGCAGCAACTCGCGGCGAACGAGGACACGATCGCGACGTACGCGAACGGAGACACCATCGGCGCGGTGCGCAGCTTCCTGGCAGGCGCCGGTCTCGTGCTGCCCGAGGAGGTGTTCCGCAACATGTTCCTCCGCGAGAGGTCCCCGGAAGACGTTGCCAGCGAAAAGTACTTCTACCTGCACGAACTGCGCGGCACTGCCGGCTGGGTGCCCGACCTGGACGCGCTGCGCGCCGTGGCGGACAAGCTCGTCATCGGTATCGGCGAGACCTCGGCGGGGCAGTTCTGCGACCGCACCTCGCGCGCCCTGGCCGCCGAGCTGAAGATCGAACCCGCCGTGTTCCCGGGAAGCCACGGCGGATTCGTCGAAAACCCGGCCGCGTTCGCCGACCGTCTCCGCGAGGTCATCGCCGATCGGTAGCCCCTGGCACCCCAACCACGCCGTGCAGAGCTGAGGCTGGCTGACGGTTCATCGGATGTACCGCAGGCCCGGTCGGCTCCCGCCGGTCGCACAAATTCGGCCGGCGGTGCAGTCGATTCCACCTGAAGAGCGTCTGAAGAACCGTGATACTCAGCACTCCGCAGCCCTGGTCCCGCCGCCGTTTCCTGGGCGGGGCCGCGAGCCTGGCGACCCTGGGCTCCTCCGCCGCCGCGTGTCAGGGGGGCGACGCCTCGTCGTCGAACTCCCCGGCCGCGAACGCGGATCCGATCTCCGCGCAGAGCACCGCCGGTTCGCCGAGCGCGGTGGCCACGAGCGGCACGAGCGGCGTCGATGCCGAACTGATCAGCCAGCGCTACCAGGGGCTCAAGCCCTTCGCCGCACCGCCGGCCCCGCCCGCGGTCAAGCCGATCACCCTGAGCGCGGCGAACCCGCAGGTGTTCTCGCGCGTCCCGATCAGCGACAACGTCGTGTTCGTCACCATCGACGACGGCATCGAGAAGGACCCCGCCTTCATCCAGATG
>NZ_DASZGI010000318.1:0-18301 GCF_035938995.1 Actinocrinis sp.
GCCGACGAGTCCCGTTCGGGCGTTTCTCGGACTCCTCGGGATGACGCTGCTGAACCCGACCACGGTGATCTACTTCGGCGCGCTCGTTCTCGGTACGCAAGCTGCGGCACCTCTGGATCGCTTGGCGCAGCTTTCATTCGTCGTCGCCGCCTTTGCCGCGTCGGCGAGCTGGCAACTGCTGCTGGCCGGTGGCGGCGCGCTGCTCGGCGGCCTGTTGGCGGGTGCCCGCGGCAGGCTGCTGACCGCACTCGCGTCCAGCGCGGTGGTGACTTTCCTCGCCGTCAGGCTTCTTGTCGTCGCCCACTGAGTTTGCCGTCCGCGGGATAAGAACGCGTATTCGACAGGACTGCGAAGCCGCCGAGGTTTGGCCGACCTTCACAAGGGTACAAGATCTTCTTTCGCAGCTTCTACAGGATGTAGAGGTTCTGAATCAAATCCGGTGTCCGCATCATGAGCGGCGGATGGACCGTGTCGCGCGGCTCACTCGGAGGGCTGTGACAGGGGTCACCGCTGGAGATCATCACGATATGTCCGGGTGGCATCCGGAGGGTGTCCGATAGGCCCTGACCTGCGCGTGATGGAGATCACACAGCGCAAACCCCTGTGTAAGGACTACGTTACCGATCAGCGAGCGGCGGAAAGGGAGACCCGTGGCGCAGATCACATGTGACACGCCGTAGGATTACCCTGACGTCGCACAGCAGCGGCCGGATTGGCGTCCGGCTTGTGAATCGCTTCACGAGGTCCGGTCACCGGACCACCGCGAAGCGGGTCGCACGGCGTCGAACCGAAAAGCAGCGCCACCCGCCGGCGACGACGCCGACGGGCCACGACTAGCGGCGGAAAGGTGGCGGCGCGTATGGACAGCTACGTGCCGGTCCTGCTCCTGGGCCTGATCGCGGCCGGGTTCGCGGTCTTCTCGGTGGTCATGGGCTCGCTCACGGGCCCGAAGCGCTACAACCGGGCCAAATACGACGCGTACGAGTGCGGCATCGAGCCGTCCCCGCAGCCGATCAGCGGCGCCCGCTTCCCGGTGAAGTACTACCTCGTGGCGATGCTCTTCATCGTCTTCGACATCGAGATCGTCTTTCTGTATCCGTGGGCCGTCGCCTTCGACGCGCTCGGCTGGTTCGGTCTGGCCGAGATGGTCCTGTTCGTGCTCACCGTCCTGGTCGCGTACGCCTACGTGTGGCGGCGCGGCGGGCTCGAGTGGGACTGAAAGGGTCTTGACATGGGCCTTGAGGAGAAGCTGCCCAGCGGCTTCCTGCTCTCCACGGTCGAGGGCCTGGCCGGCTACATGCGCAAGGGCTCGCTGTGGCCGGCCACGTTCGGGCTCGCCTGCTGCGCCATCGAGATGATGGCCACCGGGGCGGGCCGCTACGACCTGGCGCGGTTCGGCATGGAGGTGTTCCGGGCCAGCCCCCGGCAGGCCGACCTGATGATCGTGGCCGGCCGGGTCAGCCAGAAGATGGCCCCGGTGCTGCGCCAGATCTACGACCAGATGCCCAACCCCAAGTGGGTGCTGTCCATGGGCGTCTGCGCCTCGTCCGGCGGCATGTTCAACAACTACGCGATCGTCCAGGGCGTCGACCACGTCGTCCCGGTGGACATCTACCTGCCCGGCTGCCCGCCGCGGCCCGAGATGCTGATGGACGCGATCCTCAAGCTGCACGCCGAGATCCAGAAGATGCCGCTCGGCGTGGACCGGGTGGCGGCGGCGAAGGCGGCCGAGGAAGCGGCCCTCAAGGCGCTGCCCACGATCGAGATGAAGGGCCTGCTGCCATGAGCGAGATCGAGCGGCCTGAGACGCCGCAGCCGCTCGCCGTGCAGGCGGCCGAGATCATCTCCGTGCGCAAGGGGATGTTCCCCGGCGACGGCGGCGACACCTCGGGATACGGCCGCCTCACGCGCCGGGTGGAGCTCCCCGGCCAGGCGCCGCGGCCCTACGGCGGATACTTCGACGAGGTCGAGAACGAGCTGTTCGGCGCGCTGGACGAGCAGGGCCTGCCCCCGGAGTCCGCGATCGAGCGGGTCATCCTGCACGGCGGCCAGCTGACCTTCCAGGTGCGGCGCGAGCACCTGGTGCAGGTCGCACGCACCCTGCGGGACGACCCGGCGCTGCGGTTCGAGCTGTGCCTGGGGGTCTCGGGCGTGCACTTCCTGCACGAGACCGGCCGGGAACTGCACTCGCTGGCGCCGCTGATGTCGGTGACCCACAACCGGCGGATCCAGCTCGAGGTCACCTGCCCCGACGACGACCCGCACATCCCCTCGCTCTACCCGGTCTACCCGGCCGTCGACTGGCACGAGCGGGAGACCTGGGACATGTTCGGCATCGTCTACGACGGCCACCCCGCCCTCACCAGGATCTTGATGCCGGACGACTGGCCCGGCCACCCGCAGCGCAAGGACTATCCGCTCGGCGGGATCCCGGTCGAGTTCAAGGGGGCGCAGATCCCCGCGCCGGATCAGCGGAGGTCCTACTCATGACCATTCAGGCGGACAGGGCGGATGGCGACGTGGGCGACGTACCGGCTGACGCGCAGTACGACGATCCCTACGGCTTCGGTAGCGAGGCGACCGAGGGCAAGGTCTTCACGATCACCGGCGGCGACTGGGACGAGATCGCCGAGTCGCTCGGCGAGGCGCCCGAAGAGCGCATCGTGGTCAACATGGGCCCGCAGCACCCCTCCACCCACGGCGTGCTGCGGCTGATCCTCGAGCTGGAGGGCGAGACCGTCACCGAGGCGCGGTGCGGCATCGGCTTCCTGCACACTGGGATCGAGAAGAGCATCGAGTTCCGCAACTGGACGCAGGGCACCACCTTCGTCACGCGGATGGACTACCTGACCCCCTTCTTCCAGGAGGTCGCCTACTGCCTGGCGGTGGAGAAGCTGCTGGGCATCGAGGAGCAGGTCCCGGACCGCGCCAGCGTCATCCGGGTGATGCTGATGGAGCTCAACCGGATCTCCTCCCACCTGGTGTGCATCGCCACCGGCGGCATGGAGATGGGCGCCCTCTCCGCGATGATCTTCGGGTTCCGCGAGCGCGAGCTGGTCCTGGACATCTTCGAGATGATCACCGGCCTGCGGATGAACCACGCGTTCATCCGCCCCGGCGGCCTCGCCCAGGACCTGCCGCCCGGCGCGGTGGACAAGATCCGCGAGTTCCTGGCCCTGATGCCCAAGCGGATGAAGGACATCGCGGCCCTGTGCAACGAGAACCCGATCTTCCGCGGCCGCACCGAGGGCATCGGCTACCTCGACCTGACCGGATGCATGGCGCTCGGCATCACCGGCCCGATGCTGCGCTCCACCGGCCTGCCGCTCGACCTGCGCAAGTCCCAGCCCTACTGCGGCTACGAGAACTACGACTTCGAGGTCTGCACCTGGGACACCTGCGACGCCTACGGCCGCTACCGGCTGCGGATGGACGAGATCACCGAGTCGCTCAAGATCGTCGAGCAGTGCCTGGACAAGCTGGCGCCCGGCCCGGTCATGGTCGAGGACAAGAAGATCGCCTGGCCCGCGCAGCTCGCCCTCGGCGGCGACGGCATGGGCAACTCGCTCGACCACATCCGGCACATCATGGGCGAGTCCATGGAGGCCCTGATCCACCACTTCAAGCTGGTGACCGAGGGCTTCAAGGTGCCGCCCGGCCAGGTCTACGTCCCGGTGGAGTCCGCCAAGGGCGAACTCGGCTGCCACGCGGTCTCCGACGGCGGCACCCGCCCCTACCGGGTGCACTTCCGGGACCCCTCGTTCAACAACCTCCAGGCCGTCGCCGTGATGTGCGAGGGCTCCATGGTCGCCGACGTGATCGTCGCGGTGGCCTCGATCGACCCCGTGATCGGAGGCGTGGACCGGTGACCGAGGTTCACCAGATCCAGTCCGCGGACCCGCGGACCCAGACTTCGTACGCCCACGCGCCGGAGGTGCGGGAGCGCTTGGTCAACGACGCCCAAGCGCTCATCGCGCGCTACCCGCAAAGCCGCTCCGCCCTGCTGCCCCTCCTGCACCTGGTGCAGTCGGAGGAGGGATACGTGACGGCGGACGGAATCGCCTTCTGCGCCGAGCTGCTCGGACTGTCGACCGCCGAAGTATCGGCGGTTTCGACGTTCTACACCATGTACAAGGACAAGCCGGTCGGCGACTACCACGTCGGGGTCTGTACCAACACCCTGTGCGCGGTCATGGGCGGCGACGAGATCTTCGCGACGCTTAAGGCGCACCTGGTCGTCGGCAACGACGAGCGCACCGCGGACGACCAGGGCGAGCGCAGCCTCACGCTCGAGCACATCGAGTGCAATGCGGCCTGCGACTTCGCCCCGGTGATGACGGTCAACTGGGAGTTCTTCGACAACATGACGCCGACGACGGCGGTGAAGCTGGTCGACGACCTGCTGGCCGGGCGCGAGGTGACGCCCTCCCGGGGCCCGGCGCTGTGCTCGTTCAAGCAGACCGAGCGGATCCTGGCCGGTTACGAGGACGAGCGGCCCGGCGTCGTGGACGCGGGCGGCCCGGCCGGACCGGCCAGCCTCGAGGGCCTGAAGCTGGTCCGGCAGCGGGGCGGTGCCCGATGAGCACGGACACGGCGAGCACGGGAGCCGACAAGCTGGTGCCGGTGCTGTCCCGCTCCTGGGACGACCCGCGCTCCTACACCCTCGAGGGCTACCGCGCCCACGACGGATACCAGGCGATCCACCGGGCCCTGGCGCTGCCCCCGGACGACGTGATCAAGATGGTCAAGGACTCCGGACTGCGCGGTCGCGGCGGCGCGGGCTTCCCCACCGGTCTGAAGTGGGGCTTCATCCCGCAGGGCGACAACAAGCCGCACTACCTGGTGGTCAACGCGGACGAGTCGGAACCGGGAACCTGCAAGGACATCCCGTTCATGATGGCCAATCCGCACGAGCTGATCGAAGGCGTGATCATCGCCTCCTACGCGATCCGCGCCAACAGGGCCTTCATCTACGTGCGCGGCGAGGTCGTGCACGTGCTGCGCCGCCTGCAGGCCGCCGTGCGCGAGGCCTACGCCGCCGGATACGTCGGCAGCAACATCCTCGGCTCGGGCTTCGACCTCGACATCGTCGTGCACGCCGGCGCGGGCGCGTACATCTGCGGCGAGGAGACGGCGCTGCTCGACTCGCTCGAGGGCTACCGCGGCCAGCCCCGGCTGCGCCCGCCCTTCCCGGCCGTCGCGGGTCTCTACGCCAGCCCCACCGTCGTGAACAACGTCGAATCGATCGCGTCGGTTCCCGCGATCGTGCGCAACGGCCCGGACTGGTTCAAGTCCCTGGGCACCGAGAAGTCCGCGGGCGTCGGCTTCTTCTCGCTCTCCGGCCACGTGACCCGGCCGGGCCAGTACGAGGCGCGGCTCGGCATCACCCTGCGCGAACTGCTCGACCTGGCCGGGGGAGTGCGCTATGGCCATCGGCTGAAGTTCTGGACCCCCGGCGGCTCGTCCACCCCGATGCTGACGGACGAGCACCTGGACGTCCCGCTCGACTTCGAGGGCGTCGGCGCGGCCGGCTCCATGCTCGGCACCCGCGCGCTGCAGATCTTCGACGAGACCGTCTGTGTCGTGCGCGCCACGCTGCGCTGGACCGAGTTCTACATGCACGAGTCCTGCGGAAAGTGCACCCCCTGCCGCGAGGGCACCTTCTGGCTCGTGCAGGTCCTGCGGGACCTGGAGAACGGCAAGGGCACCGAGGAGGACCTCGCCAAGCTCCTCGACATCTGCGACAACATCGTCGGCCGCGCCTTCTGCGCGCTCGGGGACGGTGCCGCCGCGCCGATCCAGTCCTCGATTCAGTACTTCCGCGAGGAGTACCTCGACCACCTGAGGCACGGCGGCTGTCCCTTCGACCCGGCGCACTCGACCGCGTGGGCGCCCGCATTGGCCGCGACGGGAGTGCGCGCATGACCGTGACGACTACCGGAGGCATCCCGGCGCAGAGCGGCGGTGAACCCGAGGCCCCGGCGGTGCCTGAGGGATACGTCGCCCTCATCGTCGACGGGATCCCGACCGTCGCCCCCAAGGGCGAGCTGATCATCCGGGTCGCCGAACAGCTCGGCATCGCGATCCCGCGCTTCTGCGACCATCCGCTGCTCGACCCGATCGGCGCTTGCCGCCAGTGCCTGGTGGAGGTGGAGGGGCAACGCAAGCCGATGGCCTCCTGCACCACCACCGTCACCGACGGCATGGTGGTCAAGACCCAGCTCACCTCGCCGGTCGCGGACAAGGCGCAGCAGGGCGTGATGGAGCTGCTGCTGATCAACCACCCGCTCGACTGCCCGGTGTGCGACAAGGGCGGCGAGTGCCCGCTGCAGAACCAGGCCCTCTCCAACGGCCGCGGCGAGACCCGGTTCGAGGGCCCCAAGCGCACCTTCGCCAAGCCGATCAACCTCTCCACGCAGGTCCTGCTCGACCGCGAGCGCTGCGTCCAGTGCGCCCGCTGCACCCGGTTCTCCGAGCAGATCGCCGGCGACCCCTTCATCACCCTGATCGACCGCGGTCCGCAGCAGCAGGTCGGCATCTCGGTGGCCGGGGACCAGGAGTTCAACTCCTACTTCTCCGGCAACACCGTGCAGATCTGCCCGGTCGGCGCGCTCACCGGCGCCGCGTACCGGTTTCGGTCCCGGCCGTTCGACCTGGTCTCCTCGCCCTCGGCGTGTGAGCACTGCGCCTCCGGCTGCGCGCTGCGCACCGACCACCGGCGCGGCAAGGTGCTGCGCCGCATGGCCGCGGAGGACCTGCGCGTCAACGACGAGTGGAACTGCGACAAGGGCCGCTGGGCCTTCCAGTACGCGACGGCGAAGGACCGGCTGCACACCCCGCTGGTGCGCCGGGACGGCGAACTGGTCCCGGCCTCTTGGCCCGAGGCGCTGAGCGTCGCGGCGGCCGGGCTGCGCTTGGCCCGCGGCGCGGCCGGTGTTCTCGTCGGCGGCCGGTCCACGCTCGAGGACGCATACGCGTACGCGAAGTTCGCCCGCATCGCGCTCGACACCAACGACATCGACTTCCGCGCCCGCCCGCACTCGGTCGAGGAGGCGGCGTTCCTGGCGGCGCATGTGGCCGGTCGGCCGCTGACCGTCACCTACGAGGACATCGACCGGGCCCCGGCCGTCCTGCTGGTCGGCCTCGAGCCCGAAGACGAGTCGCCGATCGTCTTCCTGCGCCTGCGTAAGGCGGTGCGCAAGCACGGAACGCAGGTCGTCGCCATAGCTCCGGTCGAGACCCGCAGCCTGCGCAAGCTGAACGGCACGCTGCTCAAGGCGGCGCCGCACACCGAGCCCGAGTTCCTCGGGGCGCTGGCCGACGGCAGCGAGCAGGCCGGTCTCGACGAGGCCGGGCGGCGCACCGCCGCGGCCCTGCGCGCGCCGGGCGCCGTGATCCTCGTCGGCGAGCGCCTCGCCTGCGTGCCGGGCGCGCTGACCGAGGCGCTACGGCTGGCCGAGGCCACCGGCGCCAAGCTGGCCTGGATCCCGCGCCGCGCCGGAGAGCGCGGCGCGATCGAGGCCGGGGCGCTGTACAACCTGCTGCCCGGCGGCCGACCGGCCGACGCCTCCTCCGCCCGCAACGAGGTCGCCGCTCTCTGGGGCGTGCGCACACTGCCGGCCCTCGAGGGCCGGGACGCCGACGCGATCCTGGCCGCCACCCGCGACGGGCAGGTGCGCGCGCTGGTAGTCGGCGGCGTCGACCCGGCGGACCTGCCCGACCCGAACGCCACGCTGGCCGCGCTCGAGGCCGCAGGCTTCCTGGTCTCGCTCGAGCAGCGGCCCTCCGCGGTCACCGAGCGGGCGGACGTGGTGCTGCCAGTGGCGGCGGTCGCCGAGAAGCCCGGCACCTTCGTGGACTGGGAAGGACGCGGCCGCACCTTCGAGGCGGCGCTGTCCCCCGAAGCGGTGCAGACGGTGGTCGGCGGCATGTCGGACCTGCGGGTGCTGCACGGGCTTGCCGACGCGATGGACGTGCACCTCGGCCTGCCGGAGGCCTACGCCGCCCGCCGCGAGATGACCGAGCTGGGCCGGTGGGAAGGGGCTAGGGCGCCGCGCCCGCAGGCCGTCGCCAGGCCGCTGCCCGCCCCCGCCGTCGGCCAGGCCGTGCTCGCCACGCACCACCAGCTGCTCGACGACGGTCGCCTCCAGGACGGCGAGAAGCACCTGGCGGGGACAGCGCGGCGGCCGGTAGTGCTGCTGTCGAAGGCCACCGCCGCGGAGATCGGCGCGGCCGAGGGCGACCCGGTCGCGGTGTCCACCGACGCCGGGACGATCACCCTGCCGCTGGTCGTCGACGCCCTGCCGGACCGGGTGGTCTGGCTGCCCACCAACTCGCCCGGCTCCCACGTGCGCGCCACCCTGCGCGCCGAGACCGGCGCCGTGGTGTCCGTCGCGCGCGGGGTCGAGGAGGAGGTCTGATGCCGGCCACGGTGGTGTTTCAAAACGCGGACCACTGGGTCCTCGGCAGCTGGGACACCGGGATCCCCTGGTGGTTCCTGCTCGACCTGATCAAGGCGGTCGCCTCGTTCGCGCTGCTCGTGGTGCTGACCCTGTTCAACATCGTCTACGAGCGGCGCGCGGTGTCCTGGATGCAGATGCGCATCGGCCCGAACCGGGTCGGCCCGCAGGGGATGCTGCAATCCCTGGCCGACGGGATCAAGCTCGCGCTCAAAGAGGACATCGTCCCGGACAACGCCGACAAGGTGGTGTTCTGGCTGGCGCCGGTGGTGTCCGCGGTCCCCGCGTTCCTGGCCATCGCAGTCATCCCGTGGGGCCCGCCGGTCTCGATCTTCCACCACTGGACCCCGCTCCAGCTGGTCGACCTGCCCATCGGCGTGCTCTACATCCTCGCGGTCTCCTCGATCGGCATCTACGGGGTCGTCCTGGCCGGCTGGTCCTCCGGGTCGCCGTATCCGCTGCTCGGCGCGCTGCGCTCGTCCGCCCAGATGATCTCGTACGAGGTCGCGATGGGCCTGTCGTTCGCCGGGGTGTTCCTCTACGCGGGGACCATGTCGACCACCGGGATCGTCGCCGCGCAGGCGGGCGGCTGGTTCGTCTACCTCATCCCGTCCGCGGCGATCTACATCATCTCGATGGTCGGCGAGACCAACCGGGCCCCCTTCGACCTGGCCGAGGCCGAGGGCGAGCTGGTCGGCGGCTTCCACACCGAGTACTCCTCGCTCAAGTTCGCCCTCTTCTTCCTCGCCGAGTACATCAACCTGGTCACCGTCTCCTGCCTGGCGGTGACGATGTTCTTCGGCGGCTGGCGGGCGCCCTGGCCGCTGTCGCTGTGGTCCGGGGCGAACAGCGGCTGGTACCCGCTGATCTGGTTCCTGGTCAAGCTGCTGATCTTCGTGTTCGTGTTCATCTGGCTGCGCGGTACGCTGCCGCGGCTGCGCTACGACCAGTTCATGAGCTTCGGCTGGAAGGTGCTGATCCCGATCTCCCTGCTGTGGCTGCTGGTGCTGGCCACCGCGCGGCAGCTGCACACCAGCAACACGCTGGACCGGGCGCACACCGTCTGGATCGTGATCGCGCTCGGCGCGGTGTTCCTGCTGGTGCTGCTGGCGCTGGAGATCCGCGAGCGCAACGCGATCCGCCGAGCCGCGCCCGACGCGGCGCTGCTGTCCGAGTACGAGCCGACGGCCGGCGGCTTCCCGGTCCCGCCGATGCCCGGACAGGCCGCCCCGCCGATCCAGGCCCGGCCCCAGTTCTCCCGGACCCCCGTGGCGGTCCTGGCGTCGAACGGTTCCGCCACCGAGGAGGCGACCCCCGATGAGCAAGAGTGACGAGAAGAGGGACCCGAACCCGCTGGCGTCGGTGGCGGGGTTCGGTGTCACCTTCGCCACGATGTTCAAGCCGGCGAACACCGAGCTGTACCCGGAGGAGAAGAAGCCCACCGCGCTGCGCTTCCACGGCCGCCACCAGCTCAACCGGCACCCGGACGGCCTGGAGAAGTGCATCGGCTGCGAGCTGTGCGCCTGGGCCTGCCCCGCGGACGCGATCTACGTCGAGGGCGCGGACAACACCGACGAGGAGCGCTACTCCCCGGGCGAGCGCTATGGCCAGGTCTACCAGATCAACTATCTGCGCTGCATCCTGTGCGGCCTGTGCATCGAGGCCTGCCCGACGCGCGCGCTGACCATGACCAACGAGTACGAGCTCGCCGACACCTCCCGCGCCTCGCTGATCTACACCAAGGACCAGCTGCTGGCCGGACTGACCGAGGGCATGGTGCCCCCGCCGCACGCGATGCAGCCGGGCACCACCGAGAAGGAGTACTACCAAGGCAAGGTCACCCGGGCCTCGGACGAGCAGCTGGCCGACTACGCGGCGGTGGAGAGCGTGGCCGCGCCGGACGACGCGGCGCCTGAAGCGGAGGCCGAGCGATGACTGCGGGAGCGCTGGCCGCGCAGGTCCTCGCGTCCCCGGTGGCGTCGACCGGCCACGGCGAGACGTTCCTGTTCTGGGTCGGTTCGATCGTCTCGGTCCTCGGCGCGCTCGGCCTGATCTTCTCCAAGAAGGCCGTGCACTCGGCGCTGTGCCTCTGCGCGGTGATGATCTTCCTGGCGCTGTTCTACATGGCCCAGGGCGCGATCTTCCTCGGCGTCGTCCAGATCGTCGTCTACACCGGCGCGATCATGATGCTGTTCCTGTTCGTGCTCATGCTGATCGGCGTCGACTCGGCCGAGTCGCTGACCGAGACGATCCGCGGCCAGCGCTGGGCGGCCGTGCTCGTCGCGGTGCTCTTCGGCGCGGTGCTGCTCGGCGTGTTCGCGCACGCCCGGCTCGGGGTCTTCACCGGGGTGGACGAAGCGAACGCCGCGGGCGGCGGCAACGTCCCGTCCCTGGCGCACCTGCTGTTCGCCCGGTACTACTGGGCCTTCGAGGTCTCCTCCGCCGTGCTGATCACCTCGGCGATCGGCGCGATGGTGCTGGCCCACCGGGAGCGGGTGACCGCGCGCAAGACCCAGAAGGAGCTGGCGGCCGAGCGGTTCAAGCGCTTCGGCAGGGACCCCTCCACGATCGTCACCCCGCTGCCCAGCCCCGGCGTCTACGCCCAGCACAACGCGGTGGACACCCCGGCGCTGCTGCCCGACGGCACCCCGTCCGAGCTCAGCGTCAACGCCACCCTGCGCTTGCACGGCGAGCCGCGGCAGATCAGGCCCCTGCCGGTACCGCTGCCGCGCGCCGACGCGAACGGCGACGGCACCGGTCCGGAACACCACGAGGAGGTCGGGGCGTGAACCCGGATAACTACCTCTACCTGTCCGCGATCCTGTTCACCCTCGGCGCGCTCGGCGTGCTGATCCGGCGCAACGCGATCGTCGTGTTCATGTGCATCGAGCTGATGCTCAACGCCACCAACCTGGCGTTCGTGACCTTCTCCCGGATGCACGGCGCGCTCGACGGCCAGATCATCGCCTTCTTCACGATGGTCGTCGCGGCGGCCGAGGTCGTGGTGGGGCTCGCGATCATCATCAGCGTGTACCGGACCCGGCGCTCGGCCTCGGTCGACGACGCGAACCTGCTGAAGTACTAGAGAGGGACTGCCGACGATGCCACCCTCCACGCTGCGCGCACCGCGCCCGGGGGTCGACCATGCCCGGTGAACTGTCCACCGTCGCCTACGCCCCGCCCCCGGCGACCGGCGCCCTGCTGCTGACCGCGTGGGTCGTCGCGCTGCCGCTGGCCGGCGCCGCGGTCCTGCTGATCGGCGGCAAGCGGACGAACCGGTGGGGGCACCTGCTCGGCTGCGCGGCCTCGATCGGCTCGTTCGTGCTCGGCGCGATCCTGTTCTTCACGCTGCTGGGCAGGCCGGGCAACGCGCGCTCCTACGACCAGCACGTGTACACCTGGGTGCCGGTGCCCGGCTTCTCCGCCGAGGCGGGCTTCCACCTCGATCAGCTCTCGATGACGTTCGTGCTGCTGATCACCGGGGTCGGCTCGCTCATCCACGTCTACTCGGTCGGCTACATGGCCGAGGACGAGAACCGGCGCAAGTTCTTCGGGTACCTGAACCTGTTCCTCGCCGCGATGCTGATCCTGGTCCTGGCGAACAACTACCTGCTGCTGTACGCGGGCTGGGAGGGCGTGGGCCTGGCCTCGTACCTGCTGATCGGGTTCTGGCAGCACAAGCCCTCGGCGGCGGTCGCGGCGAAGAAGGCGTTCATAGTCAACCGCGTCGGCGACGTCGGGCTCTCGCTGAGCGTCATGCTGATGTACACCACGTTCGGCGGCTTCGCGTTCACCGACGTGTTCAACAAGGCGAGCACCGCGGACCGGAACACGCTCACCGGCATCGGCCTGATGCTGCTGCTCGCGGCGTGCGGTAAGTCGGCGCAGTTCCCGCTCCAGTCCTGGCTCCTGGACGCGATGGAGGGCCCGACCCCGGTCAGCGCCCTGATCCACGCGGCGACGATGGTGACCGCGGGCGTGTACCTGATCGTGCGCTCGCACGCGATCTTCGACCTCTCGCCGAACGCGCGCCTGCTGGTGACGATCGTCGGCGCGATCACGCTCATGTTCGGCGCGATCATCGGGTGCGCGAAGGACGACATCAAGAAGGCCCTCGCCGGCTCCACGATGTCGCAGATCGGATACATGATCCTGGCGGCCGGGCTCGGTCCGGTCGGCTACGTCGTGGCGATCATGCACCTGATCACCCACGGCTTCTTCAAGGCCGGCCTGTTCCTCGGCGCCGGCTCCGTCATGCACGGCATGAACGACGACGTGAACATGCGCCACTACGGCGGGCTGCGCAAGTACATGGCGGTCACCTTCGTCACCTTCGGCCTCGGATACCTGGCGATCATCGGCGTGCCGCCGTTCTCCGGGTTCTGGTCCAAGGACAAGCTCATCGAGGCCGCCTTCGCGCAGGGCGGCACCTCCGGCTGGGTCCTCGGAGTCACGGCCCTGCTGGGCGCGATGATCACCGCGTTCTATATGACGCGGGTGATGCTGATGACCTTCTTCGGCGAGAAGCGCTGGGTCGAGGACGAGCACGGCCATGAGCCGCACCCGCACGAGGCGCCGCTGTCGATGACCATCCCGATGATCCTTCTCGCGGTCGGTTCGGTGTTCGCCGGCGGCCTGTTCGTGCTGGGCACCTCGTTCCAGAACTGGCTCGCCCCGGTCACCGGGCACAGCGAGGGCAGCGCGCACGTCAACAGCTGGGCGGTCTCCGGCGCCGCGCTCGCCGTGGTCCTCATCGGGATCGGATACGCCTGGCGGCAGTACGCGAGCAAGCCCGTCCCGTCCGTCGCCCCGGCCGGTTCCTTCGCCACCCGCGCGGCGCGCCGCGACCTGTACGGCGACGCCTTCAACGAGAACGCGATCATGTACCCGGGCCAGTACCTGACCCGGCTGCTGGTCTACTTCGACCTCAAGGGTGTGGACGGCGTGGTCAACGGCGTCGCGGCGGGGCTCGGCGGCACCTCCGGCCGGTTCCGCAGAGCGCAGAACGGTTTCGTCCGCTCTTACGCACTGTCCATGTTCGGCGGCGCGGCCGTGCTCATCGCGGCCCTCCTGTTGGTCCGGGCCTGAGAGGACGCGCGCAGATGTCATCGTTCCCGTATCTGACGGTCACCATCGCGGCGCCGCTGGTCGGTGTCGCCGCGATCGCCGCGCTCCCCAAGGGCCGCACGTCCCTGGCCCGCCCCGTCGCCCTCGTCGCCTCGCTGATCACGCTCGGCTTCGCGATCGCCGACACCGTGGCGTTCAAGACCGGCGGCCCGCGCTTCCAGCTGGCCGAGGACTACGCCTGGATCCCCTCGTTCCACATCGACTACAGCGTCGCCGTCGACGGCGTCGCCCTCGTCCTCATCCTCCTCGCCGCCGTGCTCGTCCCGGTCGTCCTCCTCGCCGCCTGGCATGACACGGAGGAACACGTCCCCGGGGTGGAGGACGGCACGCGCTCGGTGCGGGCCTACTTCTCGCTGATTCTGGTCCTCGAGACGATGATGATCGCGGTCTTCGCGGCCAACGACATCTTCCTGTTCTACGTCGTCTTCGAGGCGCTGCTGATCCCCGGCTACTTCCTGATCGGGTCCTTCGGCGGCGAGCGGCGCTCGTACGCGGCGGTCAAGTTCCTGCTCTACAACCTGCTCGGCGGCCTGCTCATGCTGGCGGCCGTGATCGGGCTGTACGTGATCACCACCCGCTCCTCGCTCGGCGGCACCTTCAACTTCCAGACCCTGTCGAAGGCGGTCGCGGACGGCACGCTGACCATGTCCGGCCCCACCGAGAAGTGGCTGTTCCTCGGCTTCTTCGTGGCGTTCGCGGTGAAGGCGCCGCTGTGGCCCTTCCACACCTGGCTGCCGGACGCTGCCGCCGAGGCCACCCCGGGCACCGCGGTCCTGCTGGTCGGCGTCCTGGACAAGATCGGCACCTTCGGGATGCTGCGGTTCTGCCTGGAGCTGTTCCCGAACGCCTCGCACTTCTTCACCCCGCTCGTGCTCGTCCTCGCGGTCATCAGCACCATCTACGGGGCCCTGCTCGCCGTCGGCCAGACCGACATCAAGCGCCTGATCGCGTACACCTCGGTCTCGCACTTCGGCCTGATCACGCTGGGCGTGTTCGCTCTCACCGCACGCGGCCAGGTCGGTGCGACGCTCTACATGGTCAACCACGGCCTGTCGACCGGAGCCCTGTTCCTCCTCGCCGGCTTCATGATCTCCCGGCGCGGCTCCGGCTCCGTCGACGCATACGGCGGCGTCCAGAAGGTCGCCCCGCTGCTCGCCGGCACCTTCCTCGTCGCGGGCCTCTCCTCCCTCGCGCTCCCGGGCCTCTCGTCCTTCGTGTCCGAATTCCTGGTCCTCGTCGGCACCTTCGAGAAGTACCCCGCCGCCGCGATCGTCGGCACCACGTCGATCGTCCTGGCCGCCCTCTACATCCTGTGGCTCTACCAGCGCACGATGACCGGGCCGGTCGCCAAGTCGGTCGAGGGCTTCAAGGACCTCAACCGCCGGGAGCTCGCGGTGATCACGCCGCTGCTCGCGCTGATCATCGCGCTCGGCTTCGTCCCCAGCCTGTTGACGAACTACATCAACCCGGCGATCAGCAAGACGCCCGCGATCAGCCAGACCTTGCACCAGCCGTCCGTCGCCGCAAACCAGTCGAACGGGAGCGGGCAGTAGACCATGTCAATCCTCGCTGAAGCCGCCACCGGCGCCGCGCAGTTCCACGCCCCGCCGGTCGAGTTCGCCAAGCTCTCGCCGATGCTGATCGTGCTGGGCGCGGCCACGGCCGGCGTGCTCGTCGAAGCCTTCTTCCCGCGCAAGCGCCGGTACCACGCCCAAGTCACCCTGACCCTCGTCGCGTTCGCCGCCGCGTTCGCCGCCGTCGTGTCCCTGCACAACGCGCCGACCCAGATCGTGGCCCAGGGCGCCGTCGCCATCGACAAGACGACGCTGTTCCTCCAGGGCACGATCCTGGTCATCGCGTTCATCGGCGCGCTGGTGATCGCCGAACGCAAGACCGACGCGGGCCGCGACGCCTTCGCCGCGCAGGGCGGCGCGGTCCCCGGTTCGCGGCAGGAGCGCGAAGCGGACCGGGCCGGCTGGACCACCACCGAGGTCTACCCGCTGCTGATGTTCTCGGTCGGCGGGATGCTGCTCTTCCCGGCCGCGAACGACCTGCTGACCATGTTCGTCGCGCTCGAGGTGCTCTCCCTGCCCCTCTACCTCGTCTGCGGCCTCGCCCGTCACCGCCGCCTGCTCTCTCAGGAAGCCGCACTCAAGTACTTCCTCCTCGGCGCCTTCTCCTCAGCCTTCTTCCTCTACGGCGCCGCCCTGCTCTACGGATACGCCGGCTCGGTCAAGCTCCAGGACATCGCCACCGCGGTCGCCAAGAACCAGCACGGCAACGCCCTCCTCTACGCCGGCATCGCCCTGCTCGTCATGGGCTTGCTGTTCAAGGTCGGCGCGGCGCCGTTCCACATGTGGACCCCGGACGTGTATCAGGGTGCGCCGACGCCGATCACCGGCTTCATGGCCGCCGCCACCAAGATCGCCGCGTTCGGCGCCCTCCTACGCGTCCTCGACGTCGCGCTCCTCGGCTCCGTCGGGATCTGGCGGCCAGTCATCGAAGCCGTCGCGATCATCACGATGGTGGTCGGCGGCATCCTCGCCCTGACCCAGCGCGACATCAAGCGGATGCTGGCGTACTCGGCGATCCTCAACGCCGGGTACATCATCATCGGCCTGGCCTCCACCACCAGCCAGGGCATCTCCGCGATCCTATTCTACCTCCCGGTCTACGGCATCGCGATCGTCGGCGCGTTCGCCGTGGTGACGCTGGTGCGCGACTCCGGCGGCGAGGCGACCGACCTGTCCCGGTGGGCCGGCCTTGGTAAGTCCCACCCCATCCCGGCAGCGCTGCTGTCCGTCTTCCTGCTTGCCTTCGCCGGAATCCCGTTCACCAGCGTGTTCGTCGGCAAGTTCGCGGTCTTCCAGGCCGCCCTGGCCGCCGGAGCCCCGCAGCTGGTGATCGTGGCGGTGCTGGCCAGCGCCCTCGCCGCATTCTTCTACCTGCGCGTCGTTGTGGTCATGTTCTTCTCGGAGCCGCTGCCCGACGGTCCGAGCATCGCGAACCCGTCGATCGCGGTGAAGGCGGCGCTGGCCGTCGCGGCGCTCGCCACCGTGGCGATGGGTATCGCCCCGGCGGTGCTGCTGCACCTCTCCAACGCGTCCGCGGTGCTGGCCGGCTCGCCGCGCTAGTCCCGATCGGGCAAGACGACCGTTACGACACACATCAAGCGGCATGCACTAGGTTGGGAGCGGTAGAGGCTTAAGAGCGGATGAGGCGACCCTGGGTCGAGCACCGGAAGGCGAAAGGCGTGACCGTGCAGCTGGAGACCGGGCCGTTCGGGCTCGCGGTGCGCGACCCCGCCCTCGACCAGCGGATCCGAAAGGGGCTCGCGGAGGTCGAAGAGGTGCTGCGGGCATCGGCGCGCAGCGACCACCCGTTCATCGACGAGACCGCGAGCCATCTGGTCAACGCGGGCGGCAAGCGCTTCCGGCCCCTGCTGACCCTCGTGGCCGCACAGTTCGGCGATCCCGCCGCGCCCGGCGTCGTCCCCGCGGCCGCGGTGGTCGAGCTGACCCACCTGGCCACGCTGTACCACGACGACGTGATGGACGAGGCCCCGGTCAGGCGCGGCGCCCCCTCGGCCAACGCGCGCTGGGACAACTCGGTGGCGATCCTCACCGGCGACTTCCTGTTCGCCAGAGCTTCCCAAATCCTCGCCGACCTCGGTCCCGAAGCCGTAAGACTCCAAGCCAAGACATTCGAACGCCTCGTCACCGGCCAGATCAACGAGTGCATCGGCCCGAAAGACGGGCAGGCCGCGATCGACCACTACCTGTCCGTCCTCGGCGACAAGACCGGCTCCCTCATCGCCACCTCGGCACGATTCGGCGCCCTCCTCTCCGGAGCGAGCGACCAGGCCGTCGAGGTCCTGACCCGCTTCGGCGAAGTGTTCGGCATGGCGTTCCAGCTCTCCGATGACGTGCTCGACATCGCCAGCGACCGGGAGCAGTCCGGCAAGACCCCCGGCACCGACCTGAGAGAGGGGGTCCCGACGCTCCCCACCCTCTACGCGCTGGAGTCGACCGACCCCGAATCGGCAAGGCTCAGGCAGCTGCTGTCCGGCCCCATCGCCGAGGACGAACTGGTGGACGAGGTCATCGCGGCCCTGCGTGTGCACCCCGCGCTCACCCAGGCCCGCGAAACGGTGACCCGCTACGCAGCCGAAGCGCGCGACCTGCTCGCCCCCCTCCCGGACATCGCCGCGAAGGACACCCTGCTCGCCCTCTGCGACGTCGTCACCTCGCGTACCGTCTAGCTGGCACTCGCCCGGCCCGGACCCCGGCTCACCCAGACCGGTCGTCGCATCCCGCGAAACCCGATCGCCGTTCAGGTGACAATCCACCTGCCGCGCGGTCGCCGGTCCGCTCGCTTTCCGCTCGGCACTCGATCGCCGGTCAGGTCACAATCCACAAGCAGAACGGGTGCCCCGCCGGATCTAGATACACCCGCACGTCATCCTGCGGCTGGAACGACGCCGCGACCGCGCCACACGCCTCAGCGTGCGCACTACCCGCAGCGAGGTCGTCGACCCGGATCTCCAGGTGCAGCTGCATCTGTTGATCCCCGGGACCGGCAGGCCACACCGGACGCACGTAGTCCTCCTCAGTCTGAAAATTGAGCCCGACCCCGCCCGCCGGATCCCGCAGCATGGCCCACCCCGGATCGTCCGCAGCAAGAGGCCACCCGAGCAGCCGCGAGTAGAACCGGGC
>NZ_DASZGI010000319.1:0-30923 GCF_035938995.1 Actinocrinis sp.
TCTCGCGCGATATCAGCGATCCGGACCAGGTGGTCCGGGTCTTCGGCCATGCCAGCTCCTCGTGAAATCTACACTTCGGGTGCAAGTTCTCGGGGCGAAAACTACACCCGGAGTGTAGATTTCTGCGAACCTGCTTACCCCGTGTGCTCGGCGCTTGCCCATGGACGACGATACTTGACGCGCCGTCGACGGTGGTCGGGCCGGTGGGGTATGGGCGTTGTCGTGTGCGGTAGTGGCTCCGGAGCATCGTCGGCTTGCTGCTGGTTTTCACCTCGGCTGCGACCGCTCGCCGAGCCTGCGACGGGACTGCGGGTGTGTCAGCGCCGACTGGCCCGGAGTGGAGGGCCGTCAAGGCCCGCAGCGAGGAGCCGGGTCGCGGCGTTGCCGCGGAGCGGCGGGAGGGCGGGCGGGCATCAGATCCGGCGGACGCCGGCCCGGCGCGCGCGGACCGGCGAGCGCGGCGAGCCGGGAGCACGCGCATCGTGGACCGCAACCCACAAGTGGACCGCCCCGAAGGGCCCGGGGCGGGAGCGCGGCGGGTTGGGAGTTGGGGATTAGCTGACGGTGCCGTCGGTGGTGATCAGGCCAGTGGGGCAGGAGCCCCAGACGCCTTCGGCGGAGTCACTCGGCCTTGGCCAGACCGACGGGGCAGGCCACGCCGGTGCCGCCGAGGCCGCAGTAGCCGTCCGGGTTCTTGGCGTCGGAGAGGTACTGCTGGTGGTAGTCCTCGGCGTAGTAGAACTCGGTGGCGGGCTCGATGGTGGTGGTGATCGGCTTGTGGCCGGCCTTGCTCAGGACCTCCTGATAGGCGGCCTTGCTGGCCTCGGCGGCCTTGCGCTGGGCCTCGGTGAAGTACTGGATCACCGAGCGGTACTGGGTGCCGGCATCGTTGCCCTGGCGGTTGCCCTGGGTCGGGTCGTGGGACTCCCAGAAGACCTTGAGCAGCTGCTCGTAGGACACCTCGGCCGGGTTGTAGACCACCCGGACTACCTCAGCGTGGCCGGTTTGGCCGGAACAGACTTCCTCGTAGGTCGGGTTGGGGGTCACGCCGCCCGCGTAGCCCACCGCGGTGGAGTACACATCGTCGACCCACCAGAACTTGCGCTCGGCGCCCCAGAAGCAGCCCAGGCCGAAGACCGCCTGCTCATAGCCCTCGGGCAGGCCCTCGATCGGCGTGCCGAGCACCGTGTGCTTTCCGGCCAGCGCGAACGGACGGTTGGCGCGGCCGGGCAGCGCCTCCGCGGCGGTCGGGAGACGGTCCTTGAACGGGTTCAAGAAGCGGAACACGGGTCCTCCTCTGTGTCGCTTGGTGAACGTATGGGGGCGGTCCGGGATTCCTTTGCCTCGTTTCCCGCATGCGGTGGGGCCAGAGCGGAGAGACGATGCCAAAGGAGGAACCACCATGCTGTCGATCACAGGAGCGGGGGGACACCTCGAGGCCGCGCTGCCGGGGGAGTGGGCGGCGTTGGTGCTGGCCGTGGGGCTGCTGGGGGTCTTCGGCGGCTTGATCTTGGTGGCTGCCAGCGTCCACCACTCGCGGCTGGCGGCGCGGCGGGCACGTTTGCGGGCACGGGCACGGGCGCGCGGGGCTTGGGCTGCGCCGCGCGGTGGGCCGTCCGATCGGTATGTCCACCGCTGAGCGCCTCGCGGCATAGCCTGAATCCATGACGAAGGCGAACCGATCCGGAGAGCCGCTGGGCTTCTCCTCACTGGCGATCCACGCGGGCCAGGAACCCGACCCGCTCACGGGCGCGGTAGTCCCGCCCATCTACCAGGTGTCCACCTATAAACAGGACGGGGTCGGCGGCCTGCGCGGCGGCTATGAATACTCGCGCTCCGCGAACCCGACCCGCACGGCTTTGGAGGAGTGCCTCGCGGCGATCGAGGCCGGGCGGCGCGGGCTGGCCTTTGCGTCAGGGCTCGCGGCGGAGGACTGCCTTCTGCGGTCGGTGTGCGCTCCAGGGGACCACGTCGTCATTCCGAGCGATGCTTATGGGGGCACGTTCCGCCTGTTCGGGAAGGTGTACCAGCGGTGGGGCGTGGAGTGGACGGCGGTTGACCTGGCGGACCTGGCGGCGGTGCGTGCGGCGGTGCGGCCTGGAAAGACTCGGGCGATCTGGGTCGAGACGCCGTCGAACCCTTTGCTGGGGGTGAGCGACATCGCGGCGCTTGCCGGGATCGCGCGGGAAGCCGGGGCGCTGCTGGTTGTCGATAACACGTTCGCGACGCCTTACCTGCAGCAGCCGCTGACTCTCGGCGCGGATGTGGTGGTGCACTCGACCACAAAGTACATCGGCGGCCATTCGGACGTGGTCGGCGGGGCGCTCGTGGTCGCCGATCCGGAACTCGGCGAGCGGCTGGCCTTCCATCAGAACGCGATGGGGGCGGTGGCGGGACCGTTCGATGCCTGGCTTACCCTGCGCGGTATCAAGACACTGTCGGTGCGGATGGACCGGCACTGCGCCAACGCCGAGGCGGTCGCGCGCATGCTCGAGGCCCACCCCAAGGTATCCGAGGTCTACTATCCGGGCCTGGAATCCCACCCGGGCCACGAGATCGCGGCGAAGCAGATGCGCGGCTTTGGCGGGATGGTCTCCTTCCGGCACGCCGAAGGGGAGAATGCGGCCGTTGAGGTCTGCGGTCGGACGCGGTTGTTCATCCTGGGCGAGTCGCTGGGCGGCGTGGAGTCGCTGATCGAGCACCCCGGACGGATGACACACGCCTCAGCCGCCGGATCTCCGCTCGAAGTCCCCGCTGACCTGGTGCGACTGTCGGTCGGCATCGAGGAGATCGACGATCTGCTGGCCGATCTCGGGCGGGCATTGGGCTGAAACACGCGGCTTGAAACTACAGCCTTGAAACGGCGGGATCACGGCTGCGTGATCCCGCCGCTTTGTGTAGTACAGTGCCGCGCGTGGTGGGGATTTCAGGCATTGAACAGGGTTCTGTCGTCGCCGAGCGCTACCGGGTGGTCGAGCGGATCAACCGGTTCGCCGTGGCCGAGCGGAGCCTGACCGGCGTCGAATACGAGTACTGGCTCGCCTTCGACGAGGCACGCGCGGTCGAGGTCTGGCTGCAGATCGGCGCGCTTGGGGACGTGGCCGCGTCCGGCGCGCAGTTCGCCGGTGCGGTGGCCGCGCTGCGCCGGCTGAACCATCCGGCGATCCCGGCGATCCTGGACTTCGGCGAAATCGAGGTCGAAGTCGCGGTTGAGGCAGGGGTCGACGCGGCCGGCGGCCCGGCGGATACGGTCGTGGCAGATGTCGGATACGCGGTGCTCGAACCGGTCGAGGGGGAGAGCCTCGCCGCCCTGCTGATGCGCGGCGCGCTGACCGAGGCCGAAGTGTTCCTCGCCCTGACGGAGATCGCCGAGGCGTTCAAGCTGCTCCACGAGATGGAGCTGGTGCACGGCCATCTGTCCGCCTACTCCGTCCTGCTCACCGAGCGTGGCGTGGTGCTGATCGACGTGGTGGCGTCGCTCGCGCTGGAGAACGCCTCCGGCGCCGTTCTGACGCCCGCGGCCGACATCTACGCCTTCGCCTGGCTGATCTGCGTCGCCCTGGCCGGGGTGGAGACGGTCGAGGCCGAGTTCGGGGTCGGATTCGACACCGGTTCGAGCCCTGAGGACGAGTACGCCTCCGGGGTGCTGACCGCCGAACTGGTCGAGCGCCGCCGCGCCTGGGCACAGCGGAATCTGGTCGCGGTCTTCGGGGTCGAGGCCGGGTTGGCCGCGCTCCTGATCGCCGCGCTCGGTGAGTCCGGCGGACGACCGACCGCAGCGGCCCTTGTCAGTGCGCTGCGGGTTCGCGGGGTCGTCGAGGAGGAAGCGGTCGCGGTGATGGCGGAGGCCGCGGTCGCGGAAGAGGTCGTCGCCGCGGAGGAAGTCGCGGCCGCGGTAGTGGCAGAGGAGGAAATAGCGGGGGCGGCGGGCGCCGTCATATATGGGGGTATAGAAAGCGCGGGCGCTGTCCAGGCAGAGACCGTCGGCGCGGTGGGTGGCGGCGCAGCCGTCGCGACGATGGCCGTCGGCGCGGAACTCGGCGCCGGCGCGTACCCGGAGACCGTGCCGCCGAGCGGTCCGACACGGCATCGCCGACCCAAGTCAGCCCTCTACGCCGCCGTCGCGATCGTGATCATCATCGCCGTGGCGGTCATCTGGGGCCTGTCCGCCCGCAAGCCCGCAACCTCGGCGAGCCCGGCGAACTCCGCCGGTCCCTCGTCCGCGGCGGCATCGCCCAGCGACTCGGCGGGTACCTCGAGCGCACCGGAGGGCGTCGCGAGCCCGAGCGCCAGCGCGGCCGCAAGCAGCGCGGCGGCGTCGCCGTCAGCATCCGCAGTCGCCAACACCGGTCCGTCTGCCAGCACCAGCCCCGGCGTGCTCGCCACCGCTCCCACCTCGCCTTCGCAAGCGCTCCAGCAGGTGCAGCAGGCCGTCTCGCAGGCTCAGGCCGCTGGGCAGATCCCGAGCCAGGCTCAGGGATCGCTGAATCAGGCGATCGGCACACTCCAGCAGGAGATCTCCTCAGGCGGTTCCGTGCAGCAAGGTGTCACCCAGCTGCGCCAGGCGCTGAGCTCGCCCGGGCTGTCGCAGACGCTGGTCTCGCAGATCAATAGCCTGATCCAATACCTGGCGGGGACCTCGGGCAGCTGACGCTCAGCCCGCCTCACTCCAGCGTTGCAGCGCGGTGAGAAGCAGGCGGTGCGCCGGCTCCAGGTCGGCGGCCGCCCCGCCGTCCGCGATCTGAGCGGTGAGCTGGACCGCCCGCAAGAGCGCGGGGCGCGGGACGTCCCTCAGCGTCGTGTCCAGCAGCGCCCGGGACAACGCCTCGAAAGCGTCGCGTACGGGTGCTGATTCATCGGTCAACCGCGCGGTCTCCTCGAGTTCCTTGAGGCACAACAGCGCCTCGGCGTCTTCGGATGGCGCGGGCATGTCGAACGCGTCCACCTGAGGGCAGCCGCCGGAGACGGTCGACGCGGCCTCGAACATGTTGATCAAGGGGCTGATCCCGCCGGCAGTGCGCGGGTCATACAGCGCAGGGAACGGCGTGCGCTCGTACCCGCTTTCGTATCCGGCTATGTAGATCGGCGACTGCGACCGCGTCTCGACGATCATGCCGAGCGCCAGGTCCAGCAGATTGACCGGCCAGCCCAGATCCCGTATGGCGTGCATGCGCACCACGTCCGCGCGGCCACCGAGCCCAGAGGTCAGCAACAGCTGCGCGGACTCCGTAGCGGACTGGACGTAGAAGTCGATGTCAGTGCCGTGCAGCCGGAGAACGCCGCTCTTGCACCATCGGCGCAGCCGCTGCGCGATGATCGAATTGTCGACGACGTGGGTGAAACGGGCGGCGCTGATCCGGCTCGCCCCGCATGCGGCGGCGCGGGCCGTCAGCCACTCGGCCGCGCGCTTCGAGGCCGCGTACACATCGGGCGAATACGGGCGCAGGGCCTTACCGGTCGAGGCGACCACCACGTCCGGGACCTCACGCTCGACAGCCAGTTCGAGCACGTTGCGGGTACCGAGGATGTTCGTGGTGACGGTGCGGTGCACCTCGATCTCAGCGAGGCTCGGATTGCGCTGCGCGGCGAGGTGGAACACCACCTGCGGTCGCGTCCGCGCGAAGACCTCAGCCAGTGCCGCCTTGTTGCGTATGTCCGCAAGCTGGTATTCAGCGTCGGGCAGCCGACGTCGTGGCGGGGTCGCTCCGCGGCTCACACTGACCAGGCGCCGAGGGCCGAGCCGGGCCAGCTGCTCCATCAGCATCGAGCCGATGCATCCGGTGCCGCCGGTGACCAGAACGTCCCGACCGCCGATCCACTCGGCCGCTTTCGCGTGGGAGACCTCGATCTCCCGCTCGCGCACCGCCTGGAACCGCTGATACTCCTGGTGTGCCCCGGGTCGCACGGCGCAAAGCGCCTGAGTCAGGGTCCGAAGAGACAAGGTCTCGCGGGCGTCGAGCGCGCCCCGGCCCTCGGGAACCGCCTCGCGCATGGTCGCGACGACGGCGTCGGCGCTCTCCACCCAGCCCCCTCATACCACGTTGTTCATCGGTTGGGGTCATCGGGGCTCTTCGAGTCGACCGGGGCTATACGACGGCTGTGTGATCGCGCTGCGATGTTCGAAGAGCAGCGATGCCGGTGATTCTTACGCCTCCCGCCGGGGAATTTCAACCCGATCCGGAATTTACCTCTCCGCTCTATCCGGGCGGTTCTGCAGGGGGATAGCATGTGCGCGCCGTCCGTGCCCTCAAGGTCACACAGAGGGATGACGACGGCTGGAACAGCGCGGACTGGGAAGGGCCTTGGCACGTGGCTGAGTTCGTCGAGGGCCGACCGGGCGCACCGGTGAGTCATCGCACTGATTACGCAGCGGGATTTCCCCAGCGAGCGAATGCATTTAGCGGCTCTGCGCTGGTGCCTGAATCCGGTCTTTCCGAAGTCTTTACCGGATTGCCCAATCCGCCTGCCGATCACGAGAAATACCTGTACGTCAGGCGCAACCTGTGGATCCTCGCGGGATGTTCGACGCTGAGCTTCATCGCCCTGCTCACCAGCCAGATGCGCATGGCGATGATCTCGCCCTGGTTCTGGGCCTACGTGCCGTTCCTGATCTTCACGATCCTCTACTTCCTGATATCCATGGTGGTGACCATCGGCACCCCCGACTTCGACCTGGAGGGGCACCAGAACCTGGTGCGCTCGTGGCGGCCCGCGGTGTACCCGGCCGTGGACGTGCTCCTGCCGGTCTGCGGCGAGCCGGTGGCGGTGCTGCGTAACACCTGGACGCACGTCGCACGAATGGCCGAACGCTACCCGGGCACGGTCACCGCGTTCGTGCTCGACGACTCCAGCAGCACGGAGCTGCGCCGGATGGCCCGCGAATTCGGGTTCGTCTACGCCGGGCGGCCGAACCGCGGCTGGTACAAGAAGGCCGGCAACCTGCTGTACGGCTATCGCGTCACGCACGCCGAGTTCATCCTGCTGCTCGACGCCGACTTCGCCCCCCGGCCCGACATGCTCGACGAGACGCTGCCGCACATGATGGCCGACCCGACGCTCGGGATCGTGCAGACCCCGCAGTTCTTCCGGGTCCTGGACCACCAGAACTGGCTGGAGCGCGGCGCCGGGGCGGTGCAAGAGCTCTTCTACCGTTCCGTGCAGACCTCCCTGTCCCACTACGACGGCGCGATCTGCGTGGGCACCTGCGCCCTCTACCGCCGCGCCGCCCTGGACGACAACGGCGGAATGACCCTGATCGAGCACTCCGAGGACGTGCACACCGGATTCGACCTCTACCTGCGCGGCTGGCGGTTGAAGTACCTGCCGATCGCGCTGTCCGCCGGGGTCTGCCCGGACAACGTGCCGGCCTACGTCAACCAGCAGTACCGCTGGTGCTCCGGCAACATGAGCATGCTCGGCAGCAGCAAGTTCTGGAAGTCGAAGCTCCCGCTGCGGGTCCGGCTCAGCTATCTGTCCGGCTTCTTCTACTACGTGCACACGGCGCTGCTCACCTTCATCGCGCCGGCGATCCCCGTCGCCCTGCTCGCCTTCCTGCCCGGTGACATGCGTCTCAGCAACCTGATCTACGTGGTGCCGGGGCTGGTCTACGCCGGGGTCGTCTTCCCGATGTGGCACAAGGCGCCGTACCGGCTCGAGGCCTTCGCCTGCCGGATGGTCTACGGCTGGGCGCACGTCTTCACCATCTGGGACGTGCTTCGCAAGAACCGCATGGGCTGGCAACCCACAGGCACGTCGGCGAAGAAACAGGGCCGCAACCGCCGCTTCTGGATCGGCATGCTCGGCTGGACCATGACGACCGCGATCGCCTGGGTCGGGCTGGCGCTGTGGCGGATGCTCGACGGCCATCCCATGGACTACGCCGTGCTCCTCGCCGCAGGGCTCTTCTACGCAGTGACCGCCGGACGCGTGCTGTACCGGCCGAGGATCACGGTCTCGTGAGCGCGGCGCACCCGGTACGCGCACTGGTCAGGCTGCTCGCCGTCGGCGCGCTCCTCGCGACCGTCACCTCGTGCTCCGTGGTCAACGAAGCAGCCACCTGGAACAGTGCGGGCGCCTATCCCAAAGGCGGCGCGGCCGCCGGTGCGAGCCCGACGCCGACCGTTCCGGCGTATAACATCAAGCCCCTGCTGGCACCGGCCAAGAAGTATCTGGGCCTGGAGATCCCGAACTCCCCGGACTCGACCGCCCCGGCCGCCCAGTTCGCGACCTGGACCGGGAAGAAGCCCGACCTGCTGGGCGCCTACGTCGCGTGGGACAGCTCCTTCGACACGACCGCGGCCAGCAACGCGTGGAAATACGGCGCGATGTACTTCATGGTCTGGGAGCCGTACGACACCACGGCGCAGCGGATCGCCGCGGGCGACAGCGACAACTACATCGTGCGGTTCGCGGAAGACGTGCGCTCGCTCAACGTACCGATCGCGTTGAGCTTCGGGCACGAGATGAACGGCAACTGGTATCCGTGGGGCACGAAGCAGACCACCGCGGCCGACTTCGTCGCGGCGTGGCGCCACATCCACGACTTGTTCGCCCGGGTCGGCGCCACCAACGCGATCTGGGTCTGGGACCCGAACAACATCTACCCGGTGCCCACGGTCGCGTTGCAGCTCTACTATCCCGGCGACGCGTACGTGGACTGGGCCGGGATCACCGGCTACTGGACGGTCTTCGGACCGCACACCTTCGCGACGCTCTTCCAGCCGACGCTGACCGAGATCCGGCAGTTCACCAGCAAGCCGGTGCTGATCGCCGAAACCAGCGTCGAGGCCGGGGCGAACGAGGTCGCGTCCGTCAATGCCCTGTTCCAGGCGGTGGATAAACACTCGGACGTCATCGGCTTCGTCTGGTACGACTACGACCGCCAGGGCGACTGGCGGCTGGAGAACCGGCCCGACGTGGAGGCGGCATTCCGCACCGGGGCGGCGAACCCGGACTTCGGCTTCGACGTGAGCGTGACGCGATGAGCATGACCGACGACGAGATCACCGCCGCTCAGGCGCCGACGATCCAGACCCCGACCGTGCGGGCTCGCGAGGCGATGCAGCTCGCGGCACAGGCTCCGGAACAGGCCGCGGCGCCAGGACCCCGAATCGTCTCGGCGGACGCCGTGACACAGAGGCTGCCGGCTGCATCGGCGGCACCGATCGCGGTGCCTCAGCGGGTTCCAGCACCTCAGCAGGACCCGGTGACGCCACAGATTCCCGCTCCGGCCATAGCGCTGGACAACGCGGCGCCCATGTCGATGCCGCGCATGTCGATGCCGCCCATGTCGACGCCGGTCCAGTCCGATCCGGAACCGCAGGACTCGTCGACGCCACGCTCCATCGACTGGAAGCAGTCGATACCGTACGACCAGACTGGAGTTCTGATCCGCCCGAAGGGGTGGACGAACGACCAGATCGAGACCGCCCTCATCGACGTGATGGCGTTGCGGCGGCTGCGGAAGAGCGCCGGCGCGGCGGCCGAAGAGGATACGCGGCCACGCTGGCGGAGGCTGGTGAGCTGGCTCGTCCGCCTACCGAACGCCCGGCACGCGGTGCTCGCGGCGATCCTGACGCTGCAGGCGGCGCTCTCGCTGCGCAACACGAACACCGCCTTCATGGACGAGGCCTTATACCTCTACAGCGGTCACCTCGAGCTCGGCCACCTGGTACACGGCGCCCCGCTCTACGACGACTTCTCCACCTACTTCTCCGGCGCCCCCGTCCTCTACCCGGTCCTCGGCGCGCTCGCGGACCAGCTCGGCGGGGTGTTCGCCGCCCGGCTTCTCAGCCTGCTGTTCATGCTCGGCGCGACCGGGCTGCTCTACCTGACCGCCCGGCGGATCTTCGGTATGCGCGCGGGGCTGCTGGCGGCCGGGCTGTTCTCCACCACCGAGTCAGTGGCCTTCGTCGGCGGCCTGGCCACCTACGACGCGCCCGCGATCTTCCTGCTCGCGCTCGCCGGCTGGATCGTCGTGCGCTTCGCCAAGTCCCCCTGGCCGTTCTATCTGCTCGCGGTCGTTCCGCTGGCCTTGGCGGTCGGCACCAAGTACGCCGCGCTGCTGTTCGTGCCGACCGTGCTCGCCCTAGCCTGCTTCGGCGCGCTGACGACACATGGGCGCTGGTGGTCGCTCCTGCGCCCGATGTCGCTCGGTCTGATGCTCAGCGCGATGATCTACGGACTGGTCAAGCTCGCCGGAGCTGACTACTGGACCGGCATCTCGTCGACGACCACCGCGCGCGCCTCAGGCACCACCCCTACGAGCCACATCCTGAACGAGGTCGCGCAATGGGGCGGACTGATGTTCGCGCTCGCGGCCCTCGGCGGCGTGCTGTACGTCTGGCGTCCGAGGTTCGCGTACGACGCCGCGGACCAGCCGGGCCGCGCCGGACGCCTCGGCCTGGTCATCGTGCTGCTGGGCACGGCGCTGCTTGCCCCGGTCGACCAACTGCACCTGCACACCGACGTCTCGCTCTACAAGCACGTCGGTTTCGGTCTACTGTTCGCCGCCCCGCTGGCCGGCTACGGGATGCAGCGCCTCATCGGCGCCCACTACCAGCGCATCCAGTTGGGCATCGCGGTCTGGGTGATCGCCCTCGCGCTCAGCGTGACTCAGACCACGAACCTGTTCCAGGCCTGGCCGTCCTCGACGAAACTCGTCGCCACCATCCGCCACTACAGCCAGCCGCGCGGCGAGTACCTGGTCGAGAACAGCGCCCCCGTCATCTACTCCCTGCGCGACGACGTCAACGCCGAGCCCTACCAGATCATCTCCACGTTCACCTGGCAGTTCACCGACCTGGAGGGCCGCTCGTTCACCGGCGCCGCGGCCTACACGGCCGCGATCCGCGACGACTTCTTCAACGTCGTCGCGTTCGACTACAGCGCCACCGCCGGCGTCGACGGGCAGATCCTGACCGCCCTCAAAGCCAACCACGACTACTACCTGACCACCACGATCACCCAGCAGACGTCGCAGGGCTATGACACGTACTTCGTCTGGGTCAAGTGGGAGCCAGGACAGAAGTGACGCGCTCTTGAGCACGAGCCGTTCGTACCGGCACCGCGTGTTCGCGTCCTGGTACCCGAAGCTGGCCGCGGCCACCGATCGCGCCGGGTTCGGCGAGCGGCGCGCGCAGATGCTGGCCGGATTGCGCGGACCGGTGGTCGAGGTCGGGGCGGGCAGCGGACAGAACTTCGAGCACTACCCGACGACGGTGACCCGGCTAGTGGCGGTCGAGCCAGAGCCCACACTGCGCGCCAAAGCCCGCGCCGCCGCACCTAGCGCGCCGGTGCCTGTGGAGGTCGTGGCCGCGAGCGCGCACGAGCTGCCGTTCGCCGACGCGTCACTCGACGCGATCGTGGCCTGCCTCATGCTGTGTTCGGTCACGGATCAGGCAGCTGTGCTGGCTGAATTCCGCCGCGTGCTTCGGCCGTCGGGGCAGCTTAGGTTTCTTGAGCACGTCCGAAGCGACAACGCATACGCGGCCCTCGCGCAGAAGTCGCTCGACGCGACGTTGCTGTGGACGGCTTTGGGCGCGGGCTGTCACTGTAGCCGCAACACTGAGGCAGCCATCCGCGCCGCAGGCTTCGACCTCGACACCTGCGAGCGCTTCACGTTCCCCGAGCGTGGACTACGGCGACCGACCGCTCCGCACGTGACTGGCGTCGCGGTCCGCCCCACCTGACCGCACGCGCAGCCGCAGTCGCGCCGTCAGGTCAGCGTGGCCGGGCACGAACCGCCGGCCCACTGCACGTACGACGGCACCCAGTTGGTCGCGATCGCGTCGACACCCGCCGTGCGCAGCGCGGACCACTGCGGCGGATAGGCGGGAGTCCACACCCACACCACCAGGCCCGCCTGACGCCAGGAGGCGACCAGGGCGGCGGTGACGCCCAGATAGTCGATGTAGAGGATATGGACGCCGGTCGCGGTCACTGTGCTCGCGGACGGCGCCGCGCTCGGGCTCAGCGCTTCCCGGATGAGCGCGGTCCGCACACCCGGAGCGGCGCCCGCGAAAGCCCGCACGTCGGCCGCGTTCCACCCGCCGACCACGGTCCGGCCTGCGTACCCGGCGTCCTCGATCACCGCCGCCAGCCCGCTTATCGAGCTCTGCCCAGCGCCGCCGGGCGCGAACGGATCCGCCTCCATCTGGATCACGAGCGGAAGGCCGGTGCCGCGCACCGCGCTGAGCAGTTGCGCGAGAGTCTGCGGATGGATGTGGCCCGGGTACGGGGTTCCGTCATTGTTCTTCGCCCACAGCGCGGTGAACTGGGCAGCCGTCACCGACAGCACCGCGACCCCGTGCCCGGCGGCCGTGGTGGTCCGGTCCAGCGTGGCGTCGTGGAGCGCGACCGGCACATTGTCGGCGGTCCAGCGCACATCTACGTTCATCATCGAGGCGCCATGCCGAACCGCGTCCAGCTCGGCGGCGGACGTGTTCTCTGGGAAGAGCGTCGCGACCGGTGCGCCGTCACCCCGGTGTGCGATCACCGGGGGCGCCGTGCAGTGGGGCCGCGCCCCACCCGTGGCCGAAGGCGCGCCCGACGCGTTCGGCGAGGCGGACGGCGAATGCGACGACGGTGGAACGCTCATCGGCGGCGGCGTACTTGATGCGATGACGCCCTGGACTTGGGCCGGCGATTGCGCCGCATGAGTGATCGAGCTGGCAGGCGAGCCCCCGCACGCCGCCAGCGCCAAAGGCACCGCACCGCACGCCAACCAGCGCACGACGCGGTGCTGTGAAACACCGTGCGGCGAAACACCGCGCCGTCTTATGTACCCGCCGCGCACGTCAACCCCGTTTCATGTCCCAACCCACATCGGACCGAATCCCCGTCCGCAGGTGACTATCATCTAACTTCTTCAGAGACACTTCAGGTTGGCCCGCAGTTGCGCCGCCGTTGTCAAAATTTGGAAACAACGTGCGCCGACGCGGACCTTCAACGGGACAAGTGTGTTCGGCACAACCAAAGGTGCCCGCCAGCACGAGCTCGGCGAGCAAGCGGTTCAGCCGGGCATCGCCCGGCCAACGCGCGTCCAGCGCGGAATCGAACGACTGGTGTCGAAGAAGTGTGTCGAGGACCAGTGTCGAACAGCGCCTTGTCGGGCATAGCGGAGCCGAGCGCGCAACGCGGAGCAGCGCGGCGCCGTCGCCCGGTGCGTTCCCCGCGCCGGCGCCGAGCGGGCTCCGAAACGATTGCGCCGCTATCAGTGATCGGACGAGGGTGGGATCATTGCGCCATGGGGCGTTTCGGCGAGGGACTGGCAGAGGACCGCGACGTGCAGCGGGCCGCCCGCAGGGCGGCGTACGGAGCCCTGTCCACCGTGGACGGACCGCCTGATCTGGTCGTGGTCTTCGCTGCCGTGACCGACGCCGACGACGCGGACCTGGTGGCCGCGAGCGTTCATGAAATGGTGCTGGAGACGGGGAACGAACGCTGCGTCACCGTCGGCGCGCTCGCGCCCGGAGTGATGGGCGACGCCCGCGCGGTCGGCCCCCTGCTCGGCGGCGAGCCAGCGGTCTCCGTCTGGGCCGCCCGGCTGCCCGGCGTGCGCGTGCGCCCCTTCCACCTGCGCGCCCAACGCGAGGCCGACTCGATCGCGGTCGGTGGACTGCCCGAACCGTGGCCGGACGACAAGGCCGTGCTGCTGTTCGCCGACCCCTTCAGCTTTCCCGCCGACGGCTTCGTCGAGCGGTCCAACGACGCGGTGCCCGGCCTGCCCTTCGTCGGCGGCCTGGTACCCGGACCCGGCGGCGCGGGCACCGCCCGGCTGATCCAGGACGGCCGCACCCGCTCCGAAGGCGCGGTCGGCGTGATGCTCGGCGGCGCGGTCGAGGCCGCGATCGCGGTCAGCCAGGGCTGCCGCCCGATCGGACCGGCCATGACGGTGACCGCCGCCGACGGGAACATCCTGCTCACCCTCGCCGGGCAGCCCGCGATGGACCGGCTGAGCGACGTGATCGACGGGCTGGAGCCGGACGAGCGCGAAGCCGTCAGTGCCGGACTGCACGTCGGCCTCGCCATGGACGAGTACGCCGAGCAGCACGAGCAGGGCGACTTCCTGATCCGCGGCGTGCTGGGCGCCGAACCGGAGCGCTCCGCGCTGGCCGTCGGCGACCTGATCGAGGTCGGGCGCACGATCAGGTTCCAGATCCGGGACGCTGCGAGCGCGACGAGGGAACTCGACACCGTGCTCGCCGCCTGTCGGGAGCGGCCCGGCTACCGGGTGATCGGGGGAGCGCTCGTCGTCTCCTGCAACGGCCGCGCCGCCGACCTGTTCCCGCAGCCGCTCGGCGCGAGCCACGACATCCTGGCCGTGCGCGCCGGGCTCGGCACGAACGCGGTGGCCGGCTTCTTCGGCTCCGGGGAGATCGGACCTGTCGGCGGGCGCAACCATCTGCACGGCTACACCGCCTCGGTGCTGGCCTTCGCCGAACCGGAAGCCCAATTGGTGTGACCGGTGCGGTAACCTGCGGCAGCGCTCAATGGAGAGCGCTCTCTGTTTATCGTGGACGCAGTCGAGAGGGCGGAGCACAACGGTGGAGCAGTCCGAGCAGCGAGCGCTGGTGATCGACATCGGCGGCACCAAGCTGGCCGTCGGGGTCGTGGACGGCGAAGGCCGGGTGCTCGAGAACCTGCGCGGGGCTACCCCCAGGGCGAGCGTCGACGACGGCGGCGAGCTGATCTTCCGCACCCTGGTCGGGCTGATCGAGGACCTGAAGACCGACGCGGCCGAGTTCGTCGGCGTGGGCGTCGGCTGCGGCGGCCCGATGCGCTGGCCCTCCGGCGAGGTCTCCCCGCTCAACATCCTGGACTGGCGCGAGTTCCCGCTGCGGGCGCGGCTCGCCGAGGTCTTCCCGGGGCTGCCGGTGCGGGTGCACAACGACGCGGTCTGCGTCGCGATCGCCGAGCACTGGCGCGGCGCCGGGCAGAACACCGACCACATGCTCGGCATGGTCGTGTCCACCGGCGTCGGCGGCGGCCTGATCCTCGGCGGCCGGCTGATCGACGGGCGCTCCGGGAACGCCGGGCACATCGGCCACGTGATCGTGCACGAGAACGAGCCGCTGTGCCGCTGCGGCGCGGTCGGCTGCCTGGAGGCCATCGCCGCCGGCCCCCGGCTGTCCGAGTGGGCGGCCGAGCAGGGGTGGCGCACCGGCGTGGAGCCCGGCCAGCGCACCGGCCGGGACCTGGTCGACGACGCGCGCCGCGGCCACCCGGTCGCGCTGGCCGCGCTCGGTCGGGCAGGGCGGGCGCTGGGCCTGGCGATCGCCTCGGCCACGACGCTGTGCGACCTCGACGTGGTGGCGATCGGCGGCGGCATCTCGCAGGCCGGGCCGCTGCTGTTCGACCCGCTGGAGACGACGCTGCGCGAGCGGATCGGGCTGGAGTTCGCCCGCGACGTGCGGGTCGTGCCAGCCGCGCTAGGCCAGGAGTCCGGCCTCGTCGGCGCCGCGGCGCTCATCCACGAGCCCGGACGGTACTGGAGTCCCGGCGACTGACGGCGGCGCCCCGGCCCCCGGCGTCAGCGCCCGCGCGGCGCTTAGCACGGCCAGCGGCACCGCCAGGAACAGCGCCATCTTCGGCACCAGGATGCCCGAGTCGTCGACGAACCAGCCGATGCCTACGGTGATCAGGGACAGCCACAGCGCGCAGCGGATGTACGGTTCGCGCGCGTAGACCAGCGCTAGGGACCGGGACGCGATCAGGCGCGGCGCGACGACGGCCAGCAGGCTCCAGAACAGGAGCCACGGCACGTAGTGGCTGAACCAGTCGTTGTTCACCGACGCCAGGTTGGTGTCGATCTTGCGGTGCACGGTGGTGGTCCAGGTGCCGTCGAAGATCGAGGCCACGAAGTTGCCGAAGTGCGAGCGGTGGTCGGCCGGCTGGAGGTAGTTGACGATGGCGAATCCGGAGACGACGACCACCCCGCTGATCGCCACCACCAGCACCTTGCGCCAGGTGATCCGCCATCCGGCGAGCAGGAACAGCAGCAGCACGAATCCGGGCACCATCGCGATCGTGCCGCCGAACTTCGAGCCCCAGGCCGGCGAACCGCACGCGGCCACGGCGAACAGGCCGAGCGCGCCGACCGCAACCAGCGCGCGCCGCCGCTCGGAGCGTTCGGCTGCCGGAAGCCGGGTCAGCCCGAGACGGCCCGGGACCGCGCGCGACAGCCAGCCGGTCGCCGCCTCGCGGAAGGTGCGCGGCCAGGTGTGCGGCGGGATCTGGCCGGGTCCCCGACGGGGCATCAGCAGCGAGCCGATCCAGACCGAGCCGACCATGGCGGCGGCGCAGTACACCCCGACCGCGTCATTGCCGATGCCGTAGAACCGCCCGGCGATCACATACGACAATCCGAACGGCGTCTGCGCCTGGAGCCGCGAGCCGGTCACCACGTCCACCGCGATGATCCCGAAGGTGAGCAGGCCGAGCAGCCCGGCCGGGGCCAACGGCTGACCGCGCAAGCCCGGGAGCTGGCACAACGCCAGCGTCACGGCGGTGAGTACGAGCGCGATCGCGGCGATGGAGAGGAAGAGGACGGCTCCGGGACTGCCGGTCCCGGACCAGGGGACGAAGTTCGCCAGGAAGGACGCGGGCGCGACCGCCGCCAGGGCGGTGGCCCATACGCCGATCGCGCCCATCAGGATGCGCCGCCACCGCGCGAGTACGGGATAACGAGCGGCGAAGCGTCCGGGGGAGTAGCGCTCCGGCAGCCAGCGCACCGCGACGAAGACCACCCCGGCCGCCCACACCAGGATGGTGACCGCGTGCGCCATCCACGTGATGAACCGCAGGTTCGTCGCGCCGTACGTGTCGTTGGCGGTGCCGAGCCGGGCCTGCGTGGCGATCGCCGAGCCCGGATCGGCCGGGGCGGGGCCTCCCGTGCCGATCAACGCTCCGGTGAACGGTTTCGGGTCGGCGGCCTTGACCTGAGTCTGCGTCAGCCCGGCCCAGCGCAGGATCGACGGCGTCAGGTCGATGGTCTGCACGAGTCCGTCGTGCCGGGTGGAGGCGGTGTACAGCCAGCGTCCGCCGGTGAACCGGCTGCTTGTGGAGCCGGCCGGACTCGAACCCGTGGTCGTGACCAGCACGGCGTGCAGTTCTGCGTTGTAGGAGCTGTCGCTGAGCCCGGCGATGATGGCCGTCGTCCCGATGGGCAGCTTCACCATGAGCGCGGCGAGTTGGGCGTCGAGGATCGTGTACGGGTACGTGCGCTGCGGCAGCGGCGTGGGCCGCGGTGGGGCGACCGTCGGCTGCAGATTGCTCAGGCCGCCGAGGTCGACCAGTGTGACCGCGCAGCTTTCCAGGTCGGTGGTGGTCAGCGAGTCGGGGGAGCCGAGGTAGTCGGAGACCCTGCCGTTGGCGTCCGAGGCGGCCAACAGTGCACCGGCTCCCGATGCTGCGATGCAGCCTCCCGCCGCACTGATGGGCGCCGCCAGCGCTCCATAGACGGGGTTGTAGCTGTAAGCCGTATTCGGCGCCGTATAGGCAGAGAGGTTCGGGATTTGATACGGCCCCGGCGTCGCGGGCGGCTCCGGAAGCGGCGCGCAGTAGGTATGGGTGTGGGTGATCAGCGCGTAGTTGGGGTCGATGCCGACCGGGTAGCGCGAGACGACGCCGGCCGTGCTGCGCGACCCGGTGCCGAGGGTGAGCCATCCGTCGGCCGGGCAGGTGCTGTCCATCGCGGCGCGGGTGACCAGCGACGCGATGTCGCCTCCGCCGACCATCGTGTAGAGCGACGGCATCCCGCTCTGCGTGACGTCGCTCCACTGCAAGCCTTCGATGCCGATGACCACCACACGGCCGGAGGGCGCACCGCCGGTTGCCGCCGTCTCGCCGCCCGCGTCCACTGCGTGCGCAGGCGCGGTACCGAACGCGGCGGCGGACAGCAGAGCCGCCCCGAATGCCGCGCTGGACGCGAAAAGACGACGAAGGCGCACCCGGCCAGCGTAGTGACGGCCGCGTGCGCCTTCGCGCTCGGGTAGACCGGACGGTCAGATATTCGTCAACTCGTGACCAGCGGATCCCGGTCTGATGCGTTGCCGCTTGGTGCGGTGCGGGTTTTGTGCGTTGCCGCTCAGTGCAGGGCCGGCGCGGCCGCGGCGTCTGCGGTCGCCCCCGCCTCGGCGCCCGCCGGGCCGCTGGGGCTGCCGGCGCTACGCAGCTCGACCTGCTTGAGGAACAGGCTGAGCACGAACGCGACCAGCATGATCGCCGCCGCGATCATGAAGACCACCGACAGCGCCTCGACGAACGAGTGGATCATGATCTGCTCGATCCCCGGGTGCGTCACGTTGAGCGCGTTGAGCTGGGCCCGGTTGAGGCTGCCGGTGCTGCTTCCGGCGCCGAGCGACCCGGCGCGCGAGCCGAGCGCCTGCTTCACGTACAGCGTCAGCCGGTTGGTCAGGATCGCGCCGAACAGCGCGGTGCCGAACGAGCTGCCCATGTTCCGGAAGAACAGGTTCGCCGAGGTGCCGGTGCCGATGTCCTTGAACGGCAGGGCGTTCTGCACCGCGAGCGTGAGCACCGGCATCACCAGGCCGAGCCCGGCGCCGAGCACGAACATGTAGACGCCGCGCTCCCACGCCGGGGTCGTCTCGCCCAGCCGCGACATCAGGAACATGCCGACCACGGCGATCGCGGTGCCGGCGATCGGGAACGGCTTGTACTTGCCGATCTTGGAGATCATCCGGCCGCCGATGATCGAGGCGGGCATGATGCCCAGCATCATCGGCAGGATCGCCAGCCCCGCCATGGTGGGCGAGTAGCCCACCACGAACTGCAGGTACACCGAGAGGTAGATCAGCGAGCCCATCATGGTCAGGCCCACCACGAGCGCCATCGCGTTGGACATCGTGAAGACCTGGTTGCGGAACAGCCTCATCGGCAGGATGGGCTCGCTGGCGCACTTCAGCTCCCAGAACACGAACAGCGCGAACAGCGCGCCGCCGCCGATGAACAGCGACAGGATGGTCGGGGAGCCCCACGCGTACTGCCCGTTGCTGCCGAACTGCGCGGCCAGCAGCAGGGCCGAGGCGCCCGCGGTGACCAGTGCCGCGCCGGTGTAGTCGATCTTGTGCTTGACCTGGCCGTCCCGCACGTGCAGCACGATCGAGATGACGATCAGGGCGAGCAGGCCGATCGGCAGGTTCACGTAGAAGATGTAGCGCCAGCCGGTGATGCCGAGCAGTGTGTGCTGGTCGGTGAAGAAGCCGCCGAGCAGCGGGCCGATCACCATGGCGAGCATGAACACGCCGCCGAAGTAGCCCTGGTACTTGCCGCGCTCGCGGGGCGGGACCACCGATCCGATGATCGTGAAGGTCAGTGCCATCAGGCCGCCCGCGCCGAGGCCCTGCAGCGCCCGGAACGCGATCAGCTCGGCCATGTTCTGCGCCATGCCGCACAGCGCCGAGCCGACGAGGAAGACGACTATCGCGAACATGTATATCTTCTTGGGCCCGTACAGGTCAGCGAGCTTGCCGTAGATCGGCGTGACCGCTGTCGAGGCGAGCAGGTACGCGGTGACCACCCACGGCATCTCAGCCGTCCCGTTGACCTTGTTCAGGTCGTTCACGATGGTCAGCAGCGCGGTCGAGACGATCGTCTGGTCGAGCGCGGCGAGCAGCATGCCGAGCATCAGGCCGCTGAAGACCACCATGATCTGCCGGTGCGACATAAGGGGGCGGCCATCGGCCGCCGTCTCCGGTGCAGCACTCACTTGAAGCATCCTTCGATGTCGCCGACGAACCTGTGGAGGAGGTCCGTCAGTTGCGTCACGTCCTGCGCGGCCCAGTGCCCAAGGGCCCCGTGGACCTCTTCCACCCGCTTGGTCCAGAACTCGCGGACCATCGCGTCGCCCCGATCGGTCAGCTCGACCTGGAACGCCCGCTTGTCGTCCGCGTCGGTGGTCCTCGCGATCATGCCCTCCTCCTCCAGCTGGCGCAGATGCCTGCTGACGGTGGACAGGTCCAGATGAAGCTCCTTGGCCAGCACGGACGGGCGCTGCCGCCCCGACCGCTGCAGCGTGAACAGCACGCTGAGCCTTCCCTGGTCGGAGTGCTGCACCGCCTGTCGCTGCCGGTTCTTGGCCTGCATGAACATCTCGCGTACCGCATCGAGGAGTTGCTTGACCTGGTCGACAGACGGCCCCGGCGGCGCGGGCCGCTCGATGGCTGGCGCGAACGGGTCGCGATCAGCCGAAGTTACCGCCGTAGTCATGAGGACCCCTAAGGCCGAGCCGCCATCCCGAGCGGCTACCCCGCCAAATTACTTGTACGTTACAACTATATCGAAGATTGCTTGTGCTTTGCAACCTATTTTTCGCTCGCCGGGCTCCGTCGTTCCTCATCCGCACCACGCGTAGCCTGAAGGCATGATGAGCAGGGACTCCCGGGCTCGCGGTGCCAGACCGGCGGACCGCACACCCGAGCACGCCGAAGGGTCGAACGCCGGTACCCCGGGCGCCGACGCCGAGTCGGCCGACCCCGCCACGGGTCGCACAAGAACTGCGAGCGCTTCAGCCGCCCGCACTCCCAAAGGCGTCGCCGATGCCGCTTCGACCGGCCGCGCCGTCAAAATTCAGCCCTGGTCGCCGACGGCGCCCGCCGTCACCCTCGACGACGTGCTCGCCGCCCGCAAGACCCTCGGCGACGTCATCCGCGCCACTCCGTTGGCCTGGTCGCGCCCGCTGTCCGAGGCGGTCGGCGGCGAGGTGTGGTTCAAGTGCGAGAACCTCCAGCGGGCCGGTTCCTTCAAGATCCGCGGAGCGTACGTCCGGATCCACAACCTGTCCGCCGAGGAACGGGCGCACGGCGTCGTCGCGGCCAGCGCGGGGAACCACGCGCAGGGCGTCGCCCTCGCCGCGACTTTGCACGGGATCGAGTCCACCGTCTTCATGCCCGAGGGCGCTCCGCTGCCCAAAATAGCCGCCACCGAGTCGTACGGGGCACGGGTCCGTTTCGCCGGGACCACCGTCGACGAGGCGCTGATCGCCGCCCGCGCGTTCGCCGAGGAGACCGGCGCCGCGTTCATCCACCCCTTCGACCACCCCGACATCGTGGCCGGGCAGGGCACGGTCGGCCTGGAGATCCTGGAACAGTGCCCGAACGTCAAGACCGTGCTCGCCGGCTGCGGCGGCGGCGGGATGCTCGCCGGGCTCGCCATAGCCATCAAGCAGTTGCGGCCTGAGGCGCGCGTCATCGGCGTTCAGGCCGCGAACGTCGCGGCGTACCCACCGTCCCTTTCCGCCGGGCGGCCGACGCCGTTGGTCGGCGCAACGCCCACGATGGCCGACGGGATCGCGGTCGGCTGTCCCGGCGAGGTCCCCTTCGGCATCATCCGCGACCTGGTCGACTCGGTGGTCACCATCGACGAGGAGTCGATCTCCCGGGCCCTGCTCCTGCTGTTGGAGCGCAACAAGTTGGTCGTCGAGCCAGCCGGCGCGGTCGGCGTCGCCGCGCTGCTCGAGGATCCGGGGGCGTTCGAGCCGCCGATCGTCGCGGTGCTCTCCGGCGGCAATGTGGACCCGCTGCTCCTGCTGCGCCTGATCCGGCACGGCCTCGCGGCGGCCGGACGCTTCATGTCGCTGCGGCTGCGCCTGACCGACCGTCCCGGAGCACTCGCCCAACTGCTCGCCGAACTCGCCGCCGCCGACACCAACGTGGTGGACGTGGAGCACGGCCGCAACCTGGCCGGGCTCGGCATCACCGAGGTCGAAGTGGGCGTGACGCTCGAGACACGCGGGCCGGATCACGCAGCAGCGGTACTGGAAAGGCTCAGCGCGGCGGGTTATTCGCCGACGGTCGCTTAAGGCGCGGATGCGCCGGAGGCAGCCGCTTTCCGGCGACGATCGAGGCCAGCGGCACCGTGACCTGCTCGCCCGAGGCGCGGACGACGGTCGCGAATCCCGCCTCATCGGAGTTCTCCGGCGCGCCGGTCCACGCCCGCAGCACGCCGATCACGTCCGTGAGCGTCTCGCCGCCCGGCCCGACCTGGTCCGGCGGCAGACGGTAGCGCAGCACGACGCGTGATCCCACATCGTGTACACCGATGCGGTCCGGCTCCATCGGTGATGTAGCGTCCATTGCGGCGCCCCTTGTACTTTCGACCTTCGAACAGGCGGGATACTTATGTGGGCAGCACCGCCGTGTGTCCTGCCATAGCAGGAAGACGAAAGACAGAGTATCGATCGGGGTCGGGGCCAACTCCGGACCCGACCCGAGGCCAGGAGGACCCGGACGTGACCTACGTCATCGCGCAGCCTTGTGTCGACGTGAAGGACAAGGCCTGCATCGAGGAGTGCCCGGTCGACTGCATCTACGAGGGCGAGCGGTCGCTCTACATCCATCCGGACGAGTGCGTCGACTGCGGCGCGTGCGAGCCGGTGTGCCCGGTCGAGGCGATCTTCTACGAGGACGACACCCCGGAGCAGTGGAAGGACTACTACAAGGCCAACGTGGAGTTCTTCGAGGACCTCGGCTCGCCCGGCGGCGCCTCGAAGCTCGGCCTGATCCCCAAGGACCACCCGGTGATCGCCGTCCTGCCGCCGCAGAACACCGGCGAGGGCCACTGAGCATGCCCGCGGGGACCGGCGGCGCGTCCAGGGTCTCGTACCGCCTGCCCAGCTTCCCGTGGGACCGCCTCAAGCCGTACGCCGCCAGGGCCGATGCGCACCCCGGCGGCCGGGTCGACCTTTCGGTCGGCACCCCGGTCGACCCGGTGCCGCGCAGCGTGCGCGACGCGCTGGCCGACGCGGCGAACGCGCCCGGATACCCGGCGACGTACGGCAAGGCGGCGCTGCGCGAGGCGGCGGCGGCGTGGATGCGCCGACAACTCGGCGTGCCGGCCGACCCGGCTGCGGTGCTGCCCCTGATCGGCTCGAAGGAACTGGTCGCGGGTCTGCCGTCGCTGCTCGGCCTCGGCGCGGACGACGCCGTGGCGTACCCGGCTCCCGCCTATCCGACCTATGAGATCGGCGCCCTGCTGGCGCGGGCGCGGCCGATCCCGCTCTCGGACGAGCGGCTGCACGACGACCAGTTCTGGCGTGGCGACGGCGGCGCGATCAAGCTCGTCTGGCTTAACTCCCCGGCCAACCCGCACGGTCGGGTGCACCCGACCGAGGTTCTTCGCCGCGTCGTGGAGCGGGCTCGATCCCGCGGCATCCTGGTGGCTTCGGACGAGTGCTACGTCACCCTCGGCTGGGAGGGCGTCGAGCCGGTCTCGGTGCTGCACCCGGACGTCTGCGGCGGCTCGCACGAAGGGCTGCTGGCGGTGCACTCGCTGTCCAAGCGCTCCAACCTGGCGGGCTATCGCTCCGCGTTCCTGGCGGGAGATCCGGCCGTCGTCGCCGAACTGCTCGAGGTGCGCAAACACGCCGGGATGATGATGCCCGCGCCGATCCAGGCCGCGACGATCGCCGCCCTTGAAGACGAAGAAGACGCCGCGGCGCAGAAAGAGCTCTACCGACAGCGCCGCGCGGTGCTGCGCGCGGCTCTGGAGAGCGCCGGGTTCCGCATCGACCACTCCCATGCGGGCCTGTACCTGTGGGCGTCGCGGATGGTCGAAGGCAAGCCGGAGCCCTGTTGGGACACGCTGACATACCTCGCCGACCTCGGGATCCTGGCCGCGCCGGGCGAGTTCTACGGACCCGGCGGCGAGCATCACGTGCGTGTCGCGCTCACCGCCTCGGATGAGCGGGTCGCCGCCGCGGCGGCGCGCCTGGCCGGCTGACCGGGCGTCAGACGAGCGCGCTTCACAAACAAGCGCGGTTCTCAAACAAACACGGTTCTCAGATAAGCACGATCCTCAGATAAGCACCGGCTTCCGATGAACACGGCGGCCCGCCGGCTCCGGGGAAGGGAGCCGACGGGCCGCCGCGCGCTGTTCGGGCCGGGCCCTTACTTCTTGTGCTTGCCCTTGTAGCCGTGCTTGTGGTGGTGCTCGCCGTTGTGGTGCGCGGTCATCTTCTGCGCGTCGGTGGTCGCGTGCTGTTCGGCGGCCTGGGCGGCGGCGGGCACCGCGTTGGCCACCGGCGCGCCGTGCGCGGCGCTCTGCATCGGCATCGACTGCGCGATCGGCTGGGCGGCAGCCGGTGCCTGATCCGGGGCGTCGGTGATGCCGCCGATCCCGGCGATGCTGCCCACGACCGGAATCCCGTTCTTGGTGAGCGAGCCGGCCAGGCCGCCGACGACCGGCACGTTGCTCAGCGGCGAGGAACCGCCGTTGCCCGCCAGCGACGCCGTGACCGGCAGCGACTTGGTCAGCGCGCCCAGCGGCGAGGAGGCGCCGGCCAGGCCGCCGACCACGGGCAGGCCGGAGAGCGCCGACCCGGCGCCGCCCGAGCCGGCCAGGCCGCCGACGATCGGCAGGCCGCTGATCGGCAGTGCGTCGGTCAGGTTCCCTGCGGCACCGTTGGTCAGGCTGCCGACCACGGGCAGCGAGCCGACCACGGGCAGGGCGTCCGCGTTGGCGGATCCTGCGGCGGCGACCGGCAGGGCGACGGCGGCGGCAGCCGCCGCGGTGGAGGCGATTCGGCGCCCGGCGTGGCTCATCTGTTCTCTCATTTCCTTGTGGACTGTGACGGCTCGCCCGCCCGTCAACTGGAGGCGGCGGCCCGGCGGGGTCCGCCGGGGTTTTTCCGGCCCGGGGCCCGCTGCCATTGGAATTACGAGCCGACGTCGGCTGAGGTTTCGGCTGACGATGGTAACGTTTGGGTAAAGGAGGGCTGCGGAGGTGTGATGTCCAAAGACTGGAATATCCGCACATCTTCGGAGTGGAGTGTCTGTACTTCTTTGCTCTTCGAAGCCGACCGAGGAGCTTTTCCTACAGTTGCCCGAGGTTGTTCAGCGCCCCGGTGACCGGACTGTTCGGACCCAGCACGGAGGTCACCGGCAGCGACTTCGTCAGTCCGCCGACGGTGCCGACGCCGGGCAGCGCGGCCTGGCTGACCTGGCCGGTCACGTCGCCGACCGTCGGCACCCCGGCCTGGTGCAGCCCGTTGACCAGGGGTGCGGTCTGCCCGACGACGGCGCCGGTGAGGTTCTGCGTCTGGGGAGCCAGCCCCTGCGAGAGGTTGCCGAGCGCGCCGTCCTGGAGCAGGTTCGGTGCGACCTGGAGCGGATTGCCGGCGTCCGGCAGCACGGACGGCACCAGGTTGCTGAGCGGAAGCGCTGAGGTCAGGTGGTCGGTGAGCTGCTGCGTTCCGGTCACCATCGCCTGGGTCGGCGCGAGCGCCAGCGTGGCCTGATTCAGCGGGAGCGCCGCGTCGCTCAGACCGAGGGGCGCGTTGACCGAAGGCAGGGCGACCCCGCTCAGGGCCGCGCTCTGGGCAGTTCCCGCGGGGAACAGGTCGCTGAGCGGACCGGTCGCGGCCTGCGCCGCACCCACGCTCACCAGCGGAACTGCTCCGGCCGCGACCGCCGCTGCGGCGCAGGCTGCCCGGCGCAGCGTCGCGCTGGGGACCACCCCGCCGCGCGATGCGGCGTGGCGGGCGCGATAAGGCACGTGGGACGTACTCATGGGGCTCCTCGGGAGGACGGCGGGAATTCATCGCCGTGCACATCGACCGAAAGAGCCTTCAGGTTGCGGCTATAACAGATAACGAAGTGATAACGGTAGTCGGCCGATTGCTTCTCTGATCATGATTTTTTGGAAAAGACCTGACCATCGGGCAGGGCGGATGATCGGCTCGTTCGATGACTCAACCTCGACGAGCCTCGATGACACAGTCAGCGGCGAAGAGCGCCAATTGTCCGACTCGGGGGACGGGTCACGTGCCAGCGGTCACCGTGACGTGAACCGTCGCCCCGGCGCCCGTGGGCGAGATAGTCGCCCATCCGGTGGCGCCCGCCGTCGAGGACCACGACCGGTCGGCGTATTGGACGTGCGTGATGCCGGTGATCTCGGCCTGTGCGGCCAGCCAGTTGGCGTAGGCCCAGCCGCGGTCGGTCGCGTCCGCGCCGGAGAGGGAGGAGGGCGCTGAGACGTCGAACGACAGGCCGTCAGAAGAGATGCTGCTGACCGGGCCCACGTTCGCCGCGCCGAACTGGTTGCGCAGCGTGTTGAGCACCGACTGCGCGCGGGCGTTCAGCAGCGCGCCGGACGACTTGCTCTGGGCGGCGAACGTCGGGCTGTCGAGGGTGCAGCCGAGCCCCGCCGCGGCGGTGCCCGTGAACACTGCGGCGACCACCGTCGCATCGGCCTGGTGCGCCGCATAGGCGTCGGGCGCGCCTGACTTCTGCACCGCCTGCGCCGCCTGAGTGAGCGTCATCGACTGCCAGCCGGAGACGTTGACCAGCGCCTGGTAGAACCGCGTCGAGGAGTAAACCGGATCCATGATCTGCGTGGTGGTGCCCCAGCCCTGCGACGGGCGCTGCTGGAAGAGGCCGACCGAGTCGCGGTCGCCATAGCCGAGGTTGTGCAGCTTCGACTCCTGCATCGCGGTCGCCTCGGCCACTTCGATCCCGAAGACCGGCACGCCCTGCTGTATCCCCACCGCCGCGATCGTGGAGGCGTTCTGAGCCTGCTCCAGGTCCAAGCTGACGCTCCCGGCCGTGGAGCTGGCAGTGCAGCCGCTGGCGGTGAAGATGTTGGAGAGGCTGCCGAACTTGTTCACCGCCCAGATACCTACGCCGGTCAGCGTGCCAGCTACGATCAGCACCACGACCAGCGCGATCCACCAGCGCCCGTTGCCGCGCGGCGCACGCGGCGCCGAGCCTGTGGCGAAGCGTCCGGTATCGGTCGTCCGTCTTCTGCTTTCGGGGGCCCGGCCGACAGCCGCCATCAGCCCCCGGCTCCCCAACCAGCCGGAACCCGGCCAATCGGACACGGCAAGGGCGTAGCGTGACGGGGCGACGCGCAGCACGGTTCTCCTCGGATCGGATGGTCGGCTCGGCGTTACCGTAATCGATCGGCATCCGGACCGGTCAATGGTTGTGTCACGAGCCCGCACTAGTCTTGCCTCCATGACCGAGACCTTCGCCAGCCCGCTCCCCGCCGTGATCGAAGAGCTCTGGGAGCGGCGTGCCGAGCTCTCTCCGGCCGACGCCGACGCCCGCAAGTTCGTCGTCGACGCGATCGACCTGCTCGACACCGGCGCGGCCCGGGTCGCGTTCGTCGATCCGGCCACGGACCTGGTGGTCGTGGACGAGCGGGCGAAGCGGGCCATCCTGCTCGGCTTCAAGGTGCTCGACATGACCGAGGCGACGGTCGGCGAGTTCTACCAACACGACCGGGTGCCGCTCAAGACCACCTTCGACGGGGTGCGCGTGGTGCCCGGCGCGATCGCCCGCTGGGGCAGCTACTTCGCCCCGGGCGTGGTGCTGATGCCGTCGTTCACGAACATCGGCGGATACGTCGACTCCGGCTCGATGGTGGACACCTGGGCCACGGTCGGCTCGTGTGCGCAGATCGGCAAGAACGTGCACCTGTCCGGCGGTGTCGGCATCGGCGGAGTGCTCGAGCCGCCGAACGCGGTGCCCGTCGTGGTCGAGGACGACGCGATGATCGGGAGCCGGTCGATGATCGTGGAGGGCGCCCGGGTCGGCCGGGGCGCGATGGTCGGCGCGGGCACGATCCTGTCCGCCACGATCCCGGTCATCGACGTGGAGACCGGCGAGGAGATCAGCCGCGGCCACATCCCCGCCTGGTCGGTCGCTGTCGGCGGCACGCGGACCAAGCAGTTCGCCGGCGGCGCGTTCGGCCTGCCCTGCGTGCTCGTGCTCAAGCGGCTCGAGGAGGGCCATCGGCACGACAAGTCGCAGCTCAACGACATCCTGCGCAGCCACGGAGTGAGCGCCTGATGGGGAACGCCGAGCCAGCGCTCGACCTGTCCCTGGACGCGGCCGCCCTGACCGCCGTGCTCGTCGACATCCCCTCCGTCAGCGGTGAGGAAAAGCCGCTGGCGGACGCGATCGAGCAGGCCCTGCGCGCGCTGCCCGGCCTTTCCGTGCAGCGCCTGGGCGAGAACGTGGTCGCGCGCACCGATTTCGGACTGCCCCAGCGGATCGTGCTGGCCGGGCACATCGACACGGTGCCGATCGCCGACAACGTGCCCTCGCGCCGGGAGGGCGACATCCTCTACGGCTGCGGCACCTCGGACATGAAAAGCGGGGTGGCGGTCCAGCTCAAGATCGCCGCGGCGGTCGGTGCGGCGGGCGCTCGCACCCCCGCGCACGACCTGGTGTTCGTCTTCTACGAGTGCGAGGAGGTCGAGGCCGCGCGCAACGGACTCGGCCGGATCGCCCGCGAGCACCGGGACTGGATCGCCGGGGACTTCGCGGTGTTGCTCGAAGGCACCGACGGCGTCCTCGAGGGCGGGTGCCAGGGCACCCTGCGCGCCAAGATCACCCTGACCGGCACGCGCGCCCACAGCGCCCGCTCCTGGCTCGGGGACAACGCCATCCACCGCGCCGCGCCGGTCCTCGCCCGTTTGGCGGCATACGAGGCGCGCGAGGTCGAAGTCGAGGGGCTGCTGTACCACGAGGGACTGAACGCGGTGGGCATCAGCGGCGGAGTCGCCGGCAACGTGATCCCCGACGAGTGCTCGGTCACGGTGAACTTCCGCTTCGCTCCCGACCGCTCGGAGCAGGACGCCGCGGCGCACGTGCGCGAGGTGTTCGAGGGCTACCCGGTCGAGATCGTCGACAGCGCCCCGGCCGCCCGTCCCGGTCTGAACCTCCCCGCGGCGGCCTCGTTCGCGGCGGCGATCGGCGCTCCGGCACGGGCGAAGTATGGCTGGACGGACGTGGCCCGGTTCGCCGCGCTCGGCGTGCCCGCGGTGAACTTCGGCCCGGGTGATCCGAACCTGGCGCACACCCGCCACGAGCACGTCGACCTCGCGAAGGTGGGCGCGGCCGAGGCGGTCCTGCTGGGCTGGCTCGGCTACTGACCTGGGTATTCCTGCTCGTTCAGGCTTTACGTCTTTGCGCCATCGGTGAACTGCCGTGCGTCCTGCACCGTGTGGAGGCTTAGCTAAACCTGAAAATCACGCAACCGCCGGGTGAGCTCGAGCGTCGGTGATTGATGGAAACGGGGGACAACCCTCTTCGCGGCCCATGAGATCATGGTGAGTCGGACCCGGAAGACCAGCGCTTATGGCGTCGGCCTCCCGCGTCCGGGCGCCGGATCGAGGGGCGGCGCGGCACGGTCCGGACGCGGCGTCCGGCCTTGACACGGGCGATCGGGCGAGCGAGCGATGGGACTGACGGGCGGCTACTTCCTGGCCGCTGTGATAGGGGCAGTGGTCGCCCTGCCGGTCGCGACCGTGCTGTTGTGGAACCGGCTACGCGGCCCGCGCCCCGTGCGCGGCGCGCAGCGATTCGGATTGATCCTCGTCTGCCAGAGCACCGCCGTGCTGCTGGCCGCCCTGCTGATCAACAACTCGTTCCAGCTCTACACCTCGTGGTCCGACCTGTTCGGCTGGAACGGCGCGCCGGGCCAGATCGAGGGCGCCGCCAAACCGCTCGCGCTGACCACGGGAGCGGCCCAGACCGGCCAGCCGACCGGCGACCGCGCGCTGCCGAACGCGGCGCTGTTCCACCCGTACCACGGGGTCGCGAACGCCTTCGAGACCACGATCACCGGCGCGCAGTCGAAGGTGACCGGGACGGTTCTGGTCTCGCTTCCGCCGCAGTACTACCAGCCCCGCTACGCGCATACCTACTTCCCGGTGGTGCAGCTGTTCTCCGGCTTCCCCGGATCGCCCCAGACGTGGCTGTCCAGCATGGAAGCGCCGTCGATCCTCAGCCAGGCCGTCGACAACCGCGCGGCCCAGCCGATGATCCTCGTCTCGGCCTCCATCAACGTCGACCCGCCGCACAATGCCGACTGCTCGAACATCCCCGGCGGCCCGCAGGTGGCGACCTGGCTCTCCCAGGACGTGCGCCAGCTCGTCGAGACCTCCTACCGCACCGCGACCGACCGCACCGGCTGGGGCCTGATGGGCTTCTCCGAAGGCGGCCTGTGCGCGTCTAAGCTCGCGCTGCAGTACCCGGACGAGTTCATCGCGGGCGTCTCCATGAGCGGTGACGACCACCCCGGCGGCGACCTGCTCGGGTTCGGCACCACTGCTTACAACCTCAACGCGCCGCTGTGGATCCTCCAGCACCAGCCGCCGAAGCCTGTGGCGCTCCTTCTCACCGGGACCCTTCAGGACGGCGCGACAGCGCAGGAGGCCGACGCGATGCGTGCCGCGGTCAAGGCGCCGACCACGATCTCGCTGCTGATCTCCCCGCGCGGCGGCCACAACATAGGGGTCTGGAAGGCGATCGAGCCCGAGGCGTTCGGCTGGCTGTCCGGTTATCTGCAGGCCACCACCATCGGCAACATGCAGGTAGCGCCGCAGCTGCTCGACGGGACGAAATAAGTAGTACAGCGTGGCGGGCCGCATCTGACGTCCTATGAGGACCAGGACAGGATCAGGCTCCGCTCGTTGCCGCGATGCTCGCCTCGGCCGCCGCCTGCATCCCCGCGCACACCGCCGCAAGGTCCTCATCGTTGGTGATGTAGGGCGGCATGCAGTAGACCAGGTTCACGAACGGCCTCAGCCACACGCCGTGCGCGACGGCCGCGGCGGTGGCTGCGCGCACGTCCACCGGTCGGTCGAGCTGAAGTACGCCGATCGCCCCGAGCACGCGCACGTCCGCCACGCCCGGCACCGTGCGGGCCGGGTCGAGGCCCTTGCGCAGTCCGGACTCGATGCGGCGCACGTCCTCTTGCCAGGGCACGCCCCCGCGCGCTGCCGGGTCCAGAAGCAGCTCAAGCGACGCGTTCGCCACCGCCGCGGCCAGCGGATTGCCCATGAACGTCGGCCCGTGCGCGAGCACCGGAACCTCGCCCCGGCTGATGCCGTCGGCGACCCGCGGCGTGCACAGCGCCGCCGCCATGGTCATATAACCGCCGGTCAGCGCCTTGCC
>NZ_DASZGI010000320.1:0-40810 GCF_035938995.1 Actinocrinis sp.
GCTAACAATCCGTAGTCGATAGCGCTTGGGCTTCCCGTTTCACCCGATCGGGTGAACATTATGTGGCCTATAGACAACCGCCCCGCTTCTGAGAATGCTGATCCTGCGAATTTCGGGAGGCGGAAGTGGCCGCTGGAACAGCGAGCCGGGGGCAACCCGGATCCATCGAAACAAAAACGGGCACGGGTGATTCAACGACACAATTGTCCGGCGCCGCCGGGCCTCATCCCGGGCGGCTCGTCCTGCTGCGGGACACGTTCGGGATCCTGTCCGTCATGTGCTGCCTTGACGACGGTCTCGTCTTCGACCCCGCATTCCAGCAGGACTACCGCGAGGAGAGCGCCGCGCTGGAAGGCGTGTCGGAGTCCCGTGTCGCCGTGCCGCTGAGCTACATCGTCGACGCCACGGGCCGGATCGTTGCCGTGGTGCGCCGCCACGTGGAGGGCGTCCTGCTGTCGGACGTGCTCGAGCGCATGGCGCGCGGCCTCGACGTACAGACCGCCGCGACAGTCGTCAAGGACGTGCTGACGGCGCTCGTCGCGCTGCACCGGCGCGGCGTCGCGCACCGGTCGGTCGACCCGCTGCACGTCATCGTGGAGCCCCGTGGCGGCAGCGTGCTGATCGACGCGGGACTCCAACCCCGCCCCGGCGACCAGCGCCCGGGCGCCGAGTTTGTCGCCGATCTCGCGGCGGTGCCACAGCTCTTCGCGTCCTGCGTGACCACCGGCCGGCTGCTGCCGAACCCCGACTCGCAACGCTACTTCGCAGCGGGCGAACTCGAAGGGGTGTCGCGCGACCTGTGTCTGGTGCTCGACGAGGCGTGGCGGGCCGGACCGGAGCGCTGGAGCGACGGCAGCGCGGTCGGCGCGATGCTCACCGCGCTCAACGCAGCGGCGTCCGACTGGTTCGACGCCGGCTGGGACGACCGGGGCCGGGAGCGGCTCGCGTCCGCTGCCGCGCAGACGCCGTACCCCGTGCGCGGCAGGTTCTTCGACTTCGTTCCCTTCGCGGACCGTAGAGGGCGCGGCAGGCTGGGGCGCGGCAAGCGGGCCGACGTGCCGTCGGCTGCGGCAAAGGTCCTCGGCCCGGGTCTCACCGAACTCGATCCCGCCGGGAACCCGGCGACGCCGGAGCGTGAAGCGCCGGACTTCATAGGGGCGAACCCCGCAGTGCCGGGTCCAGCGACGTCCGGCACCGGGGGAGCCAGCACCGTGACCGTGTGGTCAACGCTTCCGGACTCCGGCCCCCAGAATCCGGGCGCAGGCGAAGCGCACACGGCCCGGAGATCGCTCAGCACCGTGAACCGGGACCGCGGCATCTCCCAGGCCTGGCAAGCCGTGCTCGCGAACTCGTCCCGGCGCGCGTCCGAATGGCTCGGCGACAACTGGCGCACGGGCGCCGACACCGTGCGCGCCTCAGTCTCCAGCGGCGGTCTGAGGGGCCCACAGCGCAGGACGGCCCGGCGCAGGCTCCGCGTTCTGATATCCCGGATCGCGGTGCCGCTCATCGCGTTCCTGGTGGCGCTGGCGCTCTCCCGAGTCTTCCTCGGCGGGCCTGTCGCCTCCCGGACGACCCACCACGGCAGCCCGGCTCCCTCCCGGTCGCCGATCACGTCGTCGATCCCAGTCGCCGCCCAGCCCTCACTTCCGCCGGCCAGCCCTTCGCCGAGCGCGACGACGACGTCCGCTCCGCCGCCGCCCGCCGTCCAGCCTGCAACCGTCACCCAGTCGCCGGTACCGACCGTGGTCACCTCCGTGTCGATCACCGCGCTCGCCTACTCGGCCACCGCCAGCGGCGAGGCGAACGTGACCGTCGAGGTGCGGACGTCCGGTACCGCTCCGATCAACGTCGCGATCAAGTTCAGCACCATCTACGGCGCTTTCCTGGGCTCGAGCCCGCAGACCGACCAGTTCTCGGAGACCGGCAAGCGGGACTACACGATCACCGACACCTTCCCGGTCGCCACCGTCTGCTCCCGGAACGGCTCCGTGCCGATCGCGACGGTGGACGTCTCCGCGACCGTCCCGGGCACCACCGACGCCCCGCTGACCGCCAGCGGCCAACTCCAGTCGCAGCCGGGGCACTGTTGAGCCGGCCGTGCCGGGAAGCCGGCGGGATCAGGCCGGGCGGCGGCTCTGCACGAAGCGGAACCGCGGCGCGACGAACGCGTGGTCGGTGTACGTACCGTTCGCCGCGGGGTTCAGGCCGGTGCCGTGGTAGTCGGAGAACCCTGACGACTGGTTCATGTAGATACCGCCGGTCAGATTGATCGACAGGTTCGCGCCCGCCGTCCAGGTCGCCTCCTCCGTCGCCGCGATGACATCGGGGGAGGTCGAGTAGACCGCGGCGGTCAGCGCGCCGTGCTCGCGCACCGTGTCCTGGTAGAGCTCGATCGAGTGCGCGGTCGAGTCGGTGGCGATCAGGAACGAGATCGGGCCGAACCACTCGTGCCCGTAGACCTCGGCGTCGGCGGCGTCCACAGCGGCGATCAGCGGCGTGCGCACGGCCGCGTCCGGGAACTCGGGATGCGTGACGGGCCGCGAGGCCAGCACCGTCTTGCCCACTCCCTCGGCGCGCGAAAGCCGCTCCATGACGGCCGGGTTGACCACCGCGCCGAGGATCGCCGTGGCGCGCGCGTCGTCGCCGAGCAGCCGGCCGACCGCGTCGGCGAGATCGGAGGCGAACTCCTCGAAGGGCTTGACCGCTCCGCCGACGCGCACCCCGTCCCGCGGCAGCAGCAGGTTCTGCGGGGCGGTGCACATCTGCGCGGTGTACAGCGACAGCGAGAAGGCCAGGTGGTCGAGCGCGGCCGGGTATTCGTCCTCGTCGAACGAATCGAGGATGATCGTGTTGGTCCCGGCCTTCTCGGTGAAGACCTGAGCCTGCCGCGCGTTGTGCTCGAGCCAGTCGCCGAACTCGTTGGAGCCGGTGAAGTCGATGATCCGGACCTCCGGCCGCAGCGCCAGCGTCTTCGCGATCCCCTCGCCAGGGGCCTCGGCCGCGAGCGCCACCAGGTTCGGGTCGAAGCCGGCCGCCTCCAGTACCCGCCGCGCCGCCGCGACGGTGACCGCCAGCGGCAGGATCGCGTTCGGATGCGGCTTGACCACCACCGCGTTCCCGGTGGCCAGCGAGGCGAACATGCCCGGGTAGCCGTTCCAGGTGGGGAAGGTGTTGCAGCCTACGACCAGGGCGATCCCGCGCGGCGCGGCGATCCACTTCTTCGCCAGCCGGATCGGCGGCCGCGAGCCCTGCGGCTTCTCCCAGATCGCCTGCGAGACGTGCGCGGTCATCGCCGCGTACGCGTACGCGACCGCCTCGAGCCCGCGGTCCTGCGCGTGCGGGCCGGCGGCCTGGAACGCCATGCCGAAGGCCTGACCCGAGGTGTGCATCGCGGCGTAGGCGATCTGGAACGACAGCTCGTTGAGCTCGGTGAGGATCTCGACGCAGACCGCGGCGCGCACTTCGGGACCGGCGTCGCGCCAGGCGGTCATCCCGGCCGCCATCGCGGGCAGCAGCGCGTCGAGGTCGGCGTGCGGGTAGGTGATGCCGAGGTCGAACCCGTATGGTGAGCGCTCCGCGCCGGTGTCGCCGTCGGTGCCCGGCTGGTCGAGCGGGAAGCGGGTGCCGCGCACGGTCTCGAACCAGGCGCGCGCCGCCTCGGCGGCCTCCTTCGGGTAGGCCTTGCTCTGCTCCGGGAAGTGTGAGAAGAACTCACGGGTCCGGATCGCCGCCAGCGCGGCGTCGAGGGTCGGACGGTGGCGGGCGACGAGGTCTGCGGCGTTGCCGGTCATGGGGTTCGGCTCCTCGGTGCGGACGCGGGAAAACGTCGGGTCGGCGCTCTGTTCTACCTGAGCTACAGTAACCGAACGTTCGGTAGTCTCAAGGGTGAAGACGGCGCACTAAAGCGGGAGTCCTCGGTGACGATGTCGGCGCAGAGCGCACGGCGCGACAGCCACACGGTCCAGTCTCTGCTGGCGGTGGCCGTCGAGGTGTTCAACGTGCGCGGCTACGACGGCACGTCGATGGAGGACCTGGCCAAGGCCGCGGGGATCACCAAGTCCTCGATCTACCACCACGTCGCCGGCAAGGAAGAACTGCTGCGGCTGGCGGTGACCCGCGCGCTCGACGGTCTGTTCACGGTGCTCGACGAGCCGCCCGCACGCGAAGGCGCTGCGGCCACCCGATTGGAGTACGTCATCCGGCGCACCTGCGCCGAGCTGATCGAGAACCTGCCGTACGTGACCTTGCTGCTGCGGGTGCGCGGGAACACCGCCGCCGAGCGGGAGGCGCTCGAGCGGCGCCGCGACTTCGACCACCGGGTCGCCGAACTTGTGGCCGAGGCGATCGCGGAGGGCGACCTGCGCGCGGACCTCGACCCCCGGCTGACCTCGCGGCTGGTGTTCGGCCTGGTCAACTCGCTGACCGAGTGGTACCGCCCGCAGGAGCACGGGGTCGGCGGGAGCGGCGAAGCGGACCATAGCGCCGTCGCCGACGCCCTCGTCGCCCTGGTCTTCGACGGTGTCCGGAACCCGGCCGCGCCGAAGACGCCCGGTTTCGCCTGAGGCGCCGCTCCCGCGAGGGTTTAAGCGCGGATTCGGTGGCTGGCCGCAGGATTGTCCCGCGAATGGCCGCCACGCAGTTCATCCCACACTGTGGACACCACCCCGCCCGGTCGCGCAGACTGGGGGCGACAGCGCCCAACCGAACCTTCGGTCGGGAATCGAGTCCGGCCCCGTGGAGACCCCATGACGCTGCTCGACCTACCGCCGGCGACCGGTCCGCACCACCCTGCGGCCACGCCGTTCCGCGCCACCCCGCTCGGAGACACCGACCCGCTCCGCTATCTGGATGAACACGGCGCGCCCGTCGAGGGCGGCCTGCATCCGTCCGAGGAGGAACTGGCCCCGGAACGGCTGATGGCGGTCTACCGCGCGCTACGCCTGGCCCGCGCCTTCGACACCGAGGCGACAGCCTTGGTGATGCAGGGCCACCTCGCCGTATACCCCTCCTCGCGCGGGCAGGAGGCGTGTCAGGCCGCGGCCGCGTTGGCGATCGAGCCGCAGGACTGGCTCTTCCCGACTTACCGGGACACCGCCGCGCTCGCGGTGCGCGGGATCGACCCGGCTGAGGCGCTGACGCTGCTGCGCGGCTCCTGGCACTGCGGATACGACCCCAAGCGGTGGCGCACCGCCCCGCAGTGCACCCCCCTGGCGACCCAGGCTCCGCACGCCGTCGGCCTGGCGCTGGCGGCGAAGCTGTCCGGCGACCCGGTGGTCGCGCTCTGCCTGCTCGGCGACGGCGCGACCAGCGAGGGCGACTTCCACGAGGCCTGCAACAGCGCCGCGGTGTATCAGGCCCCTGTGGTCTTCTTCGTGCAGAACAACCAGTACGCGATCTCGGTCCCGCTGCGCAAGCAGACGCACGCGCTCTCACTCGCGGACAAGGCGGTCGGATACGGAATGCCGGGCGTGCGCGTGGACGGCAACGACGTCATCGCCCTGATCCACGTGCTCGGCGAGGCGGTCCGCAGGGCGCGCGAGGGCGAGGGGCCCACCTTGATCGAGGCGGTGACCTACCGGATTCAGCCGCACACCAACGCCGACGACGCCACCCGCTACCGCGACCGGCACGAGGTCGACATCTGGCTCGCGCGCGACCCGCTGGACCGGCTCGCCAAGTACCTGACCGCGACCGGGAACCTCGACGAGTCCCTCGACGCGGCCATCGGCGAGGAGGGCGCGCGCTACACCGCACGGATGCGCGCCGAACTGGCCGACGAGCCGAAGGTCGATCCGGCCGAGATGTTCGAATACGTATACGCGGCGCCGACGCCGCAACTGCGCGCTCAGCGTCAGATGGTCGAGCAGAGCCTGGCGGCCGACGAGGCGGAGGAGTGACATGACGCCCACCGCAACCGCGACCGCAGCGGACAAGGAGACGGCGGGCGGGGTCCGCACTGCCGGACCCGCGCCCGCGACGGCCGCCCCGAGCAAGACCGTCACCTTTGCCAAGGCCCTGAACACGGCTCTGCGCGACGCGCTCGCCGCGGACGACCGCGTCGTCGTGTTCGGCGAGGACGTCGCCGAGCTCGGCGGCGTCTTCCGGATCACCGATGGACTGGCCAAGGAGTTCGGCGGGCGGCGCTGCTTCGACACCCCGCTGGCCGAGGCCTCGATCCTGGGCACCGCGATCGGCATGGCCATGTACGGCTACCGGCCCGTGGTCGAGATGCAGTTCGACGCGTTCGCGTACCCCGCGTTCGAGCAACTGGTCAGCCACCTGGCCAAGATGCGCAACCGCACCCGCGGCGCGCTGCCGATGCCGGTCGTGATCCGCATCCCGTACGGCGGGGGCATCGGCGGTGTGGAGCACCACAGCGATTCGTCAGAGGCCTACATCGCGCACACGCCCGGCATCCACGTCGTGACCCCGGCAACGGTCGAGGACGCGTACTGGATGCTGCGCGCCGCGATCGCCGCGCCGGACCCGGTGGTCTTCTTCGAGCCCAAGCGGCTGTACTGGTCCAAAGCCGCGCTCCAGCTTCCGGTGACGACCGGCCCGATCGGCACGGCGGCCGTGCGCAGGCAGGGCCGCGACGCCACCCTGATCGCCTACGGGCAAAGCGTCCCGGTGGCACTGGAGGCGGCCGAGCACGCCGGCGAATACGGGTACGACCTCGAAGTGCTCGACCTGCGCTCGCTCGTCCCCTTCGACGACGCCGCCGTGACCGCGAGCGTCGAACGGACCGGCCGCGCGATCGTGGTGCACGAGGCGGCCGGATTCGCAGGCTTCGGCGCCGAGATCGCGGCACGGGTATCCGAGCGCTGCTTCTACCGGCTCGAGGCGCCCGTGCTCCGGGTGACCGGCCTCGACATCCCCTATCCGCCGCCCAAGCTCGAGCACTGGTACCTGCCCAGCGTCGACAGAGTGCTGGACGCCGTCGAGCGCGCGATGGCCGCTTGACGTCTCAGGCCTCGAGGTCTCAAGCCACTGCGCCCTGGTCGAGCCTGCGCACCGGTGCGTCCGGCGTCGTGCCGAACAGCTCCTCGAATGCCGCCGCGGCCGTCCGGCCTTCGTCCGTGGCCGGATCGAGCGGGTCGGCGGCGTGGAACTCGCCCGGCCAGTCCTCGACGGCCAGCGACAGCAGCGCCGGGCCGTCGCCAGCCGGGCGGTTGCGTTCGAGGATTCCCTCGATCCGGTTCGAGGCCAGATACCGGGTCCCGCCTGCGCTCCAGATCCGCAGCAGCAGGCGGCTGGTCTCCTGGCCGCAGCGCACGTCGGCGTACTGCATGCCGTCGAGTGGGCGGGCGGTACGCCACTGGTCCTCGAACTGCTTGTCGGCGAACTGGCCCAGCGGGGTGTCGCCGAAGATCTCCAGGTGCTTGACCCGCGAGGTGCGCCGCCGGTACGGCAGGAAGCCGAGCATCATCCGGTCGTCGACCTCGTGCACGCTGCAGTGCGGCAACCGGTCGTAGAGCCGCGCGTCGAGCACGCCCGGCACGCCGTCCGCCTGCATCTTGCGCGCGATGCGCCGCAGTTCCCTGATATTCGCCTCGATCCTGGTCTCGAACACCGGGTCCTGGATCTCCGCCGCCCGCTCCAGCGCCGCCCGCGTAGTCGGCGCCAGCAGCAGCACCCGTACCCGCACGCCGCGGCTCAGCGCCCGCTCGATCGCGCGCGCGAACGCGGGACCGGCCTCGGCCATGAGCGTCGAGCTGGTGTCCATGAGCCGGATCGAGCGCCGCGCCCCGTCGATCCACTCCATCAGGATCCTGCTGGGCAGGCTCTCGTGCTCCTGCGGCCGGTCTACCGGTGTCACGTCTTCCGACCTGGGCCGCAGCAAATGGAACGCCGCATCGGGGCGCCGAGCGTACTTGGCGTAGTAGCTGGTCTCCAGCGCGGCGAGCACCGCGCCCTCGGTCATGGGTTCGGGCTCGAATACCCCGCTGCCGTGGTCCAGCGCGATCAGCAGCGCCGGGTTCGCATGGAGCGCCGCGTCGACACGCTTCGAGATCACGTACGTCTCGCCGTCGGCGTCCACGAAGCGCACCAGCAGGGTCCGGGTCGCCCGGTCGTCGAGCACGTCGATCGGCAGCAGTTGCGGTACCGGCGCCGCGTCCGTCCAGATCGCCTCGAACTGGTCGTCCGCCTCCCGGCCGAGCTGGGACTTCTTGCCCATCTCCAGCTGCGTCGACTGGTCGGAGTAGTTGTGCGGCGGCAGGAACGCGAACAGCGCCCGGTCGTCCCACCCGTACAGCGCGAACGGCGCGGCGACCGAGTACAGCCGCAGCTCGAGCACGCCGTGCCGGTGGCCGTTGCCGGCCGCCAGGATCGCCCCGGCCAGCTCGCGGAAGTCGGCGATGTTCTCCTGGATCCGGTCGTTGATCCACAAACCGGGCATGGTCTGGCGCAGCTGGAACTCGCGCAGCGCGGAAGCCCCGGTGTTCGGGCTCATCAGCAGTACTCTGATGTTCACGCCGCGGATCGCCGCGTCCCGCAGGGTCCTGATCGCGGCGTCCCGGTCGCTCGCGAACAGGCTGGAGAAGGTGTCCAGGATCCTGATCTCGCGGTTCGCGGCGTGCGCCCGGCGCAGGAACCAGCCGTAGTCCAGCCGCGGGTGCTGGACGATCTGCAGGGCCGCCGCCTGCCGCACGATCGGCTCGATCAGGAACAGCACGACCAGGCCGCCGATCAGGTCCCCGGACGAGTTGAGCAGGAAGTTGGGCCAGAACCCGGCTCGGAACCCAGTCGACCAGGAGGCCGCGGCGAGCCCCGCGATCAGTGCGATGAGCACGAGGAAGGCGGCCAGCCTGGACCGCCGGGACCACCACCCGGCCGGCAGCCGCCGGCGAGACCGGGACTGGGCGGGCTGCTGGTGCTGGGTCGTGACCAGCTCGTCGGGCGATTGCACAGCTGTCACGTCCCCCTGCCTCCCCTTTGCATCCCCTCGAATCCCCAAGCCACCCGTCGTCAGATGTTTGACGACCCTTCGTCAGGATGGCATAGCCGGGCACGGCGTGGGAGGGGAACTGACATGGTTTCAGCCACTCTCGGACTTCAACTCATTGTGCCCGAATGCGTACCCTGTGTAGTCGGCGAAATCCGCTTCCCTTGCCACACGCGATGGAAACACCCTCGGGGTTCCGCCGGTGGTAAGGATGACCTTCCGCCATCGGGTGTCGAGCCGATACGGTTTCGGACGGATGGACCCACACGTGTACATGCTCCGACTTGCGGGGTTGATTTAAGGGGGAGGACGGCGCGGCGGTGAGCGGCGGTCCGCAGGATTCGGCGCGGCGCGTCCCGGCTGCGGCCGGGGCGCACCCGCGGCTGCGCGTCGTGCCGCCGCCCGCGGTCCCCGCCCCGGTCAAAGCCGCCGAACTGGGCGTCCTGGTGGGCGCCCGCGCGGACGGCGACCCGGCCGAGGCCGAGCGGCTGGCCCGGCTGGCGGACAAGCTCGGCTACCGCGAGGTGATGCTCGGCGAGACCACCGGGCACGACGCGTTCGCGCTCGGCGCCGCGCTCGGCCGCGGCCCCGCCGCCCTCTGCCTCGGACCGCTGCCGGCCGCGGTACGCGACCCGGTCACCGTCGCGCGCGGGGCCGCGTCCGTGGCGGCGCTGACCGGCCGCGCGGTCGGCATCGCCCTCGGCGCCTCGACCTCGGCCGTGGTCGAGGAGTGGCACGGGCGGCCCCGCGGCGTCCCGGCCACCGTCGTCGCCGAATCCGCGGCGGTGCTGCGCGGCTCCCGGCCCGGTGCCGGGCTGCTGGCCGGAGCGGAGGTCGACTTCGCCGGCGCGCTGGTGCACACCCGCGGCTTCACCGGCTCGCTGCCCCCGTCCAATGCCGAGCTGTCGGTGCTCGCCTTCGGGGCTGAGCTGACCGAAGTCGCGGTGGCGCGCGCCGACCGGCTCATCGTGCCGATCGGGACCGTCGAGCACTTGGCCCGGTTGCGCGGGCGCATGCAGCTGGCCGCCGAGCGTGCCGGGCGCCAGGCCCCCCGCCTGGCCGTGTGGGTTCCGGCCGCGGTGGACCCGGACGAGCAGGCGCGGCGCGAACTGCTGCGGGCGCTGGTGCCGTATCTGCGGGCGGCCGGGTTCGCGGGCATGTTCGCCGAGGCGGGTTTCAGCGAGCTGGTCCGCCTGGCCCGCTCGGGCGCCCACGTGCGGTCGGTCGTTGCCGCGGCTCCGCCCGAACTGCTGGATTCGGTCGCGGCGGTCGGTTCGGCCGCCTACGTGCGCGCCGCGCTGGCCGAGTACCGCGCGGTCGGCGTCGACGACGTGCTGGTCGTCCCGGACCGCGCCGACACCCTCGCCTCCCTCGCCGGAGCCTGACCGGCCGTCACCTGGTCACTCCTCGTCGCCCTTCGGGGGCGGCCACGGCGCCATCGGCAGCTCCGTGCCGTTCGAACCCGTCGGACGGGATCCGTTCGTGGCCTCGCCGTGCGCGCTCTCCTGCCGGGGGATCTGATACGGCCGCGAGAAGGGCCGGTGGCTGTGCGGCTCCTGCGGCGAATACGGCTGCGGCGGGTAGGTGTCGCGGCCGTTGCCCGCGCCGACCGCCGCCATCTTGCGCTCGCGCCGGGCGACCTTGCGCTCCGTGCGCCGGACCGTGAGCAGCGTCAGGGCGAGGACGAGGGCGAACGAGCCGCCGGCTCCGGCGGCGATGATCAGCCCGGTGGCCGCGCCGTCGGACAGCGCCGCGATCTGCGGGTCCATCGCACCCTCCTTCTCCCGGGACTGCGGGCCCGGCGTACCCGGATGGTGCCCGCACCGGGGAAGACGAACCACGGCACCGAATGGTGGCATCCGGCCGACCCCGCGCGCCCTGAAGGAGGTACTTTCGAGATAAACATCCGTAATTGTCCAGAGAGGCGAGGGCCATGGCTGAGAACGCGCGCATCCCCGCGGTGCTGCTCGCCGACCCGGACCCGGTGCGGCGCGACGAGACCGTCGACAGCCTGCGCGTCCACCTGGGCGTCGGCTGCCGGGTCATCGGCACGGGCGGCCTGCGCGAGGCCGCCGACGTGCTGGCGCACCTGACCGGCGAGGGTACGGCCGTGGCGCTGGCCGTCGGGGTGCACCGGCTGCCCGACGGGACCGGCGTCGAGCTGTTCGGCCACATCCGCGCAGCCTCTCCGGCAACCAAGCGGATCCTGCTGACCACGATGGACCAGGCCGACGCCGCGCTTCAGGCCATCAGCCAGTCCCAGGTCGATCAATACGTGGTGCTGCCCGCCTACCCGCTCGAGGACCGCCTCTTCCCCCTGATCGACGACCTGCTCGCCGACTGGTTCGCGCAGCACTCCGCCGCGCAGGTCGGGGTGACCGTGCTCGGGCACCGCTTCTCCGCCACCTCCTACCTGGTCAAGGACTATCTCGCGCGCAGCCTCGTCCCGTTCACCTGGTTCGACCTGGCCGACGACCCGGAGGCGCAGAGCCTCGCCCGCGACCTGAACCTGCCGCACCCGGCGCCCACGACCGTCCTGCTCGACGACGGCCGGGCGCTGTACGACCCGACGATCGCCGAGCTCGCCGCGGCCCTGGGCCTCACCCAGGAAGCCACGCGAGACCAGTACGACCTGGTGATCGTCGGCGGGGGACCGGCCGGGCTGGCCGCGGCCGTATACGGGGCCTGCGAGGGCATGTCGGTGGTCGTGATCGAGGACGACTGCCCCGGCGGCCAGGCGGGGACGACCGTCCACGTCGACAACTACCTCGGCTTCCCGGCCGGGCTCAGCGGCGCCGACTTCGCGCACCGCGCCCTCGCCCAGGCCCGGCGGCTCGGCGTGGAGTGGTGCAGCGCGAAGGTCGCCACCGGCTTGCTGCCCCAGGCGGGCGCCCACCGGGTCGTGCTCGACGACGGAAAGGCGGTGGTCGGCCGCGCGGTGTTGGTCGCCACCGGCATGACCTGGCGCAGGCTGGACGCGCCCGGTGTCGACGACCTGGTCAACGCCGGGGTGTACTACGGAACCTCGGTCGCCGAGGCCAAGCAGACCGCGGGCGAGGACGTGGTGATCGCCGGGTCCGGGGACGCGGCAGGCCGCGCGGCGCTGCGGTTCGCCGAGCACGCCCGCTCGGTGACGATGGTCGTGGCCGAGGCGACGCTCGGCGAGGCCGCGCTCTCGGAGCGGCTGGCCCGACAGGTCGAGGCGCACGAGCGGATCACCGTGCGATGCGGTACCGAGATCGGCGAGGCGCGCGGCTACGGACGCCTGGAGAAGGTCGTGCTCCTGGACACGGCTAAGGGCACCACCGACGTGATCGCCGCGGGCAGCCTCTACGTGCTGATCGGCACGGTCCCCTTCTCCGGCTGGGTGAGGGACGTCGTGGGTCTGGACGAGTTCGGCTTCGTGCTGACCGGCACCGAGGTCGTCCGCCGCCCCGAGCTGCTGCCCACGGCCTGGTCGGTGGACCGCCCACCGCTGCTCACCGAGACCTCCGTACCCGGCGTGTTCGCGGCCGGCGATGTGCGCGCCGGATCGGTGAAGCGGATCGGCTCGGCGGTCGGCCAGGGCGCCGTCGCGGTAGCCGCGATCTCGCAGTACCTTGACACCCTCGGCGACGACGAGCGGCCGCTCGGCCTCGACGAGTTCGACCTTCCGCCGCGCGAGCAGCCGAGCGAGGAGATCGACGAGGACTGATCGCGAAGCAGCCCTGCTCGACTCACCTGACTTCCCCTCACGCACCTTCACACGGCGACGCGACCCCCGCTCCCGGCCCCGCGAAGTCCGGCAGCCCTCGGGGATCGTCCACCGGTGCATAGCGGCCGTCGCGCACCTCATACTGATGATCCGGTCTGCAGCGCAGCAGCTGTTCGAGCGCTGCGACCAGCCGGTCCACGTCCGCGAGCGTCGACCCGACGCCGAACGAGGCACGCACGGCGCCGTCTCGGCCGAGCCTGAGCCGGGCCAGCAGCGGATGCGCGCAGAATCGGCCGTCGCGCACGCCGATCGCGTGCTCCGCGGACAGATACGCGGCGACCAGTCCCGCGTCGTATCTCGCGACGGTGAAGGCGACGACCCCGATGGCCTCCTCGGCATCAGGCCAAATTTTCAGAACACTGATCTCCGCGTACTGTGCCAGTCCGACGAGCAGCCGCTCCCGCAGCGCCGTCTCGTGCGCCTCGACCGCCGCGCCGCCGGCCTCGGCCAACGTTTCGCAGGCCTTTGCCAGCGCGGCCGCCCCGAGCACGTTGGGCGTGCCCGCCTCGTGCCGCGCGGGCGCCGCCGCCCAATCAGTGCTCTGCGTCGTCACCTCACGCACCGCACCGCCACCGGCAAGGTACGCCGGTGCGGCGTCCAGCCAGTCTCGGCGTCCCACCAAAACCCCGGCCCCATACGGCGCGTACAGCTTGTGCCCGGAGAACGCGAGGTAGTCCACGCCCCAGTCGGCCAGCGAGATCCGGCGGTGCGGAGCCAACTGCGCCGCGTCCACGGCGACCCGGGCCCCGTGCCGATGCGCGATCGCGGCGATCTCCCGGACCGGGAGCACCTCGCCGGTCACGTTGGACGCTCCGGTGACGGCCACCAGCGCGGTCGGCGTCAACCGAAGCGCGTCGTCCAAGTCCCGCAGCGTCTCGCGCAGCGTCGGAGCGGCTTCCAGAACCACGTCACCGCGCCGCTGCCAGGGCGTCAGATTCGCATGGTGCTCGATGTCGAGGTAAAGCACTGATCCGCCCGAGGGCACCGCAGACGCGAGCAGGTTCAGCGCATCGGTCGTGTTGCGCACGAACACCACCACGTCGTCCGGCCGGGCGCCGACGAACCGGCCGACGCAGGCGCGCGAGTTCTCCAGCAGCGCCGTGGACACCTGCGAGGCATAGCCCGCGCCGCGATGGACCGAGGCGTAGTACGGCAACGCCGTGGCCAGATGCGAGGCGACAGTGCCCAAGGCAGGAGCCGAAGCGGCGTAGTCCAGGTTCGCGTAGCGCAGGCTCCCGCCGGTCACCAGCGGAACCTGCAGATCCGCGCCGACCACGGGACACAGCGCCTGGCCACCGGCCGACGCGTCAGCAGCGAAAACAGCAGTCGTAGACGTGCGAGTAGACACGACACCCCTCACGGGTCCGGGAACCCGCCGAAGTGCCGAAGAACGACCACGACCGAGGCGGATCCGCGCTTGCCGCGCGGCTCCCGCGCGACCCGGTCTCCGTCCGGGGCACCCCATCGCGGTGGAAGGGTTGCCGGCCAGCAAGCCGGGGCTTCGCGCTGGCACTCATGACCTTGGACCGGAGGCTAGCACACGCCGCCGGGACCCCCGCAACCGCGTTCCGCCATCCGGCCGCCCATCCACAAGACCGGAGCGGCCGCGCCCAGCGTGCGCGGCCGCTCCGGTTACCGCTCCACTCCAGATGGGCCGGGGACGGGCGGCGCCCCGCCCCCGGCCCGGTTCGGTGAGCCGTGATCGCCGAGCGGCGATCGCCGGCTGTGTATCAGTGCGGCGGGAAGCTGAAGTAGTGCAGGCTGACGTACGGCGGGTTGCCGCCGGCGCCGGACTGGAACTCCAGATAGACGTTGTGCACGCCCGTGGTCTGGGTGATGTTCGCCGGGATGGTGCGCCAACTCGACCAGCCGCCGGTGTTCGCGATGGCGAAGTTGCCGATCGGCGCGTTGTTCGGGTTGTCCAGCACCACGTTCACCAGGCCGCTGACGCCGCCGGCCGCCCCGGAGGCCACCCGGGCGTCGAACTGGCTCGACCCGGAGCCGAAGTTGATGCCGTTGTACTCCAGATACTTCCCGTTACTCAGCTGCGCGGCCTGGTTGCCGTCCACGCCGGCCGGGTTCGAGTCGCCCGTGGCCGGGGTCACCGTCACCCCGCCCTGCGAGGAGTTGAAGCAGTCCGCTGAGATATTCGACGTGGCCGTGGTCGTGCACGACGGGCCGCCGCCACCACCGCCGCTGGACGACGGACTCGGCGACGGCGACGCGGAAGCCGAGGCACTGGTCGATGCGCTCGGGGAGGTGGTCGCGCCGGTGGTCTCGTAGACCGCGACGTAGTCCACGCTCATCCCGGCGCCCGACGAGGTGGCGCCGCTGGGTGAGCTGCAGCCGCAGATCGCGTTCGGGTACGCGCCGCCCATGGCGAGGTCCAGGATGACGAAGAAGCCGTGGTCGACGGCGTTCGCCCAGGTGGTGGCGTCGACCTGGCTCTGGTTGACGGTGAACTGCAGCCCGCCGTCGGTGTAGAAGCGCAGTTGCTCGGCGCCGGCGTGGGTGCGGTCCACGATGACCGAATAGGTGTGGTAACCGGTCTGGCAGCCGCCGCAGGACAACAGCCCGCTGCTGATGCCGGTGGTCTCATTGCAGGGGCCGCCGGGGTCGACACCGCAGTGGAAGGTGTGTGAGACCTCGCTCAGCGCATTGACATCCTCCATGATGTCGAGTTCGCCGATGCTCGGCCAGTTGGTCGCCCCGACCGGACGGGCGGCCGCGCCCATGGCCCAGAACGCCGGCCAGTAGCCGAGGCCGTTGCCGGGGTTGGGCTGCTCGATCGAGGCGGTGATCTCCATCTCGCCGCCGACCGGCGCGGCGAAGTCGGTGCGCTGGGTCTCCACCCGGCCCGAGGTCCACGCCCCGCCGTTGTTGAGAGGCTTGATGACCAGGTGGCCGTTGCCGTCCTGGTAGACGTTGGCGGTGGAGTTGGTCATCGTCTCCACCTCGCCGGTGCCCCAGTTGCCGGCGCCGCCCGGGTAGCTGGTGCCGAGGTCGTAGAGCCAGTTGGCGGTGTTCAGGCCGGACCCGGCGGGACCGTTGAAGTCGTCGCTGAAGACGGTGGTCCAGCCGGGCGGCGGGGCGGGCACTGCGGCCGAGGCGGCCCCAGGCGTCGCTACCACGGTGAGAACTGCGGCGATCGGAGCGATCGCAGCGACGATCGCCAGTACCACACGGCGTCGTCCTTGTGCAGGTTGCAGCATCTTTGCTCCTGCGTAGGTAAAGGGGAAACGCCGCGCCGTAAACGTTTCCGGAAGCTGTAGCGCTGAGTATGAGACCCGATCCCGCGCACGTCAACGGTTGTTGCGCAACATGCACCCGATCGGCGCGATACCCGCGAGCACCTCAGCAAGCCGAGTGAGCTCGCGCGCACCTACGAGCTCTGACCGCGCAGCAGGTCACCGAGGTACGACAGCCTCAGCGCCCCATTCCCGGAGCCGATCCAGCCTCGTTGCCGCACCCAACCAAATCTGCCGCCACGGTGGCGATGTCCTCACCCTGACCGCGTGGCCGGGCTACGGCAGGCAGCGCCGGGAGCCCCCGCAGCGTAGCGAGGAGGCGACCGGCGCGTTCCAGGCCGCGGAGCGGAGGGAGGGTGGGACTCAGTGCCGGCGAATGCCGGCCGGCCCGACGGAATGCCGCGGTCGACACTACGACATCCGCATGTGTGTAGCCTGCGTTGCTGAGGTTCTAGTACCCAGGTACCATGCGGTACAGGAGGTGCACATGACCACGACTACCGGCGAGGCCAAGCGGCAGGCGCCCTTGAAGGTAGACCCCGCGACCGATGAGCTGATTTCCCAAGCTGCGCACTTCCTCGGCATGACCAAGAAGGACTTCGTCGCCGAGGCCGTCCGCGCGTACCTGGAGCAGCGCCGTGAGGAGATCCGCCGTGGAATGGTCGAATCCATGAGGCTCCTGGACGGCTCTCTCACCTCAAGCGTCGCCATGCTGACCGGCCTTTCGCCCGAGCGCATCGAGCAGCTTGGTGGCGTCGGCGATTGGGACGAGTGATGCCGTGTCCGTCCGCCCCACCCTTCGATGCCTGACTCAGGACCTCGGCCTGCCCCTTCCCTCGGCTCGCGTACTGCTTGACGACGTCGAGCATCCGCTGCTGCAAAAGTCAGCCGAACAATTTGCGGATGCTGACACTCCCCATGAGCGCATCCGTGCCATTGATGACGCCGTCCTGTTCAAAGCCAAGGTAGGCCGCTGGCGTGGCGCGATATTCGTGGGGGACGAGCATGACATCGTCCACGCGTGGCTGGTTGCCGCCGGTACTCGTGAGGACGGCTCGCCTGAGGATTTCTACGCGACACTTCGCGAGCAGTGCCGCGCCGCGCCGCGCGTCAGCGATACAACGCCGAACACGAACGCCCGCTGACGACGGACACTCATAGTGCCCACTTGCTACCCGGTCCCGACGATCATGATCGATATCAATTGGAAGCCGCGACTCGGTTCGCCCTCCGATTGGATAGGACGGTAGGTGACCTCCTCCGTGGATCACTGCGTGATGGTCATGAACACGCGGCCGACTTCGCGGGATTTCGTTTGGGTGTTCAGGTGCGCGCCGACCAGGGACACGAGACCTACGTGGCGATCCGTGTCACCGGTTCGGTTCCGCAGAACCTGACTGCGGTGATCCTGCATCGTGTCCCCGGCTGCTCGACTGACGCCTGGTTTCCGGAGTACGCCCTTCCCGAGCGCGAACTTCTGCCCGCAGAGCAGGTCTGGTCGAACCTGATGGATCCAAAGGCCGCCGCCCGGTTGCTTGACGAAGAGGCCTGATACGGAAACGGCGGAGCCGGGCCGTGCTGTCGGCTACAGCGCCAGGGCGGCGAGCGGGCCGCCCACCACCGAGGCGTCGCCCTCGACCGCGACGACCAGGCCCTCCGGGCGCAGCGCGGCGCGGACGGCGGCGTTGACGTCGTCCAGGGTGACCTCGAGCAGGCGGGCGTGCTCGAGGGTGACGTAGTCCTCGGGCAGGCCGTGGCGGACCATCTCGACCAGGCGGGAGCCGACCGCGCCGGCGGTCTGCAGGCCGATCGGGGTCGCCCCGGCCAGGTACGCCCGGGTCTTGTCCAACTCGTCGCTGGTCGCTCCGCCGTCGATGAACTCGCGGATGACGCGCAGGGAGTCGGCCACCGCGTCGGCCGTCGCGTCCGTACGGACGTCGGCCGACGCCGTGAACTGGCCGATCGGGCGGCCGAAGTCGAATCCGGCGTGCGCGCCGTAGGTGTAGCCCTTGACCTCGCGCAGCTCGTGGTTCAGCCGGGAGGTGAACGAACCGCCGAGGATGGTCGCGCCGACGCGCAGGGCGACCACGTCGAGGCCCTGCTCCGCCGCCTCTGCGCGGGTGGGCGTGCTGTGGCCGATGCGCAGAGTGGACTGCACGGCTCCCGGCCGGTCCGCGAGGGCGAGGCGGTCGGGGGCCCGGACCGGCTCCGGCCTCGGCGCGGCGCCGGCCGTGGCGGCGGGGCTGTCGCCGAAGATCGCGCGGCCGAGTGCGGTCAGGTCGAGCTGCTCCAGGTCGCCGACGATCAGCAGGGTGCCGGCCTCGCGCAGCCAGGTCGCGTGGAAGGCGCGCACCGCCTCGGCGTTGAGGGCCGCGGCGGTCTGCGGATCGCCCCCGGCCAGCCTGCCGAAGCGGGTGTCGGCGCCGTACAGGGCGCCGCGCAGGGCCGCCTGGGCGCGCGGGCCCGGGCGGGCGAAGGACTCGACCTTCGCGGCCACCAGGTCGGCGAGGTAGCGCTTCACGTCGGTGTCGGTGAAAGCGGGGGTGCGCACCGCCTCGGCGAGCAGGTCCGCCCCGGCCGCCGCCTCGGCGACCGGCAGGTCGATCGACAGCCGCACCGTCTCCCAGCCGGTGTCCACCGACCAGCTTCCGCCGAGCGACTCGACCGCGGTGCCGAAGTCGTCGGCGCTGCGCTTGGCGGTGCCCTCGTCCAGGAGCCCGGCGGTGGCCCGGGCCAGCCCGTCGAGACTGTCCGGCTCGCGCAGCGCGCCGTTGCCGAGCAGCAGGGAGAGCCAGGCGATCGGCTGCCCGGGCAGGTGCGCGGCGAGGATCCGGCCGTTGCCTACCTCGAGGGTGTGTACCTCAGGGAACACGTAGGGCCGCGGCGAAACGGCATCGGGACGCGCGGCCAGCACGCTGTTCGACACGTCTCAAGCCTCCGGGTTCTGGGTCGTCGACGGTGCGTCGGCGGGCGTGGGGAGGTAAGCCAGGGTGATGCGGTTGTCGGGGGCGAACATCCGTCGGGCGGCGTCCCGCACCTGGTCGGCGGTGACCTCGAGCAGCTCCGGCAGGCGCTGGGACACGGTCAGTGCGTCGCCGAACAGGGTGGCGTGCTTGCCGAGCAGGTCCGCCCGCGAGCCGACGGTCGCCAGCTCCCGGGACCAGTCGGCGGTGAGCATGGACCGGGCCCGGTCCATCTCCTCGTCGCCCACCCCGTCCGCCGCGACAGCTTCGCAGACCTCGAAGAATGCCGCCTCGAGTTCCTCGAGCGAGACGCCGTCGCGCGGGGTGGCCATGCCGGTGACCATCGAGGCGTAGAACGCGCGCTGCCAGGAGCCGAGGTAGCCGCCCTCGGCCTGGGCCAGGCGTCGGGCGGTGACCAGCTCGCGGAACAGCCGGCTGCCGCGCCCGCGGCCGAGCACGACGGTGAGCACGTCCTCCGCCGCGGCGCCGGGAGTGGCGAACCTGCCGGCGCGGAAGGCGAAGAACAGGCGCGGCAGCGGGACGGACTCGGCCAGCTCGATCCGCTCGGTGCGACCGAACGACGGGCCGAGGTCTTCAGCGCGCGGAGGCTCGGGGCGCGGGCGTGGGGCGAGTTTGCCGAAGTAGCGCTCGGCCAGTTCGCGCACTTCGGCGGCACTGGCGTCGCCGACCACCGTCAGCACGGCGTTGTCGGGGGAGTAGTAGGACTCGTAGAAGGCGGTGAAGTCCTCGAGCCGGGCCCCGTCGAGCTCCTCCATCGAGCCGATGGTGGAGTGGTGGTACGGATGGCCCTCCGGGTAGGCCAGCTCCCCGATCAGCTCGTGCCAGCGCCCGTACGGCACATTGTCATATCTCTGACGCCGCTCGTTCTTCACCACCTCGCGCTGGTTGTCCAGGGTCTCCTGGGTCAGCGCGAGCGCGCCCATCCGGTCGGCCTCCAGCCACAGCGCGGTGGCCAGCGCGGCGGACGGCACGGTCTGGAAGTAGTTGGTCCGGTCGGAGCTGGTCGTCGCGTTGATCGCGGAACCGCCCACCGCCTGCAGCGCCCCGAAATGCTCGCCCTTGCCGACCTGCGCGGACCCCTCGAACATCAGGTGCTCGAAGAGGTGCGCGAAGCCGTGCTTGCCGGGCGGCTCGTGCCGCGAGCCCACGTCGTACCAGAGGTTGACCGCGGCGATCGGGGCGGAGGCGTCGGGGCCGACCACGACCCGCAGGCCGTTGTCGAGGGTGAACTGCTCGACCGGCCAACCGAACCCGGACGTGCGCGCCGAGTATGTCACCCGCGACCCCCCAGTTATCGTGTGGAGCTCCAGACGTTCTGATGGTCAGCATAAGGGCACGACCGGCGCGACGCGGGCACGACGGAGGTTGGGTCTTCTCCGGTGCGGGAAGATCTCCCCGAGGGGTGATACACGGGGATTCGACCCAGGGGATTTATCATCGGGGGGATTGAGGAGCGCGGACAATGAGAGATCGCGGTGCGGGCCGGCTGGTGCCCCGATGGGTCATGATCTTCTTCATCGTCGCCGCCGTCGTGCTGATCCCGTGGATCGTGCTCCTGTTCGGGGACACCTCGGCCCAGTTCGGCGTGACCAAGCACTCGCGGCTGGTGTGGGGCGGCTTCGACTGCTTCCTGGTGCTCGGATTCGCGGTGACGGCCTACCGGATCGCCACCCACTCGCCGCGCGGCGCGATCACCGCCGCCGCGACCGGCACGATGCTCCTCGTCGACGCCTGGTTCGACATCCTGACCGCACGACGGCCCACCGCCGAGCTGACCGCGGTCCTCATGGCCGTGTTCGCCGAGATCCCGTGCGCGATGATCTGCTTCTTCGTGGCGCGGCGGATCGTGCACCTCTTCGAGCAGGTCCGGCCATACCTGGCCGCCGAAGGCTTCCGGGTCGTCGACGGGCAGCTGGTGCCGCCCGCCGACGTGGCCAAGGTGTCCGAGCCCGTGCCCGATTCCGAGCTAGAGCGCCGAGTTGGCTGACCAGTGGGCCAGCAGCGAGGTGTCGCCGAACACCTGCAGCTCGTTCTGGGAGCGCCGCCCGTAGGCGAAGAGCGCCAGGTCGTGGATGGTGCCGCGGACCGCCACAGCGCCCTTCACATGCGCCCGTGACCAGCGGAAGCCATGCGGCTCCAGGGTGATCAGCCACTCGCCCGGCAGGCTGGAGCCGTCCAGGTCGGTGGCGTGCAGGTGGATCGTCTCGCCGTCGCCGCGCAGTTCGCGGATGCGCGGACGGAAGCTCGCCGCGGCGGGCAACAGATCCAGCAGCTCGTCGATGATGTCCACCGCCACCGCGGGCTCGATCGGGCTCTCCAACCCGGCGGCCACCTCGACGTCCACGCGGTGGATGGTGGTCTCGTTGAGCATCCGCCGGATCCAGAAGCGCACGTGCTTGTCCTTGCCCCAGGCGAACATCGGGGCGTCCGGGTCGGCCGCGCGCAGCGTCGCGACCAGGTCGTCGCCCTGACGCAGGAACCAGGCGGGCACCCCGGACCAGTCGGCGGGGGCGGCCAGATCGATCGAGCGCGGATCGATCCGTGTCGTGGCCAGGTCGCGAACCATCAGGGTGGTGCGCAGGTGGACGCGGGCGACGTGGTCGATCAGATCGGCCAGCGTCCAGCCCGGGCAGGCGGGAATCGGCGTGCGCTTGTCGGTTTCGGCCGCCAGATGCGCGATGCGGCGGATCTCGCTTGCGAGGAGATTGAGCGCGTCCATGGGCGGAACTGTCTGGCTGCGGGGCGTCGGGGCGAGGGTGGGCACCGGTGGGCTCCTTAGGATCGGTCTTGCTGAGCGAGTACACGCTTGTGGCGGCGCCCTCGCACGGCGCCGCCGGCGTCGTTGCGGCGAGATCGGTCGGTGGGCTCGAAAGAAGGGTGGTAAGGCTGGTCTTCCCCGGTTCGGGGACTCGCCATGCCTTCCGGGAGGTTTTCCTTCAAGCTTGGGGCCAACGCCTGCTGAACGCCACGTGACGTCCGTCTCTTCCGGCATCCGGCGTTGCCCCTTTGCACACGGCTATGCGCGTGATGCCCGCGTTAGGCCGCTCTCTCCAATATGGTGGTCGGGCGGTCTGTGACGTATTTCGCATATCTTCGGGCATCGAAGGGTCTGGAGTCTTCGTGGGTTGGGGTCTCGCTGCGGCCTTGGTGGCGTGCGTCTGCTACGGCGTCGCCTCGGTGCTTCAGGCCGTCGGCGCGCGCAGAGTCACATCCTGCGAGGGCGTCGACCCCAAGCTTCTGGTCCGGGTCATGCGCTCGCTGCCCTTCGTCGGCGGCCTCGCCCTCGACACGGTCGGCCTCGCCTTCAACCTCTACGCTCTTCGAACGCTGACTCTCTTCACGGTGCAGGCCGTGGTGAACACGAACCTCGCGGTCACCGCGGTGATGTCGGTGATCCTGCTGCGCGTGCGGCTGGGCGGCCGGGACAGGCTCGGCGTCGCGGCGGTGGTCTGCGGGCTGGTGTTGCTCGGCGTGGCCTCGGGGCCGGAGGGCGGCGGCAGATTCGACTTTCCGCACCGCTGCGGGCTTCTCGTCGGCGCGGTCGTGCTCGCCGCCGCCTCGCTGATCATCGGCAACGTGTACCGCAAGTCGCACCCGGCGATCCTCGGCGCGCTGGCCGGGTTCCTGTTCGGTCTGTTCGGGATCTCCGTGCGGGTGCTGCCCTCGCTGTCTCCCGCGCACCTGGTGACCGATCCCGCGACCTACGCGGCGATAGCGTCCTCCGTGACCGGGTTCCTGTTCTTCACCACCGCGTTGCAGCGCGGATCGGTCACCGCCGCGACCGCCGCGCTCGTCGTCGGGGAGACCGCGGTGCCCTCGCTGGTCGGCCTCGTCCTGCTCGGCGACACGACTCGGGTGGGGTTCGCACCGCTCGGCATCGCCGGGTTCCTGCTCGCCGTCGGCGGCGCGCTCTCCCTGTCCCGGTACGGCGAGATCGGGGAGCCGACCGGTCCGGTCGTTTGAGCAGCGAGCGTTTGAACACCGGTCGCCTGATCACAGATGGCTGATCACAGACATCTGATCACAGAGGTCTGATCAGCGCGCCGACCGCTCGTCGGCGAGTTCGGCCTCAGTCTCGGCGTCCTTGGCCGCCTGGCGCCGCCGGTTCCACAGCACGAACCCGATCACCGCCACGAGAGCCGCGCCGAACAACGCATAACCGGCCACGTTCGTGTAGTGCTCGACGCGCTGCCACGCGGTCCCGGCCAGATAGCCGACCATCGTGAACGCGGTCGCCCAGGTGATCCCGCCCAGCGCGTTCCACAGCAGGAAGCTGCGATACCGCATCCGGGACGTGCCGCACAGGCTCGGCACCAGCGCCCGCAGCACCGCGGTCCACCGCCCGATGAACACCGCGCGGCCGCCGAGCCGGTTGATCAGCTGCTTGCCCTGCTCGACGTGCACGGGCTTGACGAACCGCCGCGGCGCCTTCGCCAGCAGCGCGTCGCCCCACTTGCGGCCGACCTCGTACCCCACCGAGTCGCCGATGATCGCCCCGGCGCCCGCCACCGCCAGCACCAGGGCCACCGGCAGCCGGCCCTCGTAGGCCAGGAACCCGCCGACGACCACGGCGGTCTCGCCCGGCAGCACGAAGCCGAGGAAGATCGACGCCTCCAGCGCCGGCAGCAGGAACACCAGCGCCAGCGCCACCCAGGCGTTGAGCTTGAGCAGCTCATTGACGATCCAGGTGATCACGCTTTAGCCCCCGAGGTGCGCCAGCAGCGAGTCGTGCAGCAGCCCGTTCGACGTGCAGGCGGAGCCGGCCCCGGGTGACGGGTCGCCCTCGGTCGAGGTGAACGTGCCGCCCGCCTCGGTGACGATCACCGCGACCGCGGCCATGTCCCAGAGCGAGACCTCGGGTTCGGCCGCCAGGTCCACCGACCCCTCGGCGACCATCATGTGCGACCAGAAGTCGCCGTAGGCGCGGGTGCGCCAGCACGAGCGGGCCAGCGTGAGGAAGCCGTCGAGCTTGCCGTCCTCCTCCCACGAGATCACCGAGGAATAGGCGAACGAGGCGTCCTCGAGCGCGCGCACTCGGGACACCGCGAGCCGGCTCGCCGACGACAGCGACCGCCCGGTGTACGCGCCGCCGCCCTTCGACGCCCACCAGCGGCGGCCCAGCGCGGGCGCGGACACCACCCCGACGACCGCCGCCGGACCCTCCATCAGCGCGATGAGGGTGGCCCAGACCGGCACGCCGCGCACGTAGTTCTTGGTCCCGTCGATCGGGTCGATCACCCAGCGCCGCCGCACCGACCCGCCGGAGTTGCCGGGCGTGTCGCCGTACTCCTCGCCGAGGATCGCGTCGCGCGGGCGCGACCGGCCCAAGGTGGTGCGCAGCAGCTCCTCGGTGGCCTTGTCGGCGTCGCTGACCGGGGTGAGGTCCGGTTTGGTCTCCACCTTCAGGTCCAGCGCCTTGAAGCGCTGCATGGTCACCGAGTCGGCCTGGTCCGCGAGGACGTGCCCCAGCCTTAGGTCGTCGTCATAGCCCGTCACGCTCAACAACCTACCCGGTTGGCGGCATGGCGGGCGGTGCGGCGTGCCCTGGCATTGACGCCTGTCGGGGCTGGGGGCCACACTGTCAGCAGAGGAGCGAACCGAACGTTCGGTCGGGAGGTCGGGATCATGACGGTGCAAGAGGTCGGCACCGAGGCGGCGGCCGGCGCCGCGCTCGAGGGCCGCTTCGACGCGCTCATCGCCGCCGACGAGCGCATCGAGCCGCGCGACTGGATGCCCGACGCCTACCGCGCCACCCTGGTCCGCCAGATCGCCCAGCACGCGCACTCCGAGATCATCGGGATGCAGCCCGAGGGCAACTGGCTCACCCGCGCCCCGTCCCTGCGGCGCAAGGCGATCCTGCTGGCCAAGGTCCAGGACGAGGCGGGCCACGGCCTCTACCTCTACGCCGCCGCCGAGACCCTCGGCGTGTCGCGCGCCGAGCTGCTCGACGCTCTGCACGAGGGGCGGCAGCGCTACTCCTCGATCTTCAACTACCCCACGCTGACCTGGGCCGACGTCGGCGCCATCGGCTGGCTGGTGGACGGCGCGGCGATCGTCAACCAGATCCCGCTCACCCGGTGCTCGTACGGGCCCTACGCCCGCGCGATGGTGCGCATCTGCAAGGAGGAGTCCTTCCACCAGCGCCAGGGCTACGAACTGCTCTACGCGCTGGCCCACGGCACCCCCGAGCAGCGCGCGATGGCGCAGGACGCGGTGGACCGGTGGTGGTGGCCGTCCCTGATGATGTTCGGACCGCCGGACAGCGACTCCGCGCACACCCCGCGCTCCGCGGCCTGGAAGATCAAACGGCACACCAACGACGAACTGCGCCAGCGCTTCGTCGACATCACCGTGCCGCAGGCCGAAGTGCTCGGCGTCACGCTTCCGGATCCGCTGCTGGCGTGGAATTCTGAGACGAAGCACTACGAGTTCGGGCCGATCGACTGGTCCGAATTCGAGGCCGTACTCGCGGGCGACGGGCCGTGCAACCGCCAGCGGATCGCCCGGCGCGTGGCCGCCCACAAGGACGGGGCATGGGTGCGGGCCGCCGCGGCGGCGTACGCGGAGAAGCATCGTGACCGTGGGAATGGAGCAGCGGCATGAACGCTTCTACCGGGGGTAAAGCCACATCTACTACACCGGGTGCTACACAGGGCTCGCCGGTGTGGGAGGTGTTCGTGCGACCCAAGCGCGGCCTGTCCCACCAGCACGTGGGCTCTGTGCACGCGGACGACGCCGAAGTCGCCCTGCGCCGGGCCCGGGACCTGTACACCCGGCGCGGCGAGGGAGTCTCGATCTGGGTGGTGCCGGGCGCGGCGGTCAGCGCGTCCAGCCCCGAGGAGAAGGACCCCTACTTCGCGCCGGCCGCCGACAAGGCCTACCGCCACCCGACGTTCTACCGGCTCCCCGAGGGGGTGCGGAACCTGTGACCGAGAGCCACGCGGCCCGTGTGGCCGCCAAGCCAGCCGAGCAGTACGCCCTGCGCCTGGGCGACGACGCCTTGGTGCTCTCGCACCGGTTGACCGAGTGGCTGACCCGCGCGCCCGACCTCGAGGAGGAGGTCGCCCTCGCGAACATCGCGCTCGACCTGGTCGGCCAGGCGCGGTTCCTGCTGACGTCCGCGGGACAGTCGTCCGGCCGCGACGAGGACGACCTGACCTACCGCCGTACCGACCGCGAGTACCGCAATGCCCTGATCGCCGAGCTGCCTAACAGCGACTTCGCGCACACGGTCGTCAGGCTGCTGTTCTTCTCGACGTATCAGTGGGTGCTCTACACCGCCCTGCAACACAGCGCCGAACCCGACCTCGCCGCGTTCGCCGGCAAGGCAGTGCACGAGGTCGCCTTCCACCGCCAGTACGCCGCCGGATGGGTCGTGCGGCTGGGCGACGGGACCGAGGAGAGCCACGACCGCACCTCGGCCGCGGTGGCGGAGCTGTGGCCGTACACGGCGGAACTGTTCGCCGTCGACGAGCTGATCGAGGGTCTGACAGCGGAGGGCATCGCGCCTGACCCGGTGATCCTGCAGGCGCGCTGGTCCGAGCAGGTGGAGGCGGTGCTGAGCGAGGCGGGGCTGGGGGTGGCGCCGACCGAGGCCTGGCGGCCCACCGGCGGCCGCGCCGGCCTGCACACCGAGGCGCTGGGGTATCTGTTGGCGGAGATGCAGTCGGTGCACCGGGCATTTCCCGGCGCGACGTGGTGACCATGATGAACATGCACAACCCGGCCGCCCTCGAAGAAGCAGCCATCGAACCGACCGCCGTCGACGTCGTGCGCTCGGTGCCCGACCCCGAGATGCCCTACCTCACGCTCGGCGATCTCGGTGTCGTGGTCGAGGTGACAGCCGACGCGCCGGACTCCGTCCACGTCCGGCTCACCCCGACGTACCTCGGCTGCCCGGCGACCGAGGTGATCGCGCGGGACGTCGAGTCGGCACTGCGCGACGTGGGCTGGCGGCACGTGGCCGTCGAGTACTGCTTCGACCCGCCGTGGACCCCCGACCGCATCACCCCGGAGGGCCGGCGCAAGCTCGCCGCTGAAGGCGTCGCGCCACCGCCCGCGCGGACGACCGGCGGACCGGTGCTCGTCCAGCTGACCACCGCGACCCGGGTCACCTGCCCCCGCTGCGGCGCCGAGGAGACCCTTCTGCTCAGCGCGTTCGGCGCGACCCCCTGCCAGGAACTGCGCCGCTGCGGTTCGTGCGGCGAGCCGTTCCCGGCGATCAAGGCGGCCCGATGACCGCGAGGTTCCACCGGCTCAAGGTCGACTCCGTCGAGCCGTTGACCGCTGAAGCCGTGCGCGTGGTGTTCGCCGTCCCCGAGCCGCTGCGGCCCGAGTACCGGTACGCGGCCGGGCAGCACGTCACGGTCCGCTACGAGGCGCCCGACGGCACCGGCCAGATCCGCCGCTCCTACTCGCTCTGCGCGCCGCCGCCCGGGCACGGCGGACTGCCGGAGCGGCTGGCGATCGCGGTCAAGCGGCACGGTCCGGGCGGATTCGCCGAGTACGCCGTGAGCAAGCTGGCGCCCGGCGACGAGCTCGACGTGCTCACCCCGCTCGGCGGCTTCCACGCGCAGCCCGGTGTGGGCCACACCGGCCCCGACCGGATCGTCGCGATCGCGGCGGGCAGCGGCATCACCCCGATCCTCGCCATCGTGCAGGACGCGCTGTCGTCGAGCCCGGACACCAGCGTCGCGCTGTTCTACGGCAACCGCACGGCCGCCGACGTGATGTTCCTCGAGGAGCTCGCGGACCTCAAGGACCGCTACGGCCCCCGCTTCGAGGTGCTGCACGTCCTGTCCCGGGAGGACCACGGCGTCCCGCTGCTGACCGGCCGGATCGACCGGCAAAAGCTGCCGCTGCTGCTTGAGGCGGTCGGCGCGGGCCCCGGCGAGGCCTACTACCTGTGCGGTCCGTTCGGCATGGTCGAGGACGCCCGGGCGGTGCTGGCCGAGCTGGGCGCCGAGCACGTCAGGTTCGAGCTCTTCGACAGCGGGAAGGGCACCAAGGCCAGCCGCCCGGACGCCGACGCGCGGGCGCACGCGAGCGGCGCGGTGGTCGCGCACATCCGAGTCACCCTCGGCGGCCGCACCACCCGCAGCGAACTGCGCGCCGCCGACGCCAACCTGCTCGAGGCCGTCATGCGCGACCGGCCCGACGTGCCGTACGCGTGCACCGACGGGGTGTGCGGGACGTGCCGCGCCCGCCTGCTCGAGGGCACCGCGGTGATGGCCCGCGACTACGCCCTCGAACCCGAGGAGAAGATCGAGGGGTTCGTGCTCACCTGCCAGTCGCTGCCCACCTCGGACGAGGTCGCGCTCGACTTCGACGCCTGATTGCGGCGGCCCGGGTGCCGCTCGGGCAGCCGTTCGGGAGCCTGCTGTAGCGGCTGGTCCCCCGGGCCCGAGGTGAGCACCTTGCGGGCGGGCGACGGTCGCTCCTCGCGCTCCATCTTCTTCAGGCCCAGGTAGATGTCGGTCTGCTCGCTGAACGCGTCGAACTTGATCCGCGCACTCGGCACATTCAGCTCGACCAGGCGCGCCAGCGTCGCCCGCATCATCGGAGCCGATCCGGAGAGCAGTACGTCGTGCCCGGCCCAGTCGGCCCACTCCGAGCCGTGGCGGGTCAGCACGTCCGGCAGCATCCCCTGCTCGCCGCGGTACCCCTGCTCATGAGAGACACAGGGCACGATCCTCAGCCACGGGCACCGATCGCGCAGGTGCTCGAGGGCGCGCAGCGCGTAGAGGTCCGTGGACTTCCTGACGCCGTAGAAGAACGAGACCCGGCGGCTGGTGTTCCAGCGGCCCATGTCTTCCACGATCGCCATCAGCGGCGCGATACCGGTGCCCCCGCCGACCATAAGCACGTCCGCCATCGAGCTGGAGTCGCACCGCAGGTTCCCGACCGCGGGCCCCAACCGTACCGTGTCGCCGACCCGCAGGTGATTCACCAGCGCGGAGGACACCCAGCCCCCGCCGACCGCCCGGACGTGGAACGTCAGCAGGCCGTCGGCGCGCGGAGCGTTCGCGAACGAATACTGGCGCCATATCCGCGGCCAGCGCAGCGTCTCGATCGCAGCGTACTGACCGGCCTTGAACGGGTAGGGCTGGTCCGGCTCGACGGTGAACACCGCGAGCGACGCGGTCGGACGGCGGTGCTCGACGACCCGGCCGGTCCACGAGGCCGGCGTGGTCTTCGCAGCCTCCTGCGCGGCGCCGATCATCGTGCCCGCGATCAGCTGGAACGCGGCGCCCCAGGCGGCGTCCATCTCCGCCGTCCAGCCGGGCCGCGCGAAGCGCTTCATCGCGGCGATAAGGCAGCGGCCGACGGTGTCGTAGTGCTCCGGCCGCACCCCGAACTTGCGGTGATCGCGGCCGAGCTGCTGCAGGTAGTCGACGAGCGTGTGGGGCTCGTGGGCGTGGTGCACCACCTGGACCAGCGCGGACAGCAGCCGATCGCGCTGGGTGTCCATCATCGGCGGGAACATGTCCCGCAGCGTCGGGTCCTCCAGGAACAGCAGGGCGTAGAAGTGACCGGTGACCTTCTCGGCGCTGTCCTCCACCAGCGCGAACGATTGATGGATCAACTTCGGGTCGAGTGTCATGCCGTCGGTCCTCTTCAGATCGTGGGCAGGCGGAAACGACGACCGAAGTCGCGCCCGAGTGTCATCACGCTATGGGATTAACCGGTAACCGCTCGCAGATGTCCGCTGAAAGTCCGCTGTCGAGATTCGGCAAATGAATCTTCTGCCGGAGGTAAATCCGCTGGTGCGGATGGGACTGGAGGGGCGCGGCGGGGGCGCGGGCCAAGCGCGCCCGTGGTCCGTCTCCCACTCCTGGCCGCCCCGGTCTCAGTAGCCCCGGGCCCCAGTCACCCCAGTCTCAGTCGCCCCGGTCCTTTTCACTCAGCGCGGCCAGCAGGCGGCGCACCGAGTCCACCCGGGCGACCGCGACGGCGCGTTCGGGCGATTCGGGGGCGAAGGAGGCGAGCCACGCGTCGAGAGCGCAGTCGGGCGCGTCGGCGGCGTGCGTGCAGCCGCGCGGGCAGTTCGCGATGACCTCGGTCAGGTCGGGGAAAGCCGCGATGACGGAGTCGGGGCCTACGTGCGCGAGGCCGAACGAGCGCACCCCCGGCGTGTCGATCACCCAGCCGCCGAGCTGCGGGTCGTCGTCGACAAGTATCGGCTGGACCCACTGGCCCGAATGTCCGCCCTCGGCCGGCGCGTAGTCGGGGAGGCGCAGCGCGACCGCCGAGGAGGATGTATGCCGCCCACGCCCGGTGACGTCGTTGACCCGGCCGATCGTCCGGTCGGCGTCCGGGACGAGCCGGTTGACCAGGGTGGACTTGCCCACGCCGGAGTGGCCGACCATAACGCTGATCCGTCCGGCCAGCACTTCTCGCAGCGGGCGCAGATCGCTGGACTCGGCCGCCAACGAGGTCGTCACGATCGAGGTCACGCCGAGCGGCTCGTACGCGGCCAGCAGCGGCGCCGGGTCGGCCAGGTCCGCTTTGGTCAGGCAGAGCACCGGGGTGAGCCCCGCGTCGTACGCGGCGACCAGGCAGCGGTCGATCATCCGCGGCCGGGGCGGCGGGTCGGCCAGCGCGGTGACGATCACCAGCTGGTCGGCGTTCGCCACGATGACCCGCTCGACCGGGTCGGTGTCGTCGGCGGTGCGGCGCAGCACGTGCGAGCGCGGGTGCACCCGCACGACGCGGGCGAGCGCGTCCGGCCCCCCGCGCAGATCGCCGACCAGCGACACCCGGTCGCCGATGACGACCCCCTTGCGGCCCAGCTCCCGCGCCTTCATCGCGACGACCTCGTGTTCGCCGTCCCGGTCTGACACCAGGCAGGTGTAGCGGCCCCGGTCGACCGCGACGACCATTGCGTCGGCCGCGTCCTCGTGGCCGGGGCGCAGCCGGCTGCGCGGCCGCGAACCGCGCGGATTGGCCCGGATCCGGATGTCGTCCTCGTCGAAGTCCCGGCCGCGCCTCACCACCGGGCCGCCACCGTTCTCGGCACCGCTGTCGACGCCGCCACCGTTATCGGCACTCTCGCTCCATACCGGTCGAATCTCCCGAGAGGGTCGATACCCGGCGGGCGGCGCGCCTCACCCCCGGTACTCCGAACCCGTGTACGGAACGCCGCCGAGCATCGCGGCCCAGCGGCCGGGGAAGTCGGGCAGCGTCTTGGCGGTGGTCGCGACGTTCTCGACGAGCACCCCTTCCACGGCCAGGCCGATCACGGCCGCGGCGGTGGCGAGGCGGTGGTCCTCGTAGGTGGCGAACTCCCCGCCGTGCAGCGGCCGCGGGCTGATCACCAGCTCGTCCGGGCCCTCCATGACGTCCGCGCCGAGCCCGCCCAGCTCCTTGGCCAGCGCGGCGATGCGATCCGTCTCGTGCAGCCGGATGTGCCCGATCCCGCGCAGCCGGGAGGGGGAGTCGGCCAGCGCCGCCACGGCGGCGATCGTCGGGGTCAGTTCGGCCTCGTTCGACAGGTCGAGGTCCACGCCGTGCACGCCGCCGTCCCCGGCGACGGTCAGGCCGGCCGCCTCGAGCGTGCAGCGCGCGCCCATCTGGGTGAAGATCTCCCGCAGCCGGGCGCCCGGCTGGGTGGTGTGTTCGGGCCAGTCCGGGACGGTGACCCGCCCCCCGGTCACCAGTGCCGCGGCCAAGAACGGCGCGGCGTTCGACAGGTCCGGCTCGATCGTCAGGTCCCGCGCCCGGATGGGACCCGGCGCGACGGCCCAGCGCTCTGGCTCGTCGTCGTCCACCGTGACCCCGGCCTCGCGCAGCATCTGCACCGTCATCTGGATGTGCGGCAGGCTGGGCAGCCGGTCGCCGACGTGCCGCACTTCCACGCCCCGCTCGAACCGGGCGCCGACCAGCAGCAGCGCGGAGACGAACTGGGACGAGGCCGACGAGTCGATCTCCACCAGCCCGCCGGCCAGCCGCCCGCGGCCGAGCACGCTCAGCGGGAAGTGCCCGGGACGGCCCGAGTCGTCCACGTCCGCGCCCAGCGCCCGCAGCGCCTCGATCAGCGCCCGCACCGGCCGTTCGTGGGAGCGGGGGTCGCCGTCGAAGCGCACCGCTCCGGCGGCGAGCGCCGCGACCGGCGGCAGGAAGCGCATGACGGTCCCCGCGTTGCCCACGTCGACGGAGACGTCCCCGGTCAGAGCGCCCGCGGCCGGGGTCACCCGCCACGACCCGTCCGGCAGGTCCTCGATCCCGGTGCCGAGCGCCCGCAGCGCCGCCGCCATCAGGAGGGTGTCCCGGCTGCGCAGCGGGCGGCGCAGCGTCGAGGGACCGTCGGCCAGCGCCGCGAGCAGCAGCGCCCGGTTCGTCACGGACTTGGACCCGGGAACGGCCACCACGGCGTCCACCGGGCCGTCACTTGTCGGCGCCGGCCACAGGCTGGTGGGATTCGTCATGAGGCAAGCCTAGTGCGGGGCGGCAAAGGGATTGCCGGGCCGCGGGCCGGAAACGGGCAGACGGGAATGCATGGGGCGGGGGTGCTGTTTTGAAGTGGTGTGATGGCAACGATCTCCACTTCCGCCGATCGAGACGAGGGCTTCACCCCGCTGCCCGCCCCGATCGTTTCATCCGTGCCCCGGCGGCTATTCTCGGGGGGAGTCCGGCTGCTCTTCGAGCCGGAGCCGATCACGGAGGTGGGTAACACGGTGGGCACTGCCGCCGACGCGGCGCAGACCGCGCAGGAACCGGAGACTCCCGAGCAGCGGGACGCCCGGTTCGAGCGCGACGCGATGCCGTTCCTGGACGCCCTCTACTCGGCCGCCCTGCGGATGACCCGCAACCCGGCCGATGCCGAGGACCTGGTCCAGGAGACTTACGCGAAGGCTTATGCGTCGTTCCACCAGTTCAAGCCGGGAACGAACCTGAAGGCGTGGATGTACCGCATCCTCACCAACACGTTCATCAACGGCTACCGCAAGAAGCAGCGCGAGCCGCTGTCGTCGGGCACCGACGAGATCGAGGACTGGCAGCTGCACCGGGCCGAGTCGCACAGCTCCTCCGGGCTGCGCTCGGCGGAGGTGGAGGCGCTGGACCACCTGCCCGACTCGGACGTCAAGGCGGCGCTCCAGGCGATCGGCGAGGACTTCCGCATCGCGGTCTACCTCGCGGACGTGGAGGGCTTTCCCTACAAAGAGATCGCCGACATCATGGGCACGCCCATCGGCACGGTGATGTCCCGTCTGCACCGCGGCCGCCGGCAGTTGCGGGAACTGCTCGCCGACTACGCGGACCAGCGCGGGTTCCACGGGGACCAGGACGGTGACGCGCCCGCTGGTGAGACGCGTGATGTGGGAAAGGCGGCGACGGCATGAGCTGCGGGAATCCGCACGAGACCGACTGTTCGTCGGTGCTCGACCGGATCTACGAGTACATCGACCACGAGATGGCCGATGACGACTGCGCGACGATCCAGCAGCACCTCGACGAGTGCGCGCCCTGCCTCGAGGAGTACGGCCTCGAGCAGGCCGTCAAGGCCCTGGTGCAGCGCAGCTGCGGCTGCGACCACGCGCCGGCCCAGCTGCGCGACAAGATCCTGTCGAAGATCCGCCAGGTGAAGGCGGAGATCGGCGCGGAGACCGCGCAGACCACTGGTTGATGGAGACCGCGCTGACCACTGGTTGATACTGGCCACTGATTGGCACTGGTCACTGGTTGATACTGACCAGTGGTTGGTACTGGTTCATACCACTGATGGGCGCCGACTGACGCCGAGTATTCGAAAGCTTACTGGTGGTGAGTCTTCCCGGCTTACTATTTGTCCGATTTGCCGGGTTGATTCACACTTTCGAGCGGCGGATTGAATTCGGCGCCGCGAAACCTCTCCACAAGGGCGCATCCTGAGGCACGATTGACTCGTTGGACTCGTGAGCCGGGTGTGCGGATCCCGGCGCGGGGCCCACGAGGTACCCCGGTGCGGAGGGGTTGCGGCAATGACGGTGCTCGATTGGCGCGCGAGACGCGCCGGAATAGCCGGGCTTTCCCGGTGGATGGGCCTGAGCAACGCGCCCACCTCGGCTTTCACCGTGGATTCAGGCGCGGTGAGCACGTGCACTGCTGAGCGGGTTCGCATGATCCTGCCACGCGTGGATTCGGGCGCTGTGTCCTCTTTGGATGCGGCGTCTGATACGGCATACTCGGGGTCTGTGATTCCGGCCGTGCGTGTCCGGATGCCGGCGCGGGCACGCAACGTCGTCACCGCCGCGGCGCTCACCGCTGTCGCCGCCGCGGCCGCGAGCGTGCCCGGCACACCCTGGCACCACGTCCCCCTGCTCGTGTTCGGTGTGCTTGCGGCTCTCCAGGCGATCATCGTGGTCACCGCGGACCTGCCACTCCTGAGCGAGAGCCAGTCAGCCTCGGCGTCGGTCGCGATTCTGCTCACCGCCGTCATCCTGCTGCCGCCGGGTGCGGCGGTCGCCGTCGGTGCGGTGGGAGCGCTCTTCCTGGTGTTCCGGCGGGTGCCGACGGCCCGGCTGGTGTTCGTGATCGCCTGCTCGGTGATCGCCCCGGCCGCTGGGAGCGCGGTCTACCAGGCGCTGCACGGCTCGCGCACCCTGGTGACGATGGACTTCCCGCGGGCGCTGCCTCCGATAGGCGCCGCCACCCTCGCCCTGGCTGCCGTCCCGGCCCTCATGACCGCGGCGCTGTCGGTCGCCGGCGGCGTCGTCGGCTGGAAGTCGGCGCTGTGCGACCTGCTGCGCGGCTCGTTCCCGCGCAACCTCGCGTACGGCTTCGTCGGCCTGCTCTCCGCGGTGCTCTGGGACAACCGGTACCCGGTGATGTCGGCGCTCGTGCTGATCGGCCCGCTGCGCACCACCCACTGGGCGGTGGCGCAGTACATCGGCCAGCGCGCCGCGCACGACGCGACCATCCGCGCCCTTGTGCAGGCCGTAGAGATTAAGGACCTTTACACCCGCGGGCACAGCGAGCGCGTCGCCAAAGTCAGCGAGCTGATCGCGCGGCGGCTCGCGCTGAGCGAGGACCGGATCGCCATACTGTGCTACGCCGCGATCCTGCACGACGTGGGCAAGCTCGGCGTGCCGACCCGGCTGCTGCGCAAGACCGGTCCGCTCGACGCCGAGGAGGCGGCGGCCATCCGGCTGCACCCGGTGCGCGGGGTGGACGCGGTGCGCGACATCGCGTTCCTCAACGAGGCCTACGCCGCGATCCTGCACCACCACGAGCGGATGGACGGCCTCGGCTACCCCAGCGGGCTGGCCGGGGAGCGGATCCCGAAGTTCGCTCGGATCATCGCGGTGGCCGACGCGTTCGACTCCATGACCTCGACCCGCTCCTACCGGGCCGCCCGTCCGGTCGAGGAGGCGCTGGACGAGTTGCGGCTGTGCGCGGGCACCCAGTTCGACCCCACCATCGTGAACGCGCTGGAGGTGGCCATGCGCGAGGCGGTGGCTCGCGGCGAGCCATGGACTGGGGACGGGACGATGCCGGGGTCGGGGTCGGGGTCGGTGCTGGGGACCGTGCTGGTGCCGGTGCCCGAGGCGGGCGAGTACGCGCGCGATGGCTACGGCTGTGACAACTACAGCTGTGATGGCTACGGTCGTGACGGTTACGGCCGGGATGACGACGGCCGGGATAGCTACGGCCGTGACGATTACGACCACGACGACCCGGCGTTCACGGTCCCGTCGCGCGCCGTGGTGAGCCTGCCCGCCGACCGGCAGACGCCCGGGTGACCGGGTGACCGGGCCGCACAGGACCGTCGGCCCGCCGACCCTGCTGTCGTGCGTCGCCGGGGCCGTTGCGCTCGCGGCGGCGGTCGAGCTTGCCCGCGGCGGTGTGGTCCAGGCGTGGGCCGCCGTCGTGTTCGGCCTGGTGATCGCGCTCGGTGAGGCGGTGCGGGTCGCGCTGCCCGGCGGCCGGGACTCGGCGCCCATCGCCGAGACAGCGACGCTCGGATACCTGCTGTGCTTCAAGCTTGGACACGTGGCGGCGACCTATCCGGCGGTCGAGGTCGTCACAGTGGTCGCGGCTGCGACGCTGGTAGGAATCTCGATCCAGGCGTACGCGGGTCGGCCGCCGCAGCCGGGTTACCTTGCCCGGCGCGTCTTGACCGCGGCGCTCGCGGCGGTCGCGTACCGCGGCTGGCTGCTGAACAGGACCGTGCCGAGCCTGGCCCACCATCACCAGGTCGCGCTGCTCACCCTCGTGCTCAGCGCTGTCGCGCTGGTCACGATGATCGTCAGTCATCTGCTCGGGGTGCTGCTGGCGCTGCTCGGGCCAGCCGGGCTGGAAGAGCCCGTCCGCGGCCGCCTGACCTGGCACGCGGTCGGCGAAGGCCTGCTGGGCGAGTGCCGCACCGCGGACCGGGTCTGCCCGACGGTCGTGCTGTTCGGCACTGCGACCGCGCTTGCGGCCATGCCCCTCGCCCTCTGGGCGTTGCCGCTGGTCATGGCGCCGGTTCTGGTCGTGCAGCGCTCACTGCACCGCTACGCGGCGATCAGCGCCACGTATCAGCAGACGATCAGAGCACTGTCGCAGGTGACCGACCTCGCGGGCTACACCGCGCCCGGCCACGCCCGCCGGGTCTGTCATCTGGCGCTGGCGATCGGCCGGGACTTGGCGCTGCCCGGGGGCGAACTGCTCGACCTCGAGTACGCCGCCCTGCTGCACGACATCGGCCAGCTCTCGCTCACCGACCCGATCCCCGGCGGCGCCACCGTGCAGATCGAGCCGGAGCGGGCCGCCTCGGTGGCCATGCTCGGCGCGGATGTGGTGCGCCAGACGGGCGTGCTCAGCCGAGTCGCCGACATCCTGGAGAGCCAGGCGCACCCATACGCCGCGGCCACGGCGCGCGAACCGGTGCATTTGGCGGGCTCCATCCTCCGGGCCGCCAACGCGTTCGACGACATGGTCGGTAGCGCGCTGGACCCGGACCGGCGTCTCGCCGCGGTGCGGCGCATCCGGCTGGGCACCGGTGTGGAGTATGACCCGCGTGTCGTCGAATCGCTGGCCCGGGTCGTCAAGGCGGCCCGCCCGTAGCCTGGCTGGACGGGACGGGACGGCACGGGACGTGGCGGTACGTCGGCATATAAGTCGGCATACAACCGGTGGCGGCAAAGATTGGCGCGCGGCGACGGTGCCCCCGGCCGCCCGTGTGGAAGCATGAGGGAGCGCGAGCCACATGGAGAGGGGCCGCAGAGATGACCGAGGTCGTACACGCCGAGATGGTCGCCAACGTCGCCGAGGTGAACGTCAAGGTCGGCGACCGGGTCGAAGCGGGCGCCCCGCTGGTTCTGCTGGAGTCCATGAAGATGGAGATCCCGGTGCTGTGCGAGACCGCCGGGACGATCTCCGAGATCCACGTGGCTCCGGGCGACGTCATCCAGGAGGGCGACGTCATCGCGGTGCTCGGTTGAGCTGTCCGTCAGATAAGTATTTTTAGGGTGTTGCAGCTCTTGTCTTTTAGACGGGTGCTGTAGCTCTTGAGCGCTAAGTGCTCTGTAACAGGCCGTGCTCGGAGCAGCGGGCGGTCCAGCCAGTGGGGACGATCTGAACCACCATGCGGCGCGCGCACTGGGTGCAGTAACGCGGCGGCTCGAGCTCAGCGCGGGCCGCGCAGCGCTCGTGCGCGGTGGTGTCGTCCGTGGTGGCGTCGTGCGCGGTGGCGTCGTCCGCAGGCTTCCCGCACTGGCCGCAGTAGACGGATGTCATGGTCATACCAGCCCCAACTCGTAAGCCAGCAGACTGATCTGGGACGTCGGCATCCAGTCCCGGTGCTCGGCCCGGGTGAACCCGAGGCGCTCGTAGAGCCGATGCGCCGCCTTCAGCTCCGGAGCGGTGGACAGCACCAGCCGGGCACGCCCTTCGGCTCGGGCCCGCTGCACGCATGCCTGTACCAGCGCTTCGCCGACTCCGCGTCCGCGGGCGGATTCCAGCACACCGAGCATTCGGAACTCGGCCTCTTGCTCGCCGTCCGCGATGTCCCGCCACGGTGAGCCCGGTCCGGCGTAGACGACCGCTCCCAGGAGTTGACGCCCCGGCAGGCCGTCCGTGCCGCCGTCGAGTGCGACGAAGGTGGTGGTCGCCGGGGCCTGCCAGCGCGAGCGCGCGTCGCGGAGCACGGCCAGATAGTCGGGTCCGACGAACTCTTCGTAGACCTCGGCCGTCAGCGCGCCGATCTCGTCCAGTTCATCCTCGCGCGCTTCGCGCACTTGCACGTCCATGGCCCCCATCCTCGCATCGGGCGTGGAATGGGGGCCATGTGGCCACTCACAGGGTTCAGACGGCGACCGGCGTGATCTCCGGCATCTCGCCCTCGCCACCCTCGTGGCTGTAGTCGGCCTCCGACGTGTTGTCCGCGCCCGCGGGTGCCTTAACCGCGCGCAAGACGAGTGTCGCGGCGACCGTGACCACGAGGTTGAGCACCAGGGCGGTGGCGGCGATGTACGCCTTCTGGTGCGTCCACGGGATCTGCGCGACCTGGCTGGCGAAGTGGTGCTGGGTGGCCGAGGACTGTTGCCAGGCGACCACGGCGCCGTAGCCGATGCCCGCCGCCCAGCCGAGCAGCAGCCCCCAGCGGTGGAACCAGCGGGTGTAGAGCCCGAACACGATCGCCGGGAACGTCTGCAGGATCAACACCCCGCCCAGGAGCTGGAAGTTGATCGCGCTGGTCGCGTCCAAGCCCAGCACGAAGGCCAGCGCGCCGAACTTGACCACCAGCGAGACCAGCTGCGCGACCTGCGTCTGCTGCTGCGGCGTGGCGTTCGGATTGACGAAGTCGAGCCACACGTTGCGGGTGAACAGGTTCGCGGAGGCGATCGACATGATCGCGGCCGGGACCAGCGCGCCGATGGCCACGGCGGAGAACGCCACCCCGGCGAACCAGGACGGGAACGCCCAGTCGAACAGGGCCGGCACCGCGTGCTGGTTGTTGTTGCCGAGGGACTTGGTGGTGAAGCCCGCGGCGATGGCCATATAGCTGAGCAGCGCGATCAGGCCGAGCACGAGCGAGTACGCGGTGAGCGCGGCGAGGTTGCGGCGCACCGTGTTCCGGCTCTTGGTGGCCAAGACGCCCACCTGCGCGTGCGGGTACATGAACAGCGCCATCGCGGAACCGATGGCGAGCGTGGCGTAGGGCAGTGCATTGCCCTTGGCCAGCAGGATCGAACCGGCCGGCTTGTGCGTGGTCGGGTTCGGAGTGGTCAGCCGGGACTGGGCGGCGTCGAAGATGTGCGTCCAGCCGCCGCCGATCCGGGTCGGGATGTAGACGATGGCGACGATGACGGTGAGGTAGATCAGCGCGTCCTTGACGAACGCGATCAGCGCGGGCGCGCGCAGGCCCGAGGTATAGGTGTAGGCGGCCAGGACGGCGAACGCGATGAAGAGCGGCAGGTCCTTGGCGAAGGTCGAGCCGTTGCCGCCGATGCCGATCACGTCCAGGCAGGCCTGGATGCCGACCAGCTGCAGCGCGATGTACGGCATCGTCGCCACGATGCCGGTCAGGGCGACCGCGAGGGACAGGGACTTCGAGCCGTGCCGGTTCTTCACGAAGTCGGCCGGGGTCACGTAGCCGTGCTTGCGGGACACCGACCATAGGCGCGGAAGGAAGATGAAGACCAGCGGCCACACCATGATCGTGTACGGCACCGCGAAGAAGCCGAGCGCGCCGCCCGCGAACAGGGCGGCCGGGACCGCGACGAAGGTGTAGGCGGTGTAGAGGTCGCCGCCGAGCAGGAACCAGGTGACGAAGCCGCCGAAGGAGCGCCCGCCCAGGCCCCATTCGTTGATGTGCTTGTGGTCGCTGCTGCGGCGCCAGCGCGCGGCGAGGAAGCCGAGCGCGGCGACCACGAGGAAGAAGAAGATCACGACGCCGAGCTCGACGCCGTTGACCGCCTTTCCGGTACTCGCGGCGAGGATCATCGCGACTCCTCCCCGCTCGGCGTGCCGGCTGTGCCTCCGGAGGCACCTGTGGAGCCGCCGGTGCCGCCGGTGCCTCCGGAGCGGTCGGCCCCGCGGCGCGCTGTCCGGTCAAACTTCACCGCGAAGACGGCGACGATCATCAGCGCGGCCGTGATCACAACCCAGAGCAGCTGGTACCAGTAGAAGAACGGGAAGCCAAGCAGCCGCGGGTTCTCCGTGTTGTACGACGGGATCCACAGCATCGCGACGAAAGGAGCGACGACGCACACCGCCGCGACGACCCGCATCGGGGAGATCAGCGGTGTGGCCGCGCGCGTGGGCGGACCTGGTCTTTCTGCGCCCGAACTCATCTCAGCCTCCTGGCGGAGCGTCCACGTTGACGTTGCACCGGAGGTTATTGCCGGGGTCCTTGGAAACTAGTGAACCCAGGCGTTGCGATTCGGTTACGGCGCCGGAATATGCGCCGGGCTGCGGTTCTGGCGCTTCTGGCGGCGGGTTTCGTCGGCGTGGCGGACGTCCGGGTGCTCGCCTGCGGCGGTGCTGTGGCGGAGCTTTAGCCAGGCCAGTCCGAGGAGGAGAGCGAGCGTCAGCGCGTTCGCGGCGATGACCGAAGGCGCCGCGGCGATGATCCCATAGATGAGCCAGCCGCCGACGCCGGTCCCGAACATGGCGAACCAGCTCCACGCGAAGTCCTTGGTGGAACGGGTGCGAAAGGCCCGGATCACCTGCGGCAGCCACGACGTGGTCGTCAAGGCACCGGCGGCCAGGCCGATGAGTGTTGCCGTCGACATGCACAGCCCCCTCTATTTTGTGCAACGTCTGTACAAATACATAATCGTAGCGTGCACGAGAACTTGTCCAGCTCTAGTCCGGGTACGCCGGACAACGATTCGGCCAACGGTGCTGCTGCTGCGTCGGCTGGCGCCGCTGCCGCGTCAGCGAGCGGCGCCACTTCGACCGGTGAGAGTGC
>NZ_DASZGI010000321.1:0-30476 GCF_035938995.1 Actinocrinis sp.
GTAATGGCCCTGGTACAGGTGCATGAGGCCTAGGCCGTCGCGCGCCCGGGCCTCGGTCAGCCAGTCGCCGAGGGCACGGCCCAAGTCGAGCACCTGCTGATAGTGCCCGATGGCCTGAGGGTAGCGAGCCTGATGGCGCTCGATGGTGGCGATGCTGAAGAGCGTGAAGGCCTGGCCGCGGGTATCGCCGGCTTCGTACATCAGGTCAAGCGCCTGATGGTAGAGGTCGTCGGCCTGGGCGTAGCGCGCTTGGACGAAATCGATGTTGCCGAGGTAGCGCAGGGCGGTCGCCTCGGCGACCGTGTCGCCCAGGCGTGCCGCGGCTTCGCGCCCGAGGCCATGGATGACGCGCGCCTCGGAGATGTACTCCATGCTGAGGTAGCGGAACAGGACGGCGGAGAGGCGGGCGGTGTGGCTCGGCCAGCCGTCCTGGGCCGTCTGGAGCGCGGCGGCGACCAGGTTGGCCCGCTCAGCGTCCAGCCAGGCCAGAGCCTCGGCCGCTTCGGCGACGGCAGGCACCGGGCCATCGGGGGCGGCGATTTCGGGCCGTCGTGAAGCTTCGCTCGGATACAGGGTGTTGACGGCTTCGGCGGCGGTGAAAAGGTAGTAGTCGAACAGGCCGGTCAAGGCGGCGTGTGACTGTGCATCGCAGTCCTTGATTGCTGCGAGGTCGCGTCCGTAGGCACGCAGCAGGTCGTGTATGGCGTAGCGGCCTGCGCCGGTGGTCTGGACCAGGTGTGCCCGCGCGAGGCGGTCCAGCAGCCGGTGCGCCTGTGGAAGGTCCGTGCCGGTGAGCGCGGCGGCCGCGAACGGGTCGAAGTCGACGCCAGGGTGTAGCGCGAGGAGCCGAAACGCGCGAGCCGCTTCTTCGTCTAGATGCCGGTAAGACCAGGAGAACACCTCGCGCACCGCAGTGGCGGTGTCGCCGTCGGCGTGGAGCATGTCGAGCCTCCGCTGACGGTCGGTCAGCTCGTCCACTAAGGCGGAGAGCGACACGGTCGGGCGCGCCGCTGCGAGCTCGGCCGCGATGCGCAGCGCCAGGGGAAGCCGGCAGCAGCATTCGGCCAGCGCCGCGGTGGCAGTCGGGTCCGCGGTGGCCCGGGACCCGATCAGGGCACGCAGCAGCCGTGTCGCCTCGTCGAGCGCCAGCGCGTCCAGCTCGACGCGCACCGCACCTTCCCGTGCCACCAACCCAGCGAGCGCGTCCCGGCTGGTGACGAGAACCAGACAGCCCGGCGTACCCGGCAGCAGCGGGCGCACCTGATCCGCGGCGCGCGCGTTGTCCAGCACGATCAGCATCCGTCGCCCGGCCAGCAGGCTGCGATACAGGCTCGCGCGCTGCGCCTCGTCCGCCGGAATGCTCTGACCGCCCACTCCTAAGGTACGCAGGAATCCCTCAAGCACGTCGGTCGCGCGGGCCGGATCGCCGGTGTCATAACCGCGCAGATTCACGTACAGCTGGCCATCGGGGAATCGGCCGGCGACTTTGTGCGCCCAATGCACTGCGAGCGCTGTCTTGCCCACCCCGGCCATCCCGCCGATCGCCGAGATCACGACCGCGCCACCGCCCTGGCCGGTGTGCGCGAGCAGGCCGGTCAGGGCGTCGAGCTCGGCGTGCCGTCCGGTGAAGTGGCCGGCCGCGGCGGGAAGCTGGCGCGGCACCGCCACGGACGTGGCCGCGGCGACGGTCGTGGCGCCCTGCTCGTGCGCCGTGGCCTGGACCCCGCCGTCCCCGGCGAGGATTCGCTGGTGCAGGTCACGCAGCTGTGGCCCGGGTTCCACGCCGAGCTGTTCGATCAGCACCCGGCGCGCGTGCTGATAGGCCTCAAGTGCCTCGGCCTGCCGATCCGCGCGGGCCAGGGCCAGCATCAGCTGGGCATGGAAGCGCTCGCGCAGCGGGTACGTGCCGGTCAGCTCCCGTAGCCGCGGCACCAACTGTTCGTGCCGACCGAGGCGCAGCTGCGCCTCGGCGTGGTCCTCCAACGCCTGCACGCGCAGGTGATCGAGCCGGGAGACGAACTCGTCGCGCAACACCTGGCCGGGGATGTCCAGCAGCGGCTCGCCGCGCCACAGCGCCAGCGCGGACGCCGAGGCATCCGCCGCCTTCGCCCACGCACCGGCTCGCAGCGCCGCGCCGGCCCGGCCACACAGCGCCTCGAACTGCAGCGTGTCCAGTTCCGCCGGCTCCACCCGGATCAGGTAGCCCGGGTCCCTGGTCAGGATCCGCGCCGCGACGGCCGGACCCACCGCGCGGCGCAGGCGCACGACATATGTGCGCAGCGTGCGCGGCGCCCCGTGCGGCGGCGTCCCGTCCCACACCAGCTCGGTCAGCTCGCCCATCGGCACCGCCTGGTTCGCGCGCACCAGCAGCGCCGCCAACAGGGTCCGCTGGCGGACCGGCAACGGCACCTGTCCGCCCGCGTCGTTGACCACTAGCAGCGAACCCAGAACCCCCAGCCGCATTGGACCTCCCCGTGAGCGACGGCGTCGTCATACGGCGGCGCGCACCGGCGTCGCCGAATCGCAGCCGTATTGCAGTCCTCTGCGACGAGGCTCGGCCCGCAAGCCGCCCTGTGCCCGGAACCCGGCTCCACCGTAAGCAGCCGACCGGTGTGGAAATGCGGCAAGACCTCGCGGCACCCCCACGGATACAGCCGCCCCCTAGCGTCGCCGATATGCAGTCGAATTGCTACACCCTGCTGCGAGACTGCCGGGCGCGGCGTGGGCCGCATCAGCGTCCGGACACGCCGTGGGCGAGAGCAGGTGCGCACGGACCGCCTAACGGATTGGGGAGTACGCCATGACCAGCAGGACAAGGACCGCCGCGGCGGCGGGTGCGGCGGCCGCGCTCGCCGCGAGCCTGGCGTTCGCGGCACCCGCCGCGCAGGCCGCGACGCCGCAGTGCGGGACCGGGTGCGCGAGCCTCTACAACCTGATCTACGGCACGTCGGACGTGATGGCGGTGGCCGGGGCGCAGGGCACGAACGCGAACACCGGGCAGCCGGTGGCGCTGCTGCCGGCCAGCGGCAGCAACCAGGGAGAGGACTGGGCGCTGTTCGCGGAGGGCACGGTCAGCGACTTCTACGCGGCCGGCATCGTGTCCGCGCAGCTGAACTTCCACTACGCCAACGACGAGGTGTACGAGTACGACTATGTGCCCTACGGGGTGGATTCCGGGCTGTGCCTGGGGGTGGCGGGGACCGCGGGCAACGGCGCGCCGGTGTCGTTGCAGCCGTGCGGGGTGGACGCGCAGACGCTATGGGTGGCGGACACCGCGGATCAGTACCGGCGGCAGATCCCGCTGATCAACGGGACCGACAACAACTTCTCGTACCCGTACGTGCTGACCGCGAACTCGACCGGGATCACCATGTCCACGCACATGCTCACCGGCGGCAACGGGGTGATCGACCAGGGCCAGTACTGGTCCACCATCTACGGAGTCCTGCCCTAACCGGTAAGGGCGCGGTGCAGGAAACGACGGGAGACGTGCCCGGCCGGCCCGAACAGGCCGGCCGGGCGGATGCGAGTGACGAAGCTGGTCTGGTCTGATCGTCGGGAGGCGGGGCGGATGTTCGGCACGGGTTCAGACACGAGGGGCCGGCGCCGGTGGCCGACGGCACCGTGGAGGCCGAGGGTGGCCGGCCTGACAGCGCTGTCACTGGCCGTGGGGCTGCTGCCGGCGGCCGCAGGCTTCGGCGGAGGTTCGGCCCACGCGCCGTATGCCTCGGCGGGAGCTCCGGTGCCAGTTCATCCGGTGGCCCGGCAAGCGGTGAAGACGCCGCCGATGCCAGCCGCGCAGCGAGCGACGGTGTCCTGGCCGGCGGCCGGTTCAGGCACGGCAGCGTTCACCGCCGCGCGGGGTGGCGGAACGAGCGCGGCCGATCCCACGGCCGGGTCGGCGCGCGCCGGGTCGCTCCCGGTGTGGGCCGGTGCGCCCTCGGGGAACGGGCCGGTCGAAGCCGCGCGTCCGGCAGGTGCGGGCATGAAGGTGCCAGGGCAGAGCTCACCGCAGCCTGGGACGTCGGCCGATGGCCCGAACGCCACCGCCGCCAAAGCAAGCCCGACAGCCAATCAGTCCACTGCGACTCCAGTGTCGCGGGTGGCGGTGTCGATGGCGTCGCAGGCTGCCGCATCAGCACTCGGAGTTCGCGGAGCGGTGTTCACCGTTGGCCGCGCGGACGGCTCCGCGGCGGCGGGCCGGGCACACATCTCGCTGGACTATGCCTCGTTCGCGAACGCCTACGGGGGAGGGTTCGGCTCGCGGCTGCACCTGGTCATGCTGCCGGCCTGCGCCCTGACCACCCCGCAACGCGCCGCGTGCCGGGTTGAAACGCCGCTGGTGTCGGCGAACGATACGCGCGCCGCACGGGTCGGAGCGGACGTCGTCCTTCCCGCCTCGAGTCCGGCGCACGCGATCGTGCTCGCGGCGACCGCATCCTCGCAGGGATCCGGAGGCAATTTCGGGGCCGAGCCGCTGTCGGAGGAGAACGAGTGGGAGACCGACGGCTCGTCCGGCGCGTATACGTACTCGTACCCGGTGCAGGTGCCGCCGGTGCCAGGCGGCCTGGCGCCCGCGGTCGCGCTGAATTACAGCTCGCAGAACGTCGACGGGCTGAATGCGTCCACGAACAACGAAGCCTCGTCGATCGGGGACGGGTGGACCTACGAGCCCGGGTTCGTGGAGGCCGACTATCCGACCTGCGCGACCAACGCCCTGGAGCCGGACACCCTGGACCTGTGCTCGGCCCCTGCCGAGCTGACGATCACCATGGACGGCACGACCACGCCGCTGGTGGTCACCTCGAGCGGGTCGATCCACCCGGAGGCGGACGGCGCCCAGCAGGTGATCGCGCTTTCCGGCGGCGGCTACGAGGTGATCGAGGCGGACGGGACGCAGTACTGGTTCGGGCTGAACAAGCTGCCCGGCTACGCCGCCGGGGATCAGACCACGAACAGCATCTGGACCGTCCCGGTGTGGTCGAACGGCGGATTCGCCACCGCCACCTGGCGCTACATGCTCGACTACGTGGTGGATCCGAAGGGGAACGCGCTCGCCTACTTCTACAACACCCAGACCAACTACTACGCCGAGGGCAACGGCCAGTCCGAGGGCACCGTCGCGAACGGCGCATACACCCAGGGCGGTTCCCTGACGAAGATCGAGTACGGGCTGCGGGCCGGGAGCATCTACTCCCAAACCCCGGCCGCGCAGGTCAACCTCGCCTACGGCGGCACCGTGCGGCAGGACGCGCCGACCGATCTGGCCTGCGCCCACGGCGCAGCCTGCGCGGTGAACGCCCCGACGTTCTGGACCTCGTACCCGCTCTCCAGCATCAGCACGCAGATACTGGTGGGCGGCGCCCTGCGGAACGTGGACTCCTGGAGCCTGGCGCAGACCTATCCGGCGACGAACGACACGACGAGCCCGCCGTCGCTCTGGCTGTCGTCGATCACCCACACTGGCCTGGACGGCGCCACCCCGATCTCCGTGCCACCGGTGACCTTCGCCGGCACCGCCATGCCGAACCTGGCCGCCACCGCCGCGGACACCGCGAACGGATACTCGCTGATCACCCGCTACCGGCTGACCTCCCTGACGAACGAGTACGGCGGAGTGACCACGGTGGCGTACTCGCCCGAGTCGGCGGCCTGCGCGGGCGGCAACTTCCCGGCCGATTACAGCAACACCGGGTACTGCTATCCGGACTACTGGTGGACGGACCCGTACGGTCTGATCGACTACGAGGACTGGTACAACCTCTACGACACAGCGTCCGTGACGGCCACCGATACGACCGGGGGCGACCCGAAGCAGGTGACCTCGTACACCTACAGCGGCCCGGCCTGGCACTACGACAACGACACCATGTCCCGGTCGGCGAACTGGACCTGGGACCAGTGGCGCGGATTCCGCGGCGTGATCGCGGAGACCGGCGTGTCGCCGGACCCGGTGACAGAGGTCGCCGACACCTACTTCCAGGGCATGAGCCAGGACGAGTCCGACTACCGGTTCAACGGCGGGATCATCAGCAACGGGCAGGTGAACCTCACCTCGAGCCGCGGCGACAAGGTCGAGGACAAGGACCAGTACGCGGGCATGAAGTTCGAGGAGATCCACTACACCGGCGCGGGCACCGGGAACCAGGTCGACGACACCGTCTGGTTCCCGTACACGTCCAACGCCACCGGGACGAACTCCGGCCTGTACCAGGCTTCGTATGTGACCGGGACGTCGTCGATCACGTTCTACACGGCGCTGGCCGGGGGAGGCTCCCGCAAGTCCACCACGACTTACACGTACAACGGGTACGGACAGGTGCTCACCGAGAACAAGGTGCCTGACACCGCGGACACCAGTCAGAATTCCTGCACCTCGAACACGTACACGGTGAACACCACCGTATGGATCGTCGATCTGCCCAGCGAGGTGAAGGTCACCGGCGGCGCCTCGTGCGCGACGGCCGTCTCCGACCTGCGCTACACCTACGACGGCGGCAGCCTTACCAAGGGCAACGCCACCCAGATAAGCCAGGTCGGCGGCACCGCTTCCGGGGGCACGGTGACGAAGAACTACACCTACGACGAATACGGCAGAGTGCTGACCGCCCAGGACGCGGACCAGCGCACCACGACGACGGCCTACACGCCCGCCACCGGTGCGGCGCCCACCTCCATACTGGTCACCGACCCGGCCGGGCTGACCACCACCACGACCTATGACCCGGCGAGGAATCTGGAGACCGGCACGACCGACCCCGCCGGATACCAGACGGCTGAGACCTACGACGCGCTCGGCAGGAGCACCGCGAAGTGGACAGCCGGCAATCCGGTCTCCGGCCCGGCCGTGGACACGTACACATACTCCGTGAGTGACACAGCCCCCTCGGTGATCACCGAGCAGGCTGAGATGGCCGGTGGCGGATACCTCACCAGCCAGACCATCTACGACTCCTACGGCAGGAGCCGGGAGACGCAGAGCCAGACCGCGTCGGGCGGCACGGATGTGGCCGATACCGGCTACAACTCCGACGGTTGGAAGGCCCTGACGTCAGCTCCCTACTTCATCAGCGGCGCACCGTCCGGAACCCTGGTCGCCGCGGCGCCGAGCAGCGTGCCGTCGCAGACCGGATACGTGTACGACGGCGACGGCCGGATGGTCAAGCAGGTCGCCTACGCGCTCGGCGTCGAGACGTGGGAGAGCGACACCACCTACGGCGGCAACTACATCACCGTCGTGCCGCCCACCGGAGGCACCAGCCAGACCACCCTCACCGACGGCCGCGACCTGACGACCGCGATCTACCAGTACCACGCCGGGGTTCCCGCGAGCCCGACCGACCCGGCCGCCGACTTCGACAAGACCTCTTACACGTACACCGCCGCGGGAAAGCTCGCGAGCATCACCGACGCGGCCGGGAACCGCTGGTCCTACACCTATGACCAGCTGGGCGACCAGCTCACCCAGACCGACCCCGACTCGGGAACCACCACGAGCGTCTTCGACAACGCCGGACAGCTGATGTCGGCCACCGACTCCCGCGGAAAGCAGGTCTCCTGGACGTACGACGCCGACGGACGCAAGACCGCCAAGTACGACACCACCGGCGGCGCGGCCGAATCGGCCGGCACCGAGCTGGCGGCCTGGGCCTACGACACCCTCGCGAAGGGCGAGCCGACGTCGTCGACCTCGTACTCGGGTGGCGCCGCCTACACCGAGCAAGTCACCGGTTACAACGCCTTCGGGCTTCCGTCAGAGACCGAAACGGTCATCCCGACCGCCCAGGGCGCGCTCGCAGGCACCTACACCCGCCTATACAGTTACGCTCCCACTGGGCAGCTGACCTCGTACACTGACTCGGCTGCGGGCGGCCTGCCCGCCGAGACGGTCACCACCGGATACGACGCGGCCGGCTCCCCGAACACGCTGACCGGCGCAAACACCTACGTCAGCAGCCTGACGTACACGAACCTCGGTCAGCCGCTGCAATACCAACTCGGCACCACCGCCGAACCCGCGTACATCACCGACGCCTATGATCCGCAAACCGGGCGCACTACCGAGCAGAACACGCAGATCGGCGCCGCTCAGACGTCCATCGACGATCTCCACTACACCTATGACCCGGTCGGCAACGTCACCAGCGAGGCCGACACCCCCTCCGGCGCGAGCGCTGCGACGGACGTCCAGTGCTTCCAGTACGACTACCTCGCGCGGCTGACCCAGGCATGGGCCCAGGGATCCACGGGCTGCGCCAGCACCCCGTCCTCTTCGGCCGAGGGCGGCGCGGCGCCCTACTGGAACACCTACAGCTATGACACGCTCGGCGACCTGACCGGCGTCACCGCGACCACCCCGGCCGGTGCGGTCACCACCACCGCCAACGCATACCCGGCAGCTACCGCAGCGCATCCACACGCCTTAACCGGTGAGACCGTTACTTCGCCCTCCGGCACTGCGACCGCCAGTTACAGCTACGACGCAGCAGGGAACCTCACCACAGTCAGCGGATCCACCCAGTCCCAGACATTGACCTGGGACGACGCCGGCCAGCTCGCCCAGGACGCGGTCAAGCCGACCGGCGGCAGCGCGCAGAACACCGCCTACACCTACGACGCGGACGGCACCCTCCTCGTGGCCGCCGACCCGGGCACCACAACCCTCTACCTCGCTGATGAGGAACTCTCCCTCAACACCGCCACCGGCACGGTCACCGGCACCCGCTACTACACGCTCGGCAGCACGACCGTGGCGACCCGGACCGGTGCCTCGAGTGTCGCGTACCTGGCAGGGGACGACCACGGCACCGACTCCGTCGCGATCGACGCGGGGACGCTCGCCGTCACCCGCCGCTACTACGATCCCTACGGCAACCCGCGGGGCAGCGCCCCCGCGAGCTTCCCGGCCGGAGAGAAGGGCTTCATCGGCGGCATCGCCGACTCGGCCACCGGGCTGACAGACCTCGGCGCCCGCGAGTACCAACCCGGCACAGGGTCCTTCATCAGCCCGGACCCGCTGCTCAAGCCCTACTCGCCCCAGCTGCTCAACGCATACGCCTACTCGGCCGACAACCCGACGACCGACGCCGACCCCAGCGGCGCCATGCTCATCGGCCCGGACGGATGCGTCGGCGGCGTGCAAGCCGTCGAACAATGCGAAAAACGGGCCACCGCGCAGCAGCAGCACTCCTCCGCCGCCCCGCGCAGGTCGGGCGGTGACCGCGCCCAGAGCCGCGGGCCCGACTACTACGTCTTCGAAGTCACCGTGACGGTCAAGATCCCGGTCGGGCTGCCCGTGCTGACCCCATACAACATACGTATGCCGCTGTGGTCCGGCGCGATCACCTATCCACCGCAGCAGCAGAAGGCCGCCGCTCCGAATCCGCTCGCCTGCGGCCGGGTCGACTGGTTCCTGGTGTGCAGCAAACCGGGCGGCACGCCCAGGGGACTGTCGCCCGGACTGCAACCGGCGTTCGGATGGGTCTACGGACCGAGCCTGCCGCTGGTCACCAAGGCGAAGAAGTACATCTCGGCCACCCTGTCCCTGGCCGTGATCTACGCCAGGAACGGACACGTGTTCATATCGGTGGCCGTGGGCGTGGCCTCGGGCGACACGAGCGAGCCCGGCGTGAGCTATTCGTTCTCGGTGCGGGCCGGCTACTTCAACTCGAAGGAACCGCTCAGCAGCAAGGAGATCGACGCCGAGCTGACCGGCCCGTTCGACATCGTGGGAGGGCACATCGGGCTGACCAAGGCCTCGTTCGTCCGCAACGCGTTCACCCACGGCATCGCCGAGGAATTCGGGGTCGAAGTCTCCACGGACAAGCAGGACGTCGCGGGCGTCGAGTTCGAGATCGGGTACAGCTGGCGCGTCCGCTAGTGGTGACGGCATCCGACGGCATCGCCACGAGGAGGTTAGAGAAGCCTCATAGCTTCATTAAGATGTCGAACTGAGGGTCGAGCAGGTTGTCCGTCCGGCTAGGGTTGACGACATGCTGCTGAGCGCAGTCGGATACCGATACGGATGGCGGGCGCCGTGGGTGCTCGACCGGGTGGACTTGGAGCTGCGACCCGGCGATCTGGTCCGGGTCGGCGGCTACAACGGCTCGGGCAAGTCGACGCTGATGCGCATCATCGCCGGAGCGCACCTGCCGCGCCGTGGCACGGTGAGCGGACGGCCGGACCGCGCCGCCTACATCCCGGGCCAACTGCCGCCGCTCCCGTTCAAGGCGCACGACTACCTGCGGCACTTCGGCCGGATTCGCGGGCTGTCCACGGCGGAGGCCGACGAGCGCATCCTGGACTGGCTCGAGCGGTTCGAGGCGCTCAGCTATCGCAAGCACCGGATCAGCGATCTGTCGCGCGGGACCGCGCAGAAGATCGCGATCATCCAGGCGATGCTGGCCGAACCGGAGCTGCTGGTCCTCGACGAGGCGTGGACCAGCCTGGACACCTCCGGCCAGGGCACCCTCGACGAGGTGGCCCGGGACACCGCGCGGCGCGGCGGCCGGGTGGTCTTCGTCGACCACGACCCGCAGCGGCTGGCCGACGACGCCACCGCCGCCCACGTCCTGCGCGACGGGGCGCTCGCCCCGGCCTCGGCGGCGGACTTCGAGGCGGCGCTGGTGACCATCGACCTGGAGAACGCCCCCGACCCGTGGCCCGGACCCGGCGCCGGCCGCCTGCTCGCCGACGGCGTCTTGCGGATCGAGGTCGACCCGGGGGATTCGGACCAGGTGCTGCACGACATCCTGAACGATCATCCGAAGATCCACGTCTTGGCGGTGCGGACGGTGGAGGGTCGGCGCACGCAGGCCGAGAAGCAGACGGGAGAGGCGTCGTGAACGTCCTATCGGTCGTCGCGGTGCGCTACTACGCCGTCCTGCTCGCGCGGTCCCAGCGCTGGCTCGGTCCGGTGCTGTTCTATGCCGTCGCCCTGGCGATCGACTCCGCTGGCGGCTCCTCGGCGGCCGAGGCGTTCGCCTACAACGCCGCGTTCCTGTTGCCGGTCGCCGCGTGGCTGACCCGGGCCGTTCTGACCGTGGAGGCGCCGGAGAGCGCGGCGATCACCGCCACGGCGCTCGGGCCGGTCCGCGCGAGGCTGGCCGCGCTGGCCGCCGCGACCGGATACAGCCTGCTGTGCGCGCTGGTCGGCGCCCTCGTAGCGGCGACCACCGGCGGCATCGGAGGTACGTCGACGCTGGTCGCCGGGCTGGGTACGGAGCTGATCTGCGTGCTGCTCGGCACCGGGGTGGGGGTGCTGACCGCGCCGCCGCTGGTGCCCGCCGTCGGGTGGGGCCTGCTGCTGTCCGGCTTGATCGCGCTGGGCATGCTGGTCGCGCGGTTCTCCCCGGCCGCCATGGGAATCCGGGCTCTGACGCAGGCGTCGAACGCGGCGACGGCCCATGCGCATCTGCCGCTCGTGGCCCTGCCCGCGGCCGTGGTCCTGGTCGCCGCGGCATGGGCCGTGTCGACCGCCGCGGCCATCCGACGCTGACCTCCGCAGCCGTAGCCGCAGTCACCGCCGCCCCTGCTCGCGCCGCCGACGCGACGCTGGCAATGTTCTGCTACCTCACGGGCATGCTGCTCGCCACCCGCGGCGCACCACCTGCGTGACGTTCGCGAGCTCGACCGGTCACACCGCCGACGGCTCGACCTCGGCAGTTGACGGCTCGGCTGCCGCTGCACGGATGCGGAAGGCCCCGGTCACCGCGAAGATCCCCAGCGAGAGCAGCAGCGCCACCACGGTGAATCCGGTGACTCCGTGGAAGCCGTGGAAACTGGCCAGCAGCACGCCGCCGACGAAGCCGCCGATCGTCGTTCCCGCGTACAGCGCGGTCGTGGACAGTGAAGATACGGTGCCGCGTGCGGCGGTCGTCTGGGCCAGCAGCATGGCCATGAAGATCGGGTAGGCGAGGCCGATGCAGGCCGAACCGACTGCCAGTCCGGCGATCGCCAGGCCGACGTTGGGCGAGAACGGCACTGCGCCATAGGCGAGGATCAGCACCACGAAGGCCCCGAGGAGGGCGCGCTGCTCTCCGATCCGGCGGATGAGGTGACTGCCGAACAGCGAGGTGATCGCCATGCCGGTGCCGAGGGCGATCATCGACGCGCCGACCGCGGCCACGGAGAGTCCGAAGCTCCTGTTCAGCCAGGTGCCGATGAACGAGAAGGTCTCGAAGACGCCCGTCTGGTAGACGAAGTAGGCGAACAGATACCAGGTGAAGATCCGGCTCCGAAACAGCCCGGCGTATGTCCCGAAGAACCCGCCGGCCTTCCCCGTCGCCGCGCTCGGAACCGACGGGAAGAGCTTCCACAGCAGGATCCAGCCGACGGCGGACACGCCGGCGATGGCCCAGAACGGAAGGTGCCAGGACGTCGCCGCGAGCCATCCGCCGATCGGCACGCCGACGACTTGGGAGATGGACATGCCAGCCCCGGCGAATCCCATGGTGCGCACGATCTTCGAGGGCGGCACCAGCACCGGGATCGACGCCCAGATCTGGGGACTGACAAGCGCGGCGGACATCCCGGCGAGGCACCGGAAGAGGATCATCGTCCAGAACCCCCGCGCTTCACCGCAGAGGGCTGTGGACACCGTGAACATGGCGAAGCCGAGGAGCAGGACCCTGCGCCGGTCGCGGCCGTCCGACAGCGGGCCGGCCACCAGGGCGAAGAGTGCGAAGCCCAGCGCGTACGCGCTCACCATCCATCCGGATCTGCTGGTGGGGACGTGGAAGGCGTGCGCGAGCGTGGGCAGCATCGGTGCCACGAGGAAGGTGTCCGTTCCGATCACGAACATCGTCGCGGCCGCCAACCACGCGATGGCGGTGCCGGACGTCGCGGTGGGGACTTCGGCCTGGCTCTTTGTCTCAGTGGTGCTCATATGTGGTGGATACCGCCGTCAGGTTAAGAGGAACCCACACCCGCGCTGCCATTGAGTGGCGTCGCCCGTGCGGAATCGCTGCCCTACTGGGTTGGCCGTCGGCCCCAACTGGAGTAGACGAACGTTGAGACGTCAGGCGCCGGGTTGCTGTCGACCAGCGCCTTCGCCCTCTCGAGCTGCTCGGTCGTGGTGAAACCGGCGCTGACCAGCTTCTGGCCGCTCTGGACCAGCCGGATGCGCAGCAACTCGTCCTGGATCGGGTCCACCCCGAGCCCTCCCGGAGTCACCGAGATGCCGACCGAGGTACAACCGGCCGCCGCCATCAGGGCCGGAGTCCGGCGCGCCCAGGCCAGATCAATACCCTGCTGCGCGAGGGCGGTCATCCACGCCCCGTGAGCGTGCCGCCACTCCTGGTAGGGCGAGTCCGCCGCGGGCAGGAAGTAGACGTCTTCGAGCACCAGCCAGCCACCCGGCCTGAGCCACCGCACCGCACGCTTGAGGATCTCCTCGCGCTGCGGCAGGTGCATGAACACCGCTCGCGCGTGAACGAGGTCGAACGAACCCTCCGGATAGTCCTCGATGAGGATGTCAGCGCGCTGCACCTCGAGGTTGTCCGCGTAGTCCGGGTCGATGAAGCGCGGGTCGATGTCGGCGGCGACGACGCTGCCGGACGGTACCCGGTCGGCGAGCCAGTACGCGATGGACCCCGCTCCCGCGCCCAGTTCCAGGCACCGCCAGGTCGGCGCGATGCCCAGCTGTTCCAGGATCTTCACGGTGCCCGTGTCGTAGGACTTCTCCAGTAGCTGGAGCCGGGTCAGCTCGGTCGGCTGATCCTTGCTCAGCAAGCCGTGTGCGTACACGTCGGTGGATCCGGACCGCGGCTGTTCGCTCATCGTGGCAGTGCCTTCCTGACGCTCTCGTAAGAGGGCTGAAACGGCCCTTCGAGTCCCCGGCGCTAGTCGGCGTAACCGGACGAGTGCAGGATCCGCAGCCAGGTGCCGTCTGCTTGAAGCCGTGCCACCTGGTACCGTCCGCGGCTGTTGTCCGCGGGGACGGTCGAGGTGAGGGCGATGTCGCCGTGGCGCAGCGTGGGCAGCGGCTCCTCCATCTCGAAGTAGGTGACGTGCTTGAGCAGCCCTTCGAACGCCCGGCGGATGGCTTCGCGGCCGACGTGCGTCTGCCCGATCGGAAAGGCGAGTACGGCGTCCTCCTCGTACAGCTCGGCCAGGCCTTCCGCGTCTCCGGCGTTCGCCAGCTCGACCCACAGCCGGGCCAGATCCTCGGGCTCGGTGGCCCGTGCACGCGTCGTCGTCGTCATGTTCGAGTCCTCCTTCGGTCACTCCCCGGCCGCTGACGGTTCCTTGATCAGCTCGCGAGGATCGTAGACGGCACGGATTCGGGCGATTTTCCCGTTCCGGACGGACATCCAGTTGGCGACGGGAGTCTCGGGCGCGATCTCGGTGTGCAGCGCGAACCAGGTCAGCACATCGGCGCCCGCGACGAAGGTCTTCTGGACGACGAGATCAGTCGTGATGGCCGATGCTCCCTCGAGCGCCCGCAGGCACGCGTCGGCGCTGTCGGTCCGCGCAAGCGGGCCCTGATACTCGACGTCCTCGGCCAGGAGCGTCCGCAGGGTCCCGAAGTCTTTCGCCTTCCACGCGTCGAAATAATCGGCAGCCACCTTCGCGGCGTCCTCGGCCATGGCGTCTCCTGGCTTCTTGCGCGGTGCGCGAACCCCTGCCGGCGAGAGAGTTCGCGCGAGCTGCACGGCGGCTGACCGCGAGTCAGAACCCGCGCTCGCAATCGTACGGTTGGCGCTTGCGCGGTCCTTTAGCGTGAAGATCGCTGCTCACGGGCACTTCTGCAGTCCCACGAGGGCGTCGTGGTGGAGGATGCGAAGCCAGGTGCCGTCCGGTTGCCGCCGCGCCACCTGGTACCGCCCACGGTTCCTGTCCGCGGGGACGGTCGAGGTGAGGGCGAAGTCGCCGTGATACAGCGTGGGCAGCACTTCCTCCGGCTCGAAGCGGGACACGTGCTTGAGAACCTCTTCGAATGCCCGATGGATGGCGGGCCGGCCGACATGTGTACCGCTGGTCGGGAGGGTCATGACGGCGTCCTCCTCGTACAGTTCGGCGAGGCCTTCGGCGTCTCCGGCGTTCGCCCGCTCGACCCAGAGTCGGGCCAGGTCCTCGGGCTGCGCGGCGCGTGTACGCGTCGTCGTCATGTTCGACCTCTTCTTCGGGCGTATCTGCGGGATCTGTCTTCCGCGAATCAGGGCTGCAACTGGCGTGTGGCCCAGACGCCGTCCTGGTACTCGTAGCGCAGCCGTTTGTGCAGCCGGTCGTCTCCGTCGGCCCAGAACTCCACGATCTCGGGTCGCAGCGTGAAGCCGACGTACCTGGCCGGGCGCTGCTGGGGTTCCGCGGTGGCGGCGATCCGCTGAGCGTCCGCCAGCCGCCGCCGCGCGGCGTCGTCGATCTCTTCACTCTGCCGGGACGCCACACTCATCGCGTGGGTGAAGACCGGGCGCGACGCCCACAGCTGCTCGGCGCGGTCGTCGCAGACCCGCTCCACCGGGCCGCTGACGATGATCTGCTGGCTGGTCTCGCGCCAGTAGAACACCCCTGACGCCCAGGGGTTCTCCGTCATCTCGCGCCCCTTCTGGCTGCACAGATGGGTGGCGAAGATCAAGCCGGCGTCCGCGATCTCGTTCACCGCGACCGTCCGGGTCGATGCGCGGCCGCGGGCGTCGGCCGTGGCCAGGGCCAGCGCCCTGGGCTCCCGCACGCCGTGGCGCTGGGCGTCGTCGAACCACGCGCGCATCAGCTTGATCGGGTCGGCCGGTGGTGTGTCGTACTCGGGAAACGCGATATGGACCGTCCCGGTCATGGTTTCCGACCTGGTTGTGGTCATCGAGGCCTCCGTCAGTCCTTGGATTCGGCGCGTGTCGGCGAGCGGAATTCGTGTTCTTACATGGCGTCGCCGGGCTCGCCTATATGTGTGCCATGCCGTGCGAGAACAGGAAGCCGTTGCCGCCGACCTCGACGGAGGCGACCAGGTCCCCGTCCCACTCCGCCCGTGCGAACATCAGCGACGGCCTCTTGATCTCCACCCCCTGGAGGATCTTGATCTGATCGCCGCGTTCGATCAGGCCGTGCCGCGTCAGATGGATGGCGAGCGGACCCGCCGCCGAGCCGGTCGCCGCGTCCTCGACCACCCCGTAGGCCGGAGAGAACATGCGGCTGCGCCAGTGACCGGTGGACCTCGCGAAGCAGTTGGCCGCCATGTCGGGGAATTGAGCGAGCGCGCGGTGGTCGGGGTTGACGGCCGACAGCTCCGCGACGCTGTCGAGTCCGACGAAGACGTGCCGCGGGCCGTTGCGGTAGATCTCCACGGGAAGCGTCGAGGTCTTCACGCCCAGGGCGTCCAGCAGTTCGTCGGCGTACTCGAACGGTTCCCAGGTCGGCACCGGTTGCCGCATCCGGGTGGCGACCACCTTCCCGTCCCGGCGGTCCAGTTCGAAGGGGATGATCCCCATGTGGGTCTCCAGGCGCAGCCGGTCCTGGTACGTCTGCGAGCCCAGGGCGATCGCGGTGCCCAGCAACGGGTGTCCGGCGAACGGCAGTTCGTTGACCGGGGTGAAGATGCGGATCCGCGCGTCGCCGCCCTTCCGCGGCGCGAGCACGAAGGTGGTCTCGGAGAGGTTCATCTCCCGGGCGATGCGCTGCATCCGCGTGGTGGAGAGGTCGTCGCAGTCGAAGAAGACTGCCACGGGATTGCCTTCCAGCGGCAGCGTGGCGAAAGCGTCCACGACCACGTACTGATGCATGTGCTGCTCCCAACTGGTCGATGCCGGATCACGCGGCGGGTCTCAGGCTCACGGAGTACCGGGATGGCCGCGGCCCGCGGTCTCGACCGGGCGCCCGCAGAACCTCCTCCACCGCGCCGGCGAGGATCCGCGGCCCGTTGAGGGTGAGCACCGACTCGGCGTGGAACTGCATCGAAGCGAAGTGCGAGCCGCGCAGCGCGTGCACTTCACCGGTCTCCGCATCACGGCTCACCTTGACTGCGCCGACACCTTCGACCTCGAACTCGTCGCCGCCGCACCGGGCCGCGAACGTGTTGTAGAAGCCGACCCGTTCACGGGCGCCGAACAGGTCGATCTCCTTCTGCACGCCCTGGTTGGGCACGGGCCTGCGGCGTATTTCGAGGCCGAGCCGCAGACTGAGCACCTGGTGGCTCAGGCAGACGGCGAGGAACGGCCTGCGCTCGCGCAGCAGGGTGCTCACCGCCGTGTGCAGGTGGTCCATCTTCGGGTGTCCGGCCTCGCCCGGATCACCCGGCCCCGGCCCCATGACCACGAGGTCGTACCCGTCGAAGGAGTAGTCCTCGTCGAACCGGCGCACAGTCACCGACGGCCCGATGGACCGCAGCTGGTGCGCGATCATGAAGGTGAAGGTGTCTTCGGCATCGACGACCAGGACCTCGCGTCCGGCCAGGCCGGGCGCGCGCAGGCCGCACTCATCGGTCCCGTGCCGCCAGAAGTCCGCGATGGACTCGTTGCGTTCCTCCAGAGCGGCCCGAACGCGCGGGTGCGCGCCGAGGCGGGTGAGGGTGCGATCCTTCAGGGCCGAGATCAGCCCCGCGGCCTTGGCCCGGGTCTCGGCGGCCTCGGCCGCCGGGTCGGAGTGGCGCACGAGTGTGGCGCCGACGCCGATCGTCACCCGCCCGCCGGGGTCGATGTCGGCGGTGCGGATCAGAATCGCGGAATCCAGGTCGCGCTCGCCGTTCTCGCCGCGGCTGACGAGCGCGGCGACACCGCTGTAGTAGCCGCGGCCCCGCGGCTCGTACTGATCGATGACGCGGCAGGCGCTCTCGAGCGGACTGCCGGTGACGGTCGGCGCGAACAGCGTCTCGCGCAGCACTTCTCGCACGTCGCGGGAGGTGCGCCCCTCGATGAAGTACTCGGTGTGGGCGAGGCGGGCCATCTCCTTGAGATACGGGCCGACGATCCGGCCGCCCTCCTCGCAGATCCGGGCCATCATCTTCAGTTCCTCGTCCACCACCATGTACAGCTCGTCGGCCTCCTTGCGGTCGGCGAGGAAGTCCATGACCTCGGGCAGGGTCGGGCCCGACGGGGGATAGCGGTAGGTGCCGCTGATGGGGTTCATCACGGCGACGCCGCCGCTGAGGCTGATGTGCCGCTCGGGCGAGGCGCCGACGAGGGTCCGAGAGCCGGTGTGGATGATGAACGTCCAGTAGGCGCCGGTCTCGCGCACCAGCAAGCGGCGGAAGAGTGCCAGCGCGCTGTGCATCTGGTAGTTGGTGATGTCGGCGACGAAAGAGCGCTTGATGACGAAGTTCGCGCCCTCTCCGGTGCCGATGACCTCTGAGATGATCCGGCGCACGGTGTCCGCGTACGCCTCGTCGTCGATGTCGAAGTGCTCGCCGGTGAGCTCTGTCGCGGTGTCCGGGAGCGCGGCCAGCGCTTCCGCGACCGGGACGGTCTCCTGACCGGTGACGGACAGAGCGATCAAGGGCGCACCGTCGTCGGGCGCTGCGAATCCCCGTTCGGCGATCTGCCGGTACGGAATGACGGCCAGCACTTCGTGCGTGGGGCCAGCGGCCCCCATCGGCCCGTCGTTCAGCGGGATGTCCGCCAGCGACGCCGGCTGCGACACCTCGCCGACGAGGATGTCCAGCAGACCGGGTCCGGTCGTCTCGGGGCGGTGGAGCAGGGCGAACGGCCCCGGCTTGGGGCCGAGGATCCGCTGCAACAGGCCGCTGGGGCCGGTGATCCGGGTCGCGGTCATCCGACTGCCTCCTTCGCGCTGGCGACCTGCTCGGCCGTGACGACCACGGCGCAGCGTTCGGCCGCGTAACGGATCGCCATGCGGTGGTACTCGGCCGAGAAGTCGGCGACGGCGTCGGCGATCACGAACGTCTCGATGTCGTTGGTGAACGCTTCGACCGCTGACATCAGGACCCCGACGTGGGCGTAGACGCCGCACACGATCAACTGGTCACGTCCGCGGGACCGCATACGCTCCAGCAGGTCCGAGCGGAAGAACGCGCTGTAGCGCCATTTGGTGAGCACCCAGTCGCCGGCCGCCGGCGCCAGCTCGTCGACGACCTCGCGGTCGGCCGGTTCGGTGCGCATCCCGGGTCCCCAGAAGTCCTTGAGCAGGCCGCGCTGTTCGGAGCTCATGCCGCCCGGCTGGGCGGTGTAGGCGACCGGGACTCCGTGCTGGGCGCACCACGCGCGGACCAGCGACGCGTTGCGCACGAGCTGCTCGCGAACACCGTCCGGGAACGGCTTGAGGAAGTAGCGCTGCATGTCGTGGACCAGCAGGACCGCGCGCTGCGGATCGATGGTCCACGGCGCCGTGTTGACAGGCAGCTCGCCGCTGGTGGGAAACGAGTAGGAGGCGATGGGCGGCAGGCCGACCGCGGACCCTGATTTCCGGTTCCCGGAGCTTGCGGGGCCGGGGCGTTCGGTCCAGTAGTCCCAGGCCGAGACGACGGCAAGGGCCTGAGACGGGTTGAGCCGCGGGTCGCACAGGCTGGTGTAGCGTTCGCCGACGTGGTCGAGAGCCGCGGCGTCAGAAGCGCACTCGGTGGCGTTGTCCGGCGTCGTCTCCAGGTGCAGACCGCCGGGTACGCCGTCCGCGGAGACGACGGCCCGATGGAAGTTGCGCACCTCGCGTGCGACCGTCTCCACCATTCGGGTCTTGTTGCCGTCGGGCGCCGTGATGGTGTTGGCGTGCATCGGGTCGGCCAGCCAGATGACCGGGTGACCGGCCGCGCGGACGGCTTTGACCAGCGGCGGCAGCCGGTCGGCGACGATGTCGGCGCCCATCCGGGCGATGAGGGTGAGCCGGCCGGGCTCCCGCGCGGGATCCAGCCGCTCGCACAGCGCCAGCACTTCGGCGGGGGTCATGCCGGGGCCGACCTTGCAGGCCACCGGATTGACGACGGCGGAGAGCAGCGAGACGTGCGCCCCGTCCACCTGGCGGGTCCGCTCGCCGACCCACGGCCAGTGCGTGGAGCCGAGGTACGCCTGCCCCAAGTCGTCCCGGCGCAGCAGGGGCAGCTCATAGTCGAGCAGCAGCGCCTCGTGGCTGGTCCAGACCGGCAGTTCGATGCCCGCACCCGCGCTCGAGCCCTTCCAGCCGAGGTTTTCCATGATCTCGTTCGCGGCCATGTAGCCGGCCAGGATCCGCAGCGGATCGGGCCGCCGGCTCTCCCGCGTCGCCTCCAGCCCGTTGACCATGTCGCCCCGGTAGCAGGGCAGTGCGATGCCGCCGACCTGCTCCGTAGCCTGGGAACGCGGCTTGGCGAACTGGCCGGCGATCCGGCCGACGCGGACCACGGGCCGCTGGGCGACCAGGCGCAGGGCGCCGGCCAGCTGGTCCAGCACCGCGATCTTGCGGGCGACGTGGCCGGGGGTGCGCTCGTTCACGTCCTCGGCGCAGTCCCCGGCCTGGATGATCTTGGCCTCACCCACGGCGACCCGGGCCAGGATGCCGCGCAGCGTGCGCACGTCCTGCGCCCGCACGAGCGGCGGGCTCGCTTCCAGCGTTTCGCGTACGCGCCGAACCTGCGATTCGTCTCCCCATTCGGGCTGTTGCAGAGCTTCGCGGAACCGGACTCCGTACAGAAGTTCTTCCATCCTGCTCTCCAATTCCGGCGGCCCGGCTCAGGTCGGAATTCCCTCGCGCTTGATCTCCGGTACCGGAATGCCGAGCGCGCGCAGCTGCTCGAAGGGGTTCATGAACTCGCGCTGCAGCTTGATCTTCTCGTCCTCGAAGGTGAACGAGTGCAGGAAGTGGTTCTCGTAGTAGCCGTCCGGGTAGCCGGGGAAACGGATCGCGCCGTGCCCGTCGCATTCGACCCAGAAATGATTCGGGTCGTCGGTCTCGAAGATCTGGACGTTGTACCATTCCCAGTCCGGAAAGCATTTGAGCGACCAGACCGCGTGGTCCGCCAGCCGGTCGCGACCGTGGATGGCGATCGGCGCGCCGGTGTCGTTGGTCCACAGCCCGCCGACCCCGTCCTCGGTGAAGAGCTCGTGCCGCCGGAGCCGGTCCTGCCCCGTGGTTTTCATGTAACGCTCCACCGTGGCGCGGTTCGTGCGGCGCAGCTCGACCGCATCGGCGAATCCGCGGGAAAGGGTGGATTCAGACATGGGTGTCCCTTCGAGGTGAATGGAAGGTGTACCGATAAAGACGCGGCCCCTTATCCGGCCGGGATCGCCACGCTCGGAACGTTTCCGTCCGTGGCCGATTATGTGGGGCACGGGTGGAGCCGTCGCGGCCACCGCGACTTGATACGTCGCCGATACGGCGCGGATACGGCAGCGGCTGCTCCAGGCATACGGCGAATCACCTATACAGCTTTACGCGGTACGGCGGTCGGCTATGGCCTTGCGGAAGGCATGCGGCCGGCAGCAGGAGCACACCCAGCCATCCGTCCGTCGGTTCGCTCTGGAAAGATGCGCCCGTGACGACGACGGCGGACCGCATCGCGGAACGGCTCGCGGCCGAGGCGTGGCCCGGCGCGTTCCGCGAGTACCAGGTCGACGCGCTGAACCGGCTCGACGAATGTCGCCGGGCCGGGCGTCGGCGGGCCTGGCTCGTCCTGCCGCCCGGCGCGGGCAAGACACTGGTCGGGCTGGAAGCGGCGCGGCGGCGCGGGGGACGGGTCGTGGTGTTCGTGCCCACGACCGCGATCCAGGGGCAGTGGGTGCGCACCTGGCAGCAGTTCATGCCGCAGGAGGTCACCGCGGGGACCGACCGCGACCTCCGACACGGCATCACCGTGCTGACCTACCAGTCTCTCGCCGTATTCGACAGCGACAGCGACAGCGACGCGTCCGGCAATGACGTCGAGCCGCACGACGACCGCGAGCCGCCCGGGGACACTCCGCGCGACCGCGACCGCCCGCTGCTCAGCTTCCTGCACGCCAACGGCAGGGCCCTGATCCAGGCGCTGCGGTCCGCCGGGCCGGTCACGGTGATCCTCGACGAATGCCACCACCTGCTGGAGACCTGGGGCCGGGTCGTCGCGGACCTGCTCGACGAGCTGTCCGGCGCCGACGTCATCGGGCTGACGGCGACCCCGCCGGACTCGCTGACGTCCGCGCAGGCCGCACTCGTCGAGCGGTTGTTCGGCACGCCGGTGCGCGGCGCCGGCCTGCCCGCCGTCGTCCGTGCCGGATACCTGGCCCCGTTCGCCGAGCTCGCGTTCCTCACCGCGCCCACGCCGGTCGAGGCCGAGTACATCCGCGCCGAAGCGGAACGCTTCGGCGAGTTCCGCGGCGACCTGCTCGACCCCGGATTCGCCGCGTCCGGCTTCCTGAACTGGTGCGACGCGCGCTTCGTGACCCGCACGGACGCGGCAGCGGTGGAAAGCGCGACCGGTAATGGCACCGGCACCGGCACCGTCGCCGTCTCCTGGAGCCAGCTCGAACACGAGGCTCAGCCGCTCGCCCGCGCCGCACTGCGCCTGCACCATGACGGGCTGCTCGACCTGCCGCCCGGCGCGCGCCTTCGCGAGGAGCACCGCACCTCCCCGACCGCAGAGGACTGGGTCGCCCTGCTCGACGACTACGTGACCGGTTGCCTCGGCCGGTCGGCGGACCCGCGGGACCAAGAGGCCGTCGACGCGATCCGCGCCGCGCTCCCGTCGATCGGCTACCGGCTCACCCGCCGCGGCATACGCGCCGCCCAATCCCCGGTCGACCGGGTGCTGGCCCGCAGCGACGCCAAGACCGACGCCGCCGTCGAGATCGCCGCCGCCGAAGCCGCCGAGCTAGGGGAGCGTCTGCGCGCGCTGATCCTCTGCGACTTCGAATCCGCATCCGCCACCCTTCCGGCCCGCCTGGTCGACGTGCTCGACGCACAGGCCGGCGGCGCGTGGCTCACCCTCGGAAAGCTCGCCGCGGACCCGCGCACCGCGGCCCTGGATCCGCTGATGGTGACCGGGCGCACGGTCACCGCCGGGGTCGGGACCGCGGCGGCTTTCGTCGCCTGGGCCGCGGCTCGCATGCCAGGCCTCGAACTCGCGGTGGAACCCGACCCCGAGGGCGTGGTGGCCCGGATCACCGGAGCGTGGAGCCCGCGCGACTGGGTGCCGCTGGTCACCGAGTACTTCCAGTCAGGGCTCTGCCGCGTCCTGGTCGGCACCCGCGCGCTGCTCGGCGAGGGCTGGGACGCCCACACGGTCAACGCGGTCGTCGACCTCACCAGCGCCACCACCGTGGGCGCGGTCGTCCAGCTGCGCGGACGCGGGCTGCGGCTCGATCCGTCCTGGTCGGACAAGACCTCGAACAACTGGACCGTAGTCTGTGCGACCGGCGCGCATCCGAAGGGCACGGCGGACTGGAACCGGTTCGTCCGCAAGCACGAGGGCTACCTCGCCGCGGCCGACACGGGCGACATCGTCTCAGGGGTCGGCCACGTCGACCCGGCGTTCTCCCCGTATGCGCCGCCCGCCGCGGACACCTTCATCGCCGTCAACGCGGCGATGCTGATACGCGCGGGGGAGCGGGACCGCACCCCGGAACGCTGGTCGGTCGGCCGCCCCTACACTGACGAGCTCGTCCACACCATCCGAGTCCGCACCCCGCGCCGCACCCAGACCCTGGTCTCGGACCGGCCGCCAGGCCGACCGCTCCCGTTGCCCGCCCCCGCCGGGCTGGAGGCGACGAATCTGCACAGGCTGACCCTCTGGTTCGCGATCAATCGGGCGGTGCGCCTGCTCGCCGACGCCGCCGGACCGCCGCCGGTGAGTACGTTCGCTTACACGGTCGCCGAAGCGATGCGCGACTGCGGCCTGTCCGAGGTCGGCGCGGACGCCGTGCGCTCGGCCACCGAGCCGGACGGCACGTACCGCATCGAACTGGCCGGGGTCTCGACCGCCGTCTCGCTCAAGTTCACCCGCGCCCTCGACGAACTCGTCTCGCCCGTCGACGAACCGCGCTGGTTCATCCCCCGCTACGAACTGCCCCCGCTGCCGGAGGCGCCGCGCGCCCGCCGCGCCGCCGCCCGCGCCTGGCTGCGTGGCCGAGCCCCGGCGAACGTGGTCGTGTACCACCCGGTTCCCGCCGTGTTCGCCCGCCCGGCCCGCCGCCTCGACATCTTCGCCGGCCACTGGCGCCGCTGGATCTCCCCGGGCACGCCGATCGCGACCAGCACACCGGAGGGTGAGGGCGTCCTGGTCACCCACCGAGGCCGCAGCCCTCTCGATGCGACGACGGCCCTGCGCGTCGCCTGGCACTGATATCGGCACGACCATGGAGGCTGCCGACCGCGACGCCGCCGGGCACCGCGTCAGTTCACGATGACGACCTGCACCTCGAAATGACCGTTCGCGCCGGTGCAGCGCATCGCCTCGCCGCAGTTGACCCGCGTCGCCTCGACTGAGGTCTGGCCGGTCGCGAGCGCCGTGAAGTCAGCGGTCTGGGTGCCGCAGCCCGAACCCAGCACCTGGTGACCCGCGCAGGTTCCGGGGGAGGGCGGCACGAAGGCGGTGGTGTCCAGCTTCAGCAACTGCGGCGCGGCCACCGGCTGGAACGTCCAGTACGCACTGTTAAGCGCGACGTGAACCGTGCCGCCGACGTGCAGCGTGATGGTCTTACCGCTGTCGGCGAAGGCGAGCTGCGCCGCGTACGGGGCTGCGCTGGAGCTGGTTGTCGCCGACGGCGAGTTGCCGGCCGCGGCGCTCGTCGCCGGCGACGGGGTCGCTGACGCGCAACCCGCTGCCGCCGCGAGCACGCATGACGTCATGAGGACTCCGAGGCGCGAGGCGCGGGCCCTTGGCTGCGCAGACATATGAGGCATCACTCGATCTTCCTTATCCGAAAGAGGCCGGATCACTGCTTGGACGCTCCGCACGGCGCTCCCGTTCCTCACTCTTTCGAGTGGTGCGCACGCGGCGATGCTGTGACCTACCGCCGGACGTTCGGTTAGCCGCGCCGCGAGGACGTGAGGATCCGCAGCACGGTCCGCGGATGGATGCTGCCGAAGCCGAAGAGCAGGTTGACCCCGGCGTGCAGCACCCGCGGGTCATGTTGCAGGGCCCGCAGGATCGAGGTGGCCGGCCTCTGGTGACGCATCATCTCGAGGTACAGCCGGCAGGAGAGGAAGTGCGCGCGGTAGCGGCGGCGGAAATCGCGCTCAAATCGGGTGAGCGCGGCGTTCAGGCGTCCGCTGTCGCCGACGTCGCCGGGCAGTGCGTCGATGAAGTCGGCCGCCGCCGTGACCGCGTACGCGATGCCCTCGCCGCTCACCGGATTGATCATCGAGGCGGCGTCTCCGAGCAGCGCGGCGCGCGGGTAGGTCAGCCGCGGCATTCCTCCGACGTGCGGAAGGTGGTGCGCGCGCTGGTCGTGGAGCTCGCCGAGGTCGATCCCGCGGGCCCGGGCCCGCTCGACGAAGGCCGCCAGAACGCTCTTCAGATCGTCGTCCCGGCGTTTGAGCTCGTCCACCAGCATGCCGACGCCGACGTTGACCCGCCCGTCGTCCAGCGGGAAGAGCCAGCCGTAGCCCGGCAGAAGGTCGCTGCTGTAGTCGAGGACCAAGCGCTGTCCGATCCGCCCGCCGGGCAGGAAGTTGTCGCTCGACGCGTACGCGCGCAAGGCGATGCTCTGGTGGCGCGACCGGCGGGCCTTGTCGCCGGTCAGCGTCCTGCGCACGGCCGAGTAGGCGCCGTCGGCACCGATGACGAGGCGCGCGTCGACGTCGAACGTGGTGCCGTCGGAGCCGCGTAGCTCGACGCGCCTTAGTTCCGGCTCGCGCGTCATGCCGAGATACCGTACGCCGGTGAGGTCCGCGGCTCCGGCGGAGACGGCGGCGCGGACGAGGTAGTTGTCGAAGTCGTATCTGGTGATGATGTGGCCGCACATCGGACGGCCGTCGATGGGCGGGATCACGCTGTCGAGCCGGCCGCCGTCCGGGGCGAAGACGGTCAGCTCGGTCACCGCGGGGTGGCGCTCGAAGACCGAGCCGAGGCCGAGCCGCCGCAATACCTGCACCGCGCCGGGGCCGATACCGTCGCCGCATGCCTTGTCGCGCGGGAACGTGCGCCGGTCCACGAGCGCCACGCTCAGCCCGCGCCGGGTGGCCGCGTACGCGGCGACGGCGCCGGCCGGACCCGCGCCCACCACGACGATGTCGAACGAGTCTCGCGCCATGCCAGGTCTTGTGCTCCGATAGCTCGCGATTCAGCGGCCGCGCCGGGATCGCGGTGCGACTCGGCGCCGGCTTCGCCGTGATCCGAAACTACCTCACCCGGGCGCGTGAGCGCGGACATGCCGAGCGGCGCGCTCAGGTCGAGGTCGCAGGACAGGCTGGCGACGAAGATCGGGGTCCTCTTGGGCGGCTGCGCTGCGTCCCGCGCGGTCAGCGGACGGGCACGCGTGATCCGGTCGTCGCTCTGCGGGCCGGATTGCAGCCGGCGGCGCCCTAGGGCTAGCCCCGCCCGATCCCCACCGCGGATCTGTGATGCCTCGGGCGGAGCCCCGCTTGGCCACGACGGTCTGAGTCGGCTCCTCGGGATCGTCCGGGAGGATGGACGCAGGTCCGGCGCCAAGTGGACCTGCCCGGCGGGGTGCCGACTCAGAACCGTCGCGGCCCCACCATCAGTGATAAGGCACAGGCTGTTGTTTGACAGCAGGTGGGGATGTTCGGCGAACAACGCTGAACAAGCCGCCTGGGCGCATCGCAGCGGTCTGCCAATTGATCTCCGATGTGGGTATCGTTTCTGACAACGGAGTGCTGGAATCTTCGGGCAGAACACCTTTTTCGTCGTCGGCCGGGCCTGGTTCGTGTATTCAAATGGGGGATACATGCCACGCACTGAACAATCCCTAGACCCGCTGGACGGACCTCTCGCAGCGTTCGCATACGATTTGCGGGCTTTGCGGGAAAAGGCGGGTCACCTGCCCTACCGGGCGCTGGCCAGGCGCGCGGGATTCTCCGCGAGCACGCTGTCGGTGGCCGCCTCCGGGAAGGTACTGCCGTCGCTCGACGTCACTCTGGCATACGTGCAGGCTTGCGGCGGCGATCCGGAGCCATGGCGGGAGCGCTGGCAGACGCTGGTCGTGCAGCCGACGCACGGTGACACCGCAGTCGCGCCCGTTCACGAAGAAAGCGAGGGCGCGCCGCCCTTGGTGCTTGAACGCGTCGCTTGGCAACTGCCTGACGTCACTGCCACGGTGCCGGCCGGCGGCGCGGCCAAGAATGCCAGGCGTGGCGTGCGGCGCCTATGCGCGACGCTGGCCGCTGCGGCGGTCACGTTCGTCGGATTCGTCCTGGCGACGGGCGCGATGGGAGCTCAAGCCGTGCCGTCGGCGCCGGCGCTCGCGAACGCCACCATCAGCCAACTCGGCGATCTTTACGGGGTCATCGTGCAAGGCGCCGGGCTTCACGCCGATGCCAGCGCCTCGGCGGACCTGCGGACTCAAGCCGACTGGCCCCGTGAGCGGGACTTCCTGATGTCGGCCGCGACCGTGCGGTGGCAGCAGGCCGAGCGCGTCTCCGGGCTGGACGTCTCGCAAATCCCCGACGGGACGCTGATGGCCAGGAAACTGCGCGAATCCTGGGCCAACCGCACCATGGCGGACATGTTCTACGCCGAATATGTGGGCAGCCCGGGGGGATCCGCCTCCGAATCGGACACGGTCAGCGTTCTCGATGAGGCCCAAGCCTTTGACAACGCCGCACAGGTGTCCGCGAGCGAAGCGGTCAGCCTATGGAACAGCCATGCTAGGGCGCTGGGCGTGCCACGGATCTCCGAGCATCTGCTCTAACGCACTGCACCTGACGACATGCCGACAGTTCCCGGGTCGCGCACACGCCGGCGTATCGATACCGCTGTATTGACAACGCCGTATCGACAACGCTGCATCGACACCGCCGCAGCCGTCAGCCGTCGCGCTTGCCCCGCCAGCGGAACGTGCGCAGCGAGACGAGCAAGCCGCCGATGATCCAGGCGAGCAGGACCAGCGCGACCTTGCCGTGCTCCCAGGAACCGGCGGCTTCCTGGGTTTGGAACGAATCCGGCAGGAACACCGAGCGGATGCCCTGGCACATCCACTTGAGCGGGAAGATCGCGCCGATCCCGCGCAGCACCGGACCGAGCTGGCCGAAGGTGAAGAAGACCCCGGAGATGAACTGGAGGATCAGGAACGGCGGCAGGACCACCGCGGAGGCCGAGCGCCCGTCCTTGGCCAGCCCGCCGAGCATGATGCCGAGCGTCGCGCACGTGCCGAGTCCGAGCACGAACACCCACGCCAGGGTGATCCAGCGGCCCGGCGTCGTCGGCAGGTGCAGGCTGAAGAAGACGGCGCTGACCCCCAGCAGGATCGCGAGCTGGATGAGCCCGGAGACGAGCGCGGACAGCAGTTTGCCGAGGAAGTACGAGACGCGCGGCATCGGCAGCCCGCGCAGCCGCTTGATCGTTTTGTCGGTGCGGTCGGTCGCGATGCCGATCGCGACGCCCTGGAAGCCCACGGCCATGGTCCCGGTCGCCGCGATCCCGGCGGTGAAGTACTGCGAGTAGGGCACGTCCGTGTTCTGTACGTCCCCCTTGAAGATGGACCCGAAGATCAGCATCATGATCACCGGGTAGGCGAAGGTGAAGACGACCGCGTCGCGCTGCCGGAAATACTGGCGCAGCTCGATCCCGGCCCGGCTCATCCCGAGCGCCACGGCGGAGGGCAGCCGGCCGGCGTCGGCGGGGGCGACGGTCGGCGCGGTGACGGTAGCGGTGGTGGCCTGCGGCTCGCTCACGCGTCCTCCTCGATCAGTTGGAGGTAGACGTCTTCGAGGGTCGGGCGGGTCACCGTCAGGCCCGGGACCTCGCCGTCGTAGCGCGCGGCGAGTTCGGTGACGAACTTCGTCGGGGCGTCCGTCTCGACGGTCCGCGGTCCGTCCTGCGGGTCTGTCCAGCCGACCCGGACCGCGGCGAGATTGCGTCCGCCGAGCCTGCTGGGCTCGTCGACGGCGACGATCCGCCCGCCCCTGATCACCGCGGCCCGGTCGGAGAGCTGCTCGGCCTCCTCCAGGTAGTGCGTAGTCAGCAGGATCGTGGTGCCCGCGGTGCGCAGCGAGCGCAGCAGCTCCCAGAACTGCCGCCGCGCCTCGGGGTCGAAGCCGGTGGTCGGCTCGTCGAGGAAGAGCACTTCAGGGTTCCCGACGATGCCGAGCGCCACGTCGAGGCGGCGCCGCTGCCCGCCGGAGAGCGTCGAGGTGCGCGCGCGCTCCTTGCCGTCGAGGCCGACCAGCGCGATCACCTCGCCGACCGCCCTCGGCCGCGGGAAGTACCCGGCGAAGTGCCGGACGATCTCGCCGACGGTCAGCTCGTAGATGTCCGACGACTCCTGCATCACGATCCCGATTCGGGCGCGCCACCGCCGCCCGGCGGTCTGCGGGTCCTCGCCCAGGACGCTCACGTCCCCGCCGTCGCGCTTCCGGTAGCCCTCGAGGATCTCCGTCGTGGTGGTCTTGCCCGCGCCGTTCGGGCCGAGCAGCGCGAATGTCTCCCCGCGATGCACCGTGAGGTCGAGGCCGTCCACCGCGACCGCGTCCCCGTACCGTTTGGTCAACCCGCGCACACGAATGACCGAGTCCCCCGCCGTCATGCCCAGTAGCCTGCCGCATCCCGCCTGCCAGCGCCACACGGACCGCGCCTTTCGCAGGAACAATCGAGCTGCGGCTGCACATCGGGTCGAGTTGGTCAGCCGCGTCGGCAGGAAGGCGAACAGGTCCGCGGTCAGGGTGTTGAGCTGGTCCCGGGTCGGGCCGAAGCCGTGGCCGGCGTGCGCGTCCAGGCGCAGCAGCACGGGCTTCGCCGTGACCGCCTCACGTGGTCGAGGCGGTCGCGGGTATTGTGCCGCCGTGTTGGGCGAGGGCCCGCACGACCTCGACGCGTGAGTGTAGGTGCAGTTTGTTCAGGATGCTCGAGACGTGGGTTTGTACGGTGCGCCGGGACAGGTACAGCTCGGCCGCGATATCGGGGTTGGACCATCCCTCGCCGACCAGTTGGGCGATGCGCGACTCGCTGGCCGTCAGCGCGCCCCAGCCGGAGGTCTCGCGCCGGTGTGCGCTGCGCGGGCCGCGGCGCACCCCGTGCGCCCGCAGGCGTGCGTCGGCGCGGCGCACGTCCCAGGCCGCGCCCAGCAGCCCGTACACCTGCGCCGCCTCGGTCAGGGCGGCGCGCGCCGGGGCGACCTCGCCGTTGGCTGCCAATCGCGCCGCGGCTTCCTCCAACGCGAAGGCGCGCGCGAACGGAATGCCCTGGGCGCGGGCGTCCTCGGCCACCGCCAGTAGCAGCGGCACGTCGTCGTCCAGCTGGCCGCGGCAGCATTGCGCGCTCAGCAGCCGGCGCGGCAGCGGTTCGACCCCCGCGTCCGCCTCCATACCTTCCGTCGCGGCCCGCGCGAGGCCCCGGTCCCCGGCGGCCAGGGCCATGCGCACCAGGTACGGCGTCTCCTCGTTGCGCTCGTCCCGGCGCAGCCCGGGCGGCATGCCCAGCCAGCTGGCCAGCAGCTCCAGCGCGCGGGCGGCGTCACCGTCGGCCTCGGCGG
>NZ_DASZGI010000322.1:0-22222 GCF_035938995.1 Actinocrinis sp.
TCGGTCTCGCTGGTCCAGTGCTCGACCCGCTCGGCCAGCTCCGGCGCCACGCCGCTGAGGTACTCGTGGATCTCCTTGTAGGCTTCGTCGCCCGAGACGATGAGCTTGGTGAAGTCCTCGTTGAAGATGTCCCGGATGACCCGGACGGTCAGGTCCGGCTCGCCGTAGAGCAGCGCGGGCGCGTTCGCGGTGCGCGAGCGGCGCTCGATCTCCTCCCACTGGGCGACCAGCCGCTCGACGTCCTTGGCCAGCTCCTCCTCGCTCGCCCCCTCCGCGGCGGTGCGCACGATCACGCCGCCGTCCTCGGGAACGACCTTCTTGAGGATCTGCTTGAGCCGGGTGCGCTCGTTGTCCGGCAGCTTGCGGCTGATGCCCATCATCGAGCCGCCCGGGATGTACACCAGGAAGCGGCCGGGCAGCGAGATCTGGCTGGTCAGCCGGGCGCCCTTGTGGCCGATCGGGTCCTTGGTGACCTGCACGAGCACCGGCTGGCCGGACTTGAGCGCCGACTCGATCCGCTTGGGCTGCCCCTCGAGGCCGGCCGCGGCGAAGTTCACCTCGCCCGCGTACAGCACCGCGTTGCGGCCCTTGTTGATGTCGACGAACGCCGCCTCCATCGAGGGCAGCACGTTCTGCACCTTGCCGAGGTACACGTTTCCGACGTACGAGACCGAGGACTCGCGGTTGACGTAGTGCTCGACCAGCACGCCGTCCTCGAGCACCCCGATCTGGGTGCGGTTGGCGGACTGGCGCACGACCATCACCCGCTCCACCGACTCGCGGCGGGCCAGGAACTCGGCCTCGGTGACGATCGGGGCGCGGCGGGACCGGGTGGCGCGCCCGTCCCGGCGGCGCTGCTGCTTGGCGGCCAGCCGGACCGAGCCGCGCACGCCCAGCACGTCGTCACTGGTGCGCAGCGAGTCGGGCTCGGCTTGGCGGCCGGAGCGGCGCTCGCGCGGCTCGCGGATCTTGACCACCGTGTTCGGCGGGTCGTCGACGCTCGGTGTGCCGCCGGCCAGATCCTCGGCGGTCTGCCGACGGCGGCGGCGCCTGCGGCGGCGGCTGGAGCCTTCGCCGGCGCCGAGTTCTGTCTCGCCGTCCGCGTCGTCGTGGGCGGCTTCTTCTTCCGCGTCGTCATGGGTGACGGGCGGCTCGGCGGCGGGCGCGGCGACCTCCGCAGGCTGCCCGCGGCGCCGGCGACGACGCCGCGACTCGCGCTCGGCGGTCGGAGCCTCCTCGGCGGCCGGTTGGAGCGCGGCGGCCGGCTTCTGCTCGTCGGCAGCGGGCTCGTCCGTCGTCGCGCCTTCGGTCGGCCTCGGCTTGCCTTGCGCGGCGGTCGCACGCGTGCGGGTGCGCCGGGCCGGCTCGGAGACGACAGGGGCCTGGAAGATCAGCGCTCCGGGGCGCAGCGCGGGCGGCTGCTGGACCGGCGCCACCTCGGCCTCGGTCTCCTCCGCCGCAGGTTCTTCTTCGTCCTCCTCGACGGCGGGCAGCTGGACGGGCGGCTCGGCGACGGTCTTGGCGGGCGCGCTCGCGCGCTTACGGGTCCGGCGCGGCTTAGCCGGAGCCGTCTCTTCTGCGGGCTCGGGCGCAGGCTCGGCTGCCTCGACAGGCGCCGCGGCGGTGGCACGGGTGCGCCGACGACGCGTGGTCGTCGGCGCGGCCTCCTCCGCTGCTGCCGATGTGCCCACGGCAGCAGCGGCCTTCTCCTCAGGCGCTGCTTCGTCGGCCGGCGCAGCAGCCGCAGTCACAGCGGTGACCTTCTTGGCCGCCGTCTTGCGGGTGCGCTTCGGCTTGGCCGGTGGCTCGGCCGCGGCGTCGGCTGCCGCAGCTTCAGCCTCAGTCGGCTTGCCGGCGGGCCGGCTCGCGGCGCGACGCCTGCGCGGCGCGGGCGAAGCGGTCTCGGCGGCCTCGTGAACGCTCCCGGCGGACATGTCGGCAGCGCTCAGTGTGTCTTCTGTGGGTTCCGGGCTTGTGCCGGAACCGTTGGGCTCGTGTTCGAGCATTCGGGCGGTTCTCCCGTCGTGGCCCCCGGGCGCTCGGGCTGCCGCACCGCGTTCGGTGGGCGTCGGCGCCGCGCAGGGGCTCGTCGTACGCGTAAAAGTCAGGTGTGCCGGACCGGGCGTGTCGCCGAGTCGGGCCGTCGTGCGGGCCGCGCGGGGCGCGTTCCCGCGAGCAGTCATACCCCGGAATCGGGGCTTTCGATGCTCGCCGGCCCGGAATTCGCCGAAGCGCTCCGGTCAGGGGTCATCGGGTCGGCCACCGGCCACGCCCGCGACGGCTGGGCGAGCGGGCCCTGCGCCAGCCTGGTCACCCGTGGGGTGACCGGCGGCACGAGTCCGCCGACGGAGCCGAGTCCGGTCAGGACGTCATCGGGGCGGACGGCCGGAGTGGTGTGCCGGACGACCACTTGCAGTATCGCACAGGCAGACGAGCGGGTCTTGTGTCCACCTTTAGGCAGACCATCCTCCACAGTGAGTGACACAACGGCTGAACGGGCGTCAAAGCTCCGCATACCGGACTTGGTCAGCCGTTCCACCTCGACGGTCGCCGCCTCCAGGAAGGCGTCCACCGCCTTGGCGGCCTCGTCCGGTTGGACCTGCGGCAGTTCGATCCGCCAGACGGACGCCTCTAGGCGATCGACGAGCGACGCGGTGGCCGCCTCGACGATTTCCAGGATGTCCAGATCGGGCGGCAGCGCCGCGTCGAGTTCGGCGCGCAGCCGGTCTGGGTCGATCCGCTCGGCGACCCCGATCTCGACATACTCCGCTTCGCTCGCTGTACCGGTCGGCGCCGCCCCGGCCCAGGAGATGCGTGGGTGCGGGGAGAATCCGGCCGAGTACGCCATCGGCACCTGCGCCCGCCGCAGCGCTCGCTCGAATGCGCGCTGGATGTCGCGGTGGCTGGTGAAGCGCAGCCTGCCGCGTTTCGCATATCGGATCCGCAGACGCTGGACCACAGGTGGCGGGGGAGGGCCTTCGGGGGTGCGCTTGGACAGTTTTCTCACCGCTTCTGGATCGCTGCTTCGTCGTTGCCCAGGCGACTGTTACTTCTGCTTTAAGGGTACGGCGCGTCGGCGAGCGCCCGGGACCACCGCTGCGAGCGCCGGCCCTTAGTGCAGGTCGCGCAACCGCTGTGCCAGTGTCGCCGCGAGCGCCGACAGGTTGATCTCGTTGTCCGGGGAGCCCTGGAGATCGGAGTTGGTGACCACCGCGACCGCCGTGCCGACCCGCACCGCCGCGCCGTTCATGACCATCGTCTGGCCGCCGAGCACCACGTCGACGGTGAAGCCGATCGACTCGTCGCCGACTCGCGGCCCGGCGGTCATCTTCAGTGAGGCGCTCTCGCTCGCGCCGGTCGCGTCGGAGGCCTGGAAGGAGCTGCACCGGTTGAGCGCCGCGCCGAACTGGTTGGCGAACGTCGTCGCTTCCGTACTGTGGAACTCGAGCACCGTCTCGTCGAACTCGCCAAGGGCCGACGCCGGCGTATAGGCATCGCTGGCGTATGACGCCTCGCCGAAGCCGGTGTGGCCGATCGTGTTGAGGATCGTGTTGCAATTCGCCGAGCCGAGGTTGACGGTCGCGGCTGCGTCCGAGAGCGCCGCGCCGCTGTTCTGCGCGCTGGTCGGCTCTTCGCTGTAGTCGGATGGGAGATCCTTGCTGGCCAGCAGGACGCCCTTAAGCTGCGCGCCGTTCGGTACGTCGTGCTGGGTGGAGACCGCTGTGGGCGTCGTAGCAGCCGCCCCTCCGCCGGTGCACGCCGCCAACGTCAGGATCGGCACTATAAGCAGCGCCGCGGCACCTGATGCACGCGCTGCGCTGCGCGCCCGTCTCCGCAAAGCCATGCCGGGCACTTTAGCCCTAATTACTGAGCGGTAGGTAAGGCGTCGTCAGGGGTGCCCGTTCTCCGTGTCCTGCTTGCCAGCGGCCTGCTTCGGTGCGTTACACAGCGCCTCGTAGCCGACACCGGTAGCTTCCGCCGATGCAGACCACAGCCGTGCGGCCAGCTCGGGATCGCGTGCGGTTCGGCTCGGCGCGGCGCGACCCGGGGCCCCGCGCACGCCGAGGCGCGGACCGAAGTACTGGCCGCTCGCGGCGGCCGGGTGCGTGGCGGCGTACAGAGACGGCAGTGCGCCGTCCGCCGTCGACTGCGCGCCGAGGGCCGTGCTCGCCTGCGCGATCGGGCCGATCAGCTTGCGCTGCCCGATGCTGGCCCGCGCGACCAGCTCGGACCGGGTGAGTCCGGGGTGCACCGGGATCGAGCGCAGCGCCGTGCCGCAGGACCGGGCCAGCCGGTCGAGTTGAAGGGCGAACAGCAGGTTGGCCAGCTTCGACCGGCTGTACCCGACCCAGCGGGAACCGTGCGGCAGGGTCTTGAAGTCGACCGGCTCGGACAGCCCGCCGCCGTTCGCGCCGTGGTGCGCCAGCGACGACACCGTGACGACGCGCGGCGCCTCGGCGGCCAGCAGCAGCGGCAGCAGGCGGCCGGTCAGCGCGAAGTGGCCGAGGTGGTTCGTGCCCAGCTGCAACTCGAAGCCGTCCGCGGTGACGTCCGGCGGCGGCGCCATCACCCCCGCGTTGTTGACCAGGATGTCCAGGTGCCCGGCCCGGTCGGCGATCTCCTCGGCGGCGTCCTCGACCGAGTCCAGGCTGGCCAGATCGATGCGCACCAATTCCACGGAGGCGTCCGGGCTGCGGGCCAGGATCGCGTCGCGCGCGGCGGTGCCACGCTGTGTGGCGCGGAACCCGACGAAGGTGCGCGCGCCGCAGCGGGCCAGCTCACGGGCGGTCACCAGCCCGATGCCCGCCGAGGCGCCGGTCACCAGCGCGACGCGGCCGTGCAGGTCGGGCATGTCGGCGATCTGCCACCCCTTCCAATGCACCACGCTGAACAGTCTTGCGGAGGGCCAGCACCGCGTCCATGGCATTGCGCAAATAGCACCGCGCAATTGTTCAGAAGCGGTGCGAACTCTGCGTGATCAGATGCTGCTCAGGCAGGCACGGTTTGCGCAAACGCCGGGGACGCGGCACCTAAGGGTAAGCGGCGAATTCGAACATATTGTCTGCGCAAGGCGGTCTGCGCCTAAAGCGTTTATTTCGTCGAGCGCGCTTTGACCATGGTGCCTGGCGGGCACCGGGGAGGGGTCTACCTCCCCGGCATGCACGCGTCCCGCTACAGCTACAGCAGCGCCTCGATCGCGGAGACGACTTCGGGCGCGTCCGGCTCGGTGCGCGGGTTGAACCGGGCGACCACGTTGCCCTCGCCGTCGAGCAGGAACTTCTCGAAGTTCCACCGGATGTCGCCGGTGTAGCCCTCGGCGTCGGCGGCCTTGACCAGTTCCTGGTACACCGGGTGCCGGTGCTCGCCGTTCACGTCGGTCTTCTCGAACAGCGGGAAGGTGACGCCGTAGGTGGTCGAGCAGAAGGTCTGGATTTCCTCGGCGGTGCCCGGCTCCTGGCCGCCGAACTGGTTCGACGGGAAGCCGACCACCGAGAAGCCGCGGCCCGCGTAGGCCTCATGCAGCTTCTCCAGCGCCGTGTACTGCGGAGTCAGCCCGCACTTCGAGGCCACGTTCACCACGAGCACGGCCTTGCCGGTGTGCTCGTCCAGGCTGGTCGCCTCGCCGTCCAGCGTGGTCAGCGGGATGTCCTTGATGCTCATCCGGGGTTGATCCTCCCAGTCGCGGGCGTGTTCGTCTGGTCCTACTCGTCAGAGTCTTCCGGCGAGGAGCCTTCGTCCGCGTCATTCTCCCCGGGCTCTCGGTCCTCTGGCCGTTGACCCCACCGCCGATACATAGCGCCGCCGATGCGGTCGCCGATTCCCGCCGCGTCCCGGGCGAACTCGCGCACCTTCGCCATAAGCGGGTCGCCGCTGTTCTTCACCGACTCTGCATAGGCGTCGGCCGCTTCCTTAGCGTCGTTCGTCGCCGAGGCGGTCGGATCGTCGCCGCGGCGCGGGTACTCCCCAGCCAGGACCCGGCTGTATCCGCCGGTCTCGATCCACCGGGTCAGCTCCAGCGCGCGCACCGACGGGAACGGATGCGTCTGCGGGCGCCTGGCGTCCAGGAGGAACGACAACTTGAGCAGCGAGTCCCCTATGTCGCCGCCCGACTCGTACTCGCGCGCCTGGTCCAGAAACGCCATCGGGTTCATCTCGTGCACGTGTGCGCCGCCGGCCATCTTCATCTGCGTGCGCACCGCGGCCTCAATGTCCTGCCCCACCAGCAGGCCGGCCCGGTCGCTGGACAGCTCCGCCTTCCGGAACCACTCCATCAGCGCGAGGATCAGCGCCCGGATACCCATCTCGCCGCCGGGCAGCCAGCCGATCACCCCGCTCAGGTTCATCAGCCAGAGCAACATCGTGCGGTACACGGCGTGGCCTGAGAACGCGTGGCCCACCTCGTGACCGACGACGAACCGCAACTCCTCCTCGTCCAGCAGCTCCACCAGTCCGGTGGTCAGTACGATCATCGGCTTGTCCAGGCCGATGGTCATCGCGTTGACCCCGGGCGACTGCATGACGAACATGCCGGGCCGCTCCGGGATGTCGAGGATCTCGCAGGCGTCGGTCAGCAGGGTGTCCAGCCGGGGGAACTGCCGCTCGGACACCTGCACCGCGTTGGCCAGCAGGAGCAGGCGGATGCGCCGCCCGCCGATCAGTCCGCCGAGCTTGCGCAGCAGCAGGTCGAAGCCGTTCAGCTTGCGCAGCGCGGTGAGCGCGGCACGGTCGGCGGGGTGCTCGTAGGCCCGGGAGCTGATCTGCGGGAACCGCTTGCGGCTGCGGTCCGGCGCCCGGTCCTGGAGAGTTTCCTGAGACATCGGTGCCCCTTCACGGCGGTGCGGGACCAGCCCCGCTCCGCTCACAGTACCGACCCGGCGTCTGGCGTGGCGTGCTGCGCCGCGTATCGTCGTGAGGACCGACACGCAGCACTCGCAGTACAGGACGGACCTTTCCCATGCACTCGACCGCCATGGCTCTGCATCAGGCCTACCTGGCCGTGAACGCCCCGGACACCACGCCCCCGGGCATCTTCCTGCGCCTGTACATCTTCGGCGGCCTCGCGGTCGTCGTGCTGATCGCCTGGCTGGTTCTGCGCGGGTACCGCGACACGGGCGACAAGAACCGCAAGTAACGCACCCTGCGCGCTTCCCGCGCGCACCGGCGCCCTAATATTTGTGCCGACATATTTGTGCCGACTCACCGCTCCCTCGCGAGAAACGAGCGTCTCCATGCACCTGCTGCACGTCGTGGCCGAAGGCGAAGGCCGGTACTCGGGCATCAATCCCACGCTCAACGCCATCGTCGTGATGGCGATCTTCATCGTGCTGCTGTTCCTGGTCACCCGGCTCAATCGAGACAAGTAGACCGTCACTGAATAGGACGAACAGCCCAAGCCCTGGTGTGGCCCCGGGGCGGGCCAGGTAGGGTCGGTGCGCATGAGCGGTCCCCAGCCCGGCCCGGAGCGGCCCCGCCCATACCGGCGCAAGGCGCGGGTCGGCGTCATGGGCGGCACCTTCGACCCGATCCACCACGGCCACCTGGTCGCGGCGAGCGAGGTGGCGTCGCTGTTCGACCTCGACGAGGTGGTGTTCGTCCCGGCCCGGGAGCCGTGGCAGAAGGCCGAGCGCAAGGTCGCCTCGCCCGAGGACCGCTACCTGATGACGGTGATCGCGACCGCGTCGAACCCGCGCTTCTCGGTCAGCCGCGTGGACATCGACCGCGGCGGCCCCACGTACACCGTCGACACGCTGCGCGATCTGCGCGCCGAACGCGGGCCGGACACCGACTTCTTCTTCATCACCGGCGCCGATGCACTTGACCAGATCTTCTCCTGGCAGGACGCGGACGAGCTGTTCGAGATGGCCCACTTCGTCGGCTGTACCCGCCCCGGTCACCAGCTCTCCGACCCGGGACTGCCGGTGGGCAGGGCGTCGCTGGTGGAGATCCCGGCGCTGGCCATCTCGTCCACGGCTTGCCGCGAAAGGGTCCGCCGGGGCGAGCCGGTGTGGTATCTGGTACCCGACGGAATCGTCCAGTACATCAACAAGCGCGGGTTGTACCGCGATCCGGCGGACGGAGGCACGCACCTCGGCCAGCCGTACACCTCGGAGCCGCGAGAAGCCACCACGGAGGAGCCGTGACCGGAACCGGCCGCCGACGCAAGCCGAACCCGGACGAGGAAGCGCTGCCGACGCCGCCGCCCGCGTCGCAGGCACCGCAGGCGCCGGCCGAGCATTCGTATGACTGGCGCCAGACCTCCGCTCCCGGCCAGGCTCCGCCGCCAGGGCCGGTGTTCGACGGCTACAGCAGCAGCGGTTCGGTCTACAACCCGGTCGGTTACGACCTTCAAGACCCGTATTCTCCGGCGGCTTATGGCGCGCCGGCACCAGCGCACGGCACTGACGCTGGCCCCGGCGCCGGGCTCGATCGCACTCGTTCCCCCGAGCCCAACGCCGTTCCCGACGGCGCAGGTCTCTTCGACGACTCCGACCTCTTCGGCACCGGTACCGTCCACATTCCCGCTCAGGCCCCGTCGCCCGCACCCGCTCCGTCTCCCGCGTCGGACGCTCCGGTCGAATCCGAGCCTGCCGCCGACGCACCCCGCCCCCAAGACGGCTACACGGCCGCCGATTTCGCCTTCCTCGACGAGGAGACCGGTCACGACGTCAAGGGTTGGCTGACCTTCGTCGAGTCGCGCTCGGAGAGCCGGGCCGACCGAATCCGCCGCTTCCGCCGCCGCCTCATCGGCGCGGGAGCCGCTGCCGCCGTGGTCGGCGCGTCTGTTGGCGCATACCTGCTGTTCAGCGGCGGCGTGCTGAGCAACTCCGGCCCAACCAAGTCGGTGATCCTGCTCCAGGTCAGCGACACCACCGGAGACGCGGTCGGGGACGCGCTGCTGGTCGCCGACCGGTCCGCGACTCCGTCGGCCACCCCGAGTGGCGCTGCGAAGGGTTCCTCCGGCTCCGCCGCCGCCGTCCTGATCCCGTCTCAGATGCTGGTGAACACCACCGGATTCGGCTCACAGCCCTTTGGCGGCCAGATGTCCCAGTCGATCCCGGCCGCCGGTAAGGACACCGTCGCCGACGTGCTCGGCGTCACCATCGACGGGGTCTGGCGGATGGACGAGACGACGTTCGCCGCGTTGATCGACGAGATCGGCGGGGTGCAGGTGACCACGGACACCACCGTTCCGGCCGCTACCGCGAGCGCCGAACCCACCGCCCCGGCCATCGCGAAGGGCAGCGAGAAGCTCACCGGCGCGCAGGCGGTCTCGTACGCCACCTACAGCGCGCAGGGCGACTCGCCCACCGCCCAGATCCAGCGCTTCGGGCAGGTGGTGACCGCGCTGCTCGCCGTGCTGCCGACCGAGGCGACCTCCATCACGGCGGACCTCGGCCACATCGGCATCATCGACGATCCGTCGCTGCCGGAGAGCGGGCTGAGCCCCATCCTCGCCTCCCTCGCGTATGAGCAGCAGGCGGGCGCCTTTACCGTTCAGGCGCTGCCGCTGCGCACCGACGGCTCCATGGAGATGGACTACACCGCCGCCGCACCGATCGTCACGAGGCTGCTCGGCGGGGCGCTGAAGGCGGGGGCAGCGGCCGGGCAGCTCTCGCGCGTACTGGTCGAGGACGCATCCGGCCATACCGCCGACCAGTCCGCGTACGTGCGGGCGGCGGCCCAGGCCAAGCTGTCGAACGCCGGATACACGTACATCGACGGCGCGAGCGTGGCCAGGCGCGGCACCAGCGTGGTCGAGGTGCCCACGCAGGACCAGCACGACGCCGCGGTGCAGGTCGCCGCGACGCTCGGACTGCCCGCGAACGACGTCCACGTGGTGCCCGGGATGCCCACGATCGCCGACGTGACCGTGTTTCTCGGCGCCGACTGGCCGGCGCTGGCCGGGGTGACCGTGCCGCCGGCCGGGTCCGGCAAGACCACCGCCTCGCCTTCCCCGTCGGCCAGCCGACGGAAGTAGCGAGGAAAACCCGTCGTCGCTCCATGAGACCCTGGTAGCTGATCGACCGACCAGCCGACTTGAGAGGTAGTGGCTCATTGACAGCGACCGACCGGGCGAAGGAGCTCGCGATCGCGGCGGCACAGGCGGCGTCGGACAAGCTCGCTGACGACATCGTCGCCTACGACGTGAGCGACGTATTCGTGATCACCGACGCGTTCGTGCTCGCGTCCGCTCCCAACGACCGGCAGGTGCGGGCCATCGTGGACGCGGTGGAAGAGCGGCTGCTCGGCCTCGGCGCGAAGCCGGCCCGGCGTGAGGGGGAGCAGGAGGGCCGCTGGGTGCTCCTGGACTACATCGACATCGTCGTGCACGTCCAGCACGCCGAGGAGCGCACCTACTACTCGCTCGAGCGGCTGTGGAAGGACTGCCCTGTGCTGGCCCTCCCCGCCTCGGTGACCAGCGGCCGCTCCACCGGACCCGGTCCCCTCCCCGGTGCCTTCGCCAACTCAGCGATCCACACAGACGCTGTCAACGGCCACGTCGCAACCCGCTCCGACGGCGACATCGACACCGACTCCAACCCCGGCACCGAGGACGACGCGCCCGCCTCCACCCGCGAACCCGGCGGTGAGGCGTGACCATAGCCGCTGACCGGCACACTTACTCCGCACCCGGCCGTCGCGTCGTGATCTGGCGTCACGGCCGGACCGCATGGAACCTCGAGGGCCGGTTCCAAGGGCAGAGCGACGTCTCGCTCGACAAGGTCGGCCGCGAACAGGCACGCAAGGCCGCACGCCTGTTGGCCGCCCTCAAGCCGCACGCCATCGTCTCGTCCGACCTGGCCCGGGCGGCAGACACGGCGGAGCAGCTCGCCCGCCTCACCGACCTGCCGGTCGCGCTGGAGAAGGGCCTCAGGGAGACCTTCGCGGGCAGTTGGCAGGGCCTGACCGACGCCGAGCTGCGCGAGCGTTTCCCGGACGAGTTCGCGGCCTGGAAGCGCGGCGAGGGAGTTCGCCGTGGCGGCGGGGAGACGGAAACCGAGGTCGCCGACCGGGTCGTACCGGCCATCCTCCGGGCCCTCGAAGGAGTGCCCCCGCGCGCGACCCTCGTCGTGGTCAGCCACGGCGGCTCCTCCCGCGTGGCGATCGGCCGCATGCTCAAGCTCCCCCCGGAGCATTGGGGCAGCCTCGGCGGCCTTTCGAACTGCTGCTGGTCCGTCCTCGGCGAGGCGACACGCGGCTGGCGCCTGCTGGAGCACAACGCCGGATCATTGCCAGAACCGGTCATCGGGGACGACACCTAAGGATTTCACTTTTGCGTCCGGGGTTGGCTAATATGGCGGAGCCGTCCCAGCCGGAGGAAATCCCCAGCTCGGCGGCTACGTGAATAAGGGGCCATAGCTCAGCTGGTAGAGCATCTGTCTGGCAGACAGAAGGTCAGGGGTTCAAGTCCCCTTGGCTCCACTGGTGCGGTCTTTCGTGAACTTTCGCCGGCAAGAGCGGCGAATCGAAGGACCGTGGGAGTGATCTTCGCGGCGGTACCGTCCATCTGGCGGTGCCGCCGTTGTCGTGCTTGGGGGGACAGCACCGTTCTGAGCGCGTCACATCGCCCGGCAGGTGTCGTGTCGCACGTCTGCTCTTTGCCAGTCGCTGAGGCTTTCGTGCCATCGTGCGCTGTAGAGGTATGACATCACCCAAAACCGCCGGAGGGCTCCGGATTGCTGCCAGCATGGTGGCACGTTCTCGTCCAGGTCGAAGGCTGCGGAGGGCCGGCAGTGGAGTTGCAGGCGAAGGGCGTCGCCAACAGTTCTACGGTGCGCCGGATCCTTCTCGGCTCGCTGCTGCGCCGGCTGCGGGAGTCCAAGGGCATTGCGATGCGGGAGGCCGGCTATCACATCCGTGCCACCGAGTCGAAGATCAGCCGCTTGGAGACCGGGAAGGTCTCGTTCAAGGAGCGGGATGTCGCCGATCTGCTGACGTTCTACGGCGTGGTGGACGAGAAGGAGCGCGACCAGGTGCTGGACCTGGTGCGTGAGGCGAACACGCTGGGCTGGTGGCACAGCTTTGGCGGGGTCTTGCCTCCCTGGTTCGAACCCTTCATCGGCCTCGAATCGGCCGCCTCGGTCGTGCGGACTTACGAGATGCAGTTCATTCCGGGTCTGTTGCAGTGCCCGGAGTACGTCAGTGCTGTGGTATCGGCCAACCACATGTTGGCGGCCGCAGAGCTCGAGCGCCGCGTTGAACTGAGGATGCGAAGGCAAGAGTACTTGCAGCGAGAGAACGGGCCGGTGCTCTGGGTTGTGCTGGACGAGGCCTCGCTACGCCGTCCGATGGGTGGACCGGACGTGATGCGTGCCCAGGTGCGCTACCTGATTGAGCAGGCGAGCCGGCCGAACGTCACCATCCAGCTGTTGCCGTACGCGGTCGGCGCGCACGCGGCGGAGGGCGGCGCGTTCACCCTGCTGCGCTTCACTGAGTCGGATCTGCGCGACGTGGTCTACCTGGAACACCTGACGGGTGCCCAATACATCGAGAAGCCCGAGGACGTGGAGCAGTACACGCGGGCGATGGACCAGATCTCGGTCGACGCGCTGCACCCCGACGCCACGATCAACGTGCTCGAGTCCCTGCTCAAATAGCCAAATAGGCGGCCCGGTGGACGTTGAGTAACCGCTTATGGGGTCTTGAGGTCGCCTGAACATTCGGCTCGGAGTGTGGTCGGTGGTTCCGTCCGGGCGCGAGCGGGGTGATGGCGATGCTGTACAGGGCGTACGCAGGCGCCGCCGATCTGCACGCCTCGGTGCCGGAGCTGGTCGAACGGCTGGGGCTCGCGGTGGAGGTGGACGATCATGTTGACGCATACCTGTACGCGTGTGGGATCGGGCAGGTCGTCGAGGACAGGCTGGACGGTACCGACTCGATCTTGCGGCGGGTGGTCCGGTGTCTGGACGCGCGGGGCGGGGCGGCGGGAGAGCGGCTGCGGAACGGGGTGGACGCGGCTGCGGCGGTGGCGTGGTCTCCGGCGAGGCTCGCGTTGCGGCGGTGGCACGGCCAGATCTCCGCGCTGACGTCCACGCTGGCAGATGCGGTGCTCGCTGGTTCTGGGGACGCCGCGTTAGTGCCGTTGGGCTTGGCGGACGCTCTGGGCGTTGTTCCGGGGGGCGCTGGCCGGCTGTTGGCCGGGACTGTGCTGCGGCAGCCGTCGTGCTTCCGCAGTTTCGACCAACGGCCCGGTGACGTCCGCGAACTGGCCGCACGATTTGCCGATCAGTACCCTGACCGCTCGCTGCCTGTGCTGGTCCTCGGGGTGCGCACGTCGGGCAGTTATCTGGCGCCGCTGCTCGGGTCCGCGCTTCGCTCGCTCCGGTATGCCGACGTGGTGGTGCGCACCGTTCGGCCGGGTGGGCGGTTGTTGCCGGGCGAGGGCCGGATGCTGCGGCGGCTGCGAGGCCGCGGTCTTGTCGCGCTGATCGACGACCCGCCGTCGAGCGGGGCCTCGCTTGATGCTGTGGCACGCGCCGTGGAGCGAGCGGGGTTCAGGAGGGATCGGGTTGTGGTCGTTTGCGCGGCGTTTGCGGATGGCGGGGTGACGGGGCGGCCGTGCGTAGTGCTTCCGGCTCGCGATTGGCAGATCCGCAGGGATCTGGGTCGGGAGTCGTTGCGGTGGCGGGTTGCTTCCGCTCTCCGGGACCCGGATATCGCGGTTGTGGAGTCGGAGCAGCCGGACATGCCGACGCGATCGCGGCATTTGGCGGTGCCGATCACGGTGCGGACCGGGGATGGGACGCGGCTGCCGATGGTGGCAGAGGCGGTGGGCCTCGGGTACTTGGGGCGGCACGCTGCGGAGATTGCCCGCGAGTTGGGTGGTGAGGTGCCGCGGGTGTACGGCGTTGTCGACGGCGTGATGATCAGGGCGCGTATGGCGGGGGAAGGGCGGGAGCGCGGGGCGGGTGTGCCGCCGGAAGTGGTCGCGGATTACGTGGACTGTCGCCGACGCGCATTGCTGGTTCCCGCGGATCGCAGCGTCCTGCTCAGCGGTCGTCAGCCGGCCTGGGAGATCGCTGCGCGGATCTTGGCGCGCGGATTCGGTCGGCTCGGCACGCCGGTGCGGCCGCTGCTGGTCGATCCGCTCATGCGCGCGTTGTCGAAGTCTGATCAGCCCTGTCTGATCGACGGCGATACGGTTCCCGGGCTGTGGTACTCGGACGACATCGGCGGGTGGGCCAAGACGGCGTTCGCCGACGGGTGTTTCAGCCATCTGGACTTGGCGAGTTACGACGCCCTTTACGACCTGGCGGCCGCCGCGGTCGCGGAACCGGTATCGGAGGACCGGCTGCTGGCGCGCTACGAGCAGGTCAGCGGTGAGCACGTTCCTGCTTCGCGCTGGTGCGTGTACAAGCTCGTGCATGCGTGGAATGCGCACCGGCGGGGTGGGGCCAGCCCTCGGCGACAACAGGCGCAGGCGGTGCGGCGGTTCTTGGCCGACCTGTTTCTCGCGGATCTCGAAAGCGAACCGCAGGGGCCGTGGTGCGCGCTCGACGTCGACGGGTGCCTCGAGAACGACGCGTTCGGGTTCTCCGTCTCTTCGCCGTCCGGGGCGATGGCGCTGCGGGCCTTGCGGGCACACGGGCTCAGGGTGGTGCTGGCGACGGGGCGGTCGCTCGCTGAGACGCGGGACCTATGTGTCGAGTACAGGCTGTTCGGTGGCGTAGCGGAGTACGGCGCGGTGGCCTTCGAGGCTGCGAGCGGGCGTGACAGCACTCTGGTTCCGGAGCACGACGGGGAGTTGGCGGCGGCATTGGGCGCGATGCCGGGTGTCTCGGTGGATCGCGATTATCGGTGCTGCGTGCGGGCGTCTCGGGAGATTGAAGGGGGACGCAGCGGGTTGGGGGACGGGCAAGAGCTGGGGCTAAGGGAGGTTCGGAACTACGCGGTGGTCGAAGGGGATGGGCAGACGGACTTCTTGCCGAGCGGGCTCGACAAGGCAGATGGAGTACGGGAGCTGATTCGGTGGGCAGGTGGCGGGGATCAGCAGGTCGCGCTGGCGGTCGGCGACAGCGCGCCCGATATCGCGATGCTCAAGGCGGCCGAGTTGGGCTTCGCGCCACGCAACGCGGATCGCGGAGTCATGGCGTCGGCCGGCATTCGCGTGCTTCGGCATCCGTACCAGGCAGGTCTCGCCGAGGCGGTGGGGCGGTTGCTCGGACACCGGGTGGGCGGCTGTCCGCTGTGTCGAATGCCCGAGTTGGAGGCTGAGGACCGCGCGCTGCTCGCGCTGCTGGCCATCCCCGAGGCCGGGCGATCGGGCGTGCCGGTCCGAGCGGCCAAGTTGGCAGTGGCGACACGACGGTTGGCCGGTCGGGCGGCGGCGTCATGAGTGGGCTGACATGGAGTGTGCGGACCGATGTCCCCACGGATGCTCCCGCCAACGCGCCCGAGCACGCACGGCCGAGGGGCGCTGCGGTCCGCCGCATCGCGTCCGGCGAGCCGCTGCTGCGCAACGGCCACCTGCTCTCCGCAAGCTCCGTGCTGACGTCTGTGCTCGGTGCCGGTTACTGGGCTTTAGTCACCCGGCTCTACCCGACGGACGCGGTCGGCCGGAACTATGCCGCCATCTCGGCCATGCTGTTCCTCGCCGGTGTCGGCCAGCTCAACCTCACCAACGTGCTGGTCAGGTTCGTCCCGGTGGCGGGCGCGCGGACCGGGCGGCTGGTCGCCCGGGCGTACCTGGCCGCCGCCGCGACCACCTTCGCGCTCGCGGTCGCGTTCGTGCTGCTGCTGCCCGAGATCTCGCCGGGTCTGGCGTTCCTGCACCGGCCGCTGGTCGGCGCCGGATTCGCCGCGGCGACCGCGGGCTACGCGCTGTTCGTGCTGCAGGACGGCGCGCTGACCGGCCTGCGCCGGGCGCACTGGGTCGTGCTCGAGAACGCGGTCTTCTCGGTGGTCAAGATCGGCGCGGTGGTGCTGTTCGCGCTGGTGGTCAAGCCCGGTGGCATCCTGCTGTCCTGGGCTGTCGGGCTCGCCGTCGCGGTCGCGGTCACCAATTCGTTCCTCTTCGGCCGCGCGATCCCGCTGCACGAGCGCGCGGCGCGGCGGCCGCGTCTGGCGACTACGCCTATGCAGCCGACGCCGACGACCGGCTACATCGTGTGCGACTATATCGGGGCGCTGTGCTGGATCGCCGCGACGACCTTGCCCCCGCTGATCGTCTTGGAGCGGCTCGGCGCGGCGCAGGCTGCTTACTTCTCACTCACATGGGTCATCGCGTACACGCTTTACTTGCTCAGCGCCAACATGGGCTCCTCGCTGATCGTGGAATCCGCGACCGATCCCGAGCGGCTGGCGCAGAACTGTCGGCGCGTCCTTGGGCACACCGGTGCGCTGCTGGCGATCTGTGTCCTGATCATGATCGCCGGGGCACCGGCGATTCTGCGCGTGTTCGGGGACGACTACGCCCGGCACGGCACCGGTCTACTCAGGTTTCTACTGCTCTCCGCGGTGCCGAATCTCGTCGTCGCGGTGGCGGTCAGCACCTGCCGGGCGCGACGCCGGATGACTGCGGTGATCGCGATCCTGGGGACGCTGTGCTCGCTTGCGCTCGTGCTGATCGTCGTGCTGTTGCCGGTGATGGGTGTCGAGGGCGCGGGGGTGGCTTGGTTGGCCGCACAGGGCGTTGTGGCCGCGGTGCTCCTGTGGCGGCGGTCGATCTGGTTGGGGTCGGCGGGAGGCGAGAAGGCGGGTGCGATCGGAGTTCCGCCGCGTGTGCTTGCCGGGTTCGTGCGGGAGCGCCTCGGCTGGTTCTTCTCGCTGCCGGGTGATCTGCGTTTGGGCCGCAGGCTGTCCAGTGAGGTGCAGCTGAACAGTCGTGGCGTCGAGAGTCACGTGTCGCGGACGGTGTCCGGCCTTTTGCTGATCCGATCACGCGGCCAGGCAGACCTCGTCGTCAAGCACCCGCTGAGCCCGCGCGCGCATTCGGCCCTTGAGCAGCAGTACGAGACCTTGCGCACGCTGTCCGAGGACGAGCGGCTCGGCGAGTGGCGCCGGCTGTTGCCGCAGGTCGTCTCCCTTGACTTGCTGGGTACCCGGCCGATGGCGCTCGAGGCTCGGCTGCCCGGCATAGATGCGTCCCGTGTGGTGCGCGAACGGCCCACGGCGGCGCGACGCATCGCAAAGGTCGCACTCGCCGCGATCGCGGAGCTGCACGAGGCGACTGGGCGGGTCGAGACCGTCGGCACTGAGCATCTGCGTCGATGGGTTGAGGCGCCACTCGCCGTGGTATGCAGGGAACTCGCGCCGTGTCAGACGCCGCATGGAGCGGCGGCGATCGACCTGCTGCGCCGCCGCCTGTATGAGGGCCTTGAGGGCAAGCGGGTCCTCGTGGCCTGGACTCACGGCGACTATCAGCCGGGCAACGTGCTCATAGACGCTGACCCGACGCGCATCACCGGCGTCGTCGACTGGTGCAGCGCGCACGCGGACGGACCGGCGCCCCTCGACGCGCGGCTGTTCTCTCTGGCAGTGCAGCGGGAGCTGGAGCGGTGCGAAATCGGCGACCTGGTCGTGCGCGCGTATCGGCGAGAGGGAGAGGCAGGGTTCGAAGTTACTGGAGTTGAAGCCGGCGGTGCCACGACCGTCGACGAGGTTTCGCTGCTGTTGCTGACCTGGCTCACGCACGTCGCCGACAACACCGCCAAATCCGCGCGCTACCAGCACAGTTGGCGGTGGCTTGCCAGGAACGTCGTCCCGGTGCTGCGTGAGGTGAGCCGATGACCGGCGATCCCGCTCTCCTGCTCTTGGCGCACACGCCGCCTCGACCTTTACAACCGGTCGACGTCAGAACGTACACGCCCCGGCACCGCCGCGAAGGGCGGCCTCGGCGTCTGAACCGCTCGTGGCGTCGCATGCTGGCACACGTCGCGCTCCCTGTCGCGGTGCTGTTGTGGATCGTCACGCTCCTCCGGAATGTGCAACTCGACCGCATGGGCGCCTTCGGGCTGATCAGCGTCCTGCCGATCACCTACTGGGTCGGCCTCGGCATGCTCACGCTCGGATTCGCGTTCGCTCTGCGCACTCCCGGCATCAGCGGCGTCTGGTTCCTCGGCTATGTCGTCGCGCTGATCGCGATGCTGCACGCCACCCCGACAGTGCTCTACGGAACGCTTCGGTATTCGTGGGCTTGGAAGCACGTCGCGGTCGTGGACTACCTGGTGAGCCACGGCGCCACCGACCCGACGAACGGGGTTCTGGGGGCGTACCACCAGTGGCCCGGATTCTTTGCTCTCAATGCGCTGTTCGTGCGCATGGCGGGGCTGCGGTCCGCTGGCTCGTACGCGGCGTGGGGACCGCCGGTCAACAACTTGCTGATGATCGGGCCGCTGGTGCTGATCTATCGCTCGCTGACCCGGGACCGGCGGCTCGTCTGGGCGGCGGTGTGGATCTTCTTCTCGAGCGCGTGGATGGGACAGGACTACTTCTCGCCGCAGGCTTTCGCGCTCGTCCTCTACCTGGCGGTAATCGGTGTCGTATTAAAGAGGCTGAATCGACAAGCCGCAGATTCGGCCGACTCGCAAGGCTCGCAGGGGTCGTCTGCCGCGGCGCGCCGCCGCCGCGCTGCCGTGATCTGGACCGCACTGCTTCTGCCGGTCATCGCCGCCGTCGCCTCTTCCCATCAGCTGACCCCGCTCATGCTGGTCTGCGCGCTGGGCATCCTCGCGGTGTCCTGGCGGCGCTGGCGGACCGTGCTACCGCTGCTTATCGCGTCGGTGCTGTTCACGGTGGGGTGGGCGGCAACCGTCGCGCGTCCGTTCATCGAGGCGAATCTGAGCTCGATCCTCACGTCCTTCGGCACTCTCGACGCGAACGCCGCGTCTCCGCTGAGCAATCAGGCCATTGCGAGCCCCGAACAACAGCTGATCGCGCACGTCGAGACCGCGAGCGCCGCCTTCATATGGCTCTTGGCTTTGGTCGCCGTCGTGAAGTGGCGCGGCCTGCGGCACAACCCGATCGTGCTGCTCGCCCTCGCACCATTGCCCTTGCTGGTGGCGAACGACTACGGCGGCGAGATGGTTTTCAGGGTTCACCTCTTCGCCTTGCCCGCCACCGCGTTCCTCGCGACGGCTGTCCTCTGGCGATCGCGCCGATGGCCACGCATCCAGGCCCTCGCGCTTCCGGCCGTGCTCCTCGCCCTGCTCAGCGGCTTCGTCCTCGGCTACTACGGCAAGGAGCGGATGAACTACTTCTCGCCCGCGGAGGTCTCGGCCGCCCAATTCCTGTTCCGCACGGCGCCGCACGGTTCGATGATCGTCGCGGCCACGAGCGAATACGCGGGCGTCTACACCGATTACTCGGACTACACGTACGTGTCCTGGCTCACCGACCAGACGCCCGCGCAGCTTGACGAGATCGCCGCGTACCCGCTCAGCGCCCTGGTGTCGGAACTGCGCGACTCGCACGGACGTCCGGCGTACTTCATCCTGACCCGCTCCCAGGAGGCCGAGATCGAACTGTCGGGGCTGCTGCCGCCCGCCGCGCTCACCCAAGTGGAGCAGATTCCGGGCAACGCTCCGGAGCTCACTGTGCTGTACCGGAACCAGGATGCGGTGATCATGGAATTGACCAACCAGCCGCGCAGCGTCCTGCTCCACTGGAAAGGAGCCCTCAGATGATCCGCCCGCGCTACCTTCGCTTAGGGCTCGCCGCGTCGGGCTGGCTCGCGCTCGCCGCGACCGCGCTTCCGGCCGGCACGCCGCCACGAGTGATCATCTCGTTCGTGTTTCTGCTGGTCTGCCCGGGCGCGGCGGCGACGCGTCTCGGCGATGCCGCGCTGCGGCGAAGCCGGCAGCGACTGGGCCGACTGGAGCTTTTCGTGCTGACGATCGCGCTGAGCTTGTCCATCGGCGCGCTCGTCGCCGAGGCTTTCTTGCTGACCCACAGCTTCAGCCCGACGCGCACCTTGGTCGTGTTGGCGGCGTTCACGTCGATCGCCGCGCTGTACCCGGTGGGGAAAGTCCGACTCATGCGCGCATCCTGGAACGATGCTCTCAGCCGCATCTTCCTGACGAAGGAGCCGCATTGACGCCCCGTAAACCGCGCATCCCCTTGCTCCCCGCGACCGCGCTCGGCGGTGTAGCGCTGCTCGTCGCGGCGTGCACATCGACCGGTGCTGCCCCGCCGACGACGGCTGGCTCTGCGGCTGCCTCTCCGCGTGCATCCAGTGCGGCGACAGGTGCGCCTTCCTCGGCGCATGCAGCCGCAGGCTTGCCGCGACCGGATCACGTCGTGGTGGTGATCGAGGAGAACCACTCGTACTCGGACGTCATCGGCAACTCGTCCGCGCCGTATATCAATTCACTGGCGGCGCAGGGTGCGAGCTTCAGCTCCTCGTTCGCGATCACGCATCCGAGCGAGCCGAACTATCTCGCGCTGTTCGCCGGCACCACCGAGGGCCTGAGCGACGACAGCTGCCCGCACACCTTCACCGACGCGAACCTGGCCAGCGAGTTGCTGGCCGCAGGCGACACGTTCACCGGGTACTCGGAGTCGATGCCCGCGGCCGGGTACACCGGGTGCACGGCGGGAGACTACGCGCGCAAGCACGCCCCCTGGGTGAACTTCACGAACGTGCCCGCGGCCGACAACCGGACGTTCGCTGCCTTCCCGAGCGATTTCACGACGCTGCCGACGGTCGCGGTCGTGGTGCCGAATCTGGCGGACGACATGCACGACGGCACCGTCGCGCAGGGGGACGCCTGGCTGCGGGCGAATCTGGATGCGTATGCGCGGTGGGCCCCGGCGCACAACAGCGAGCTCATCGTCACCTGGGATGAGGACGACAACAGCGCCGACAATCAGATCCCGACGTTGATCGTGGGCGCGGACGTCAAACCCGGTACATACAGCGAGACAATCAAGCACTACAGCGTGCTGCGCACCCTCGAAGACCTCTACGACCTGCCGCACGCGGGCTCGAGCGCCACGGCCGTGCCGATCACCGATATCTTCACGCCGAACCCGCCGTCCGCTTCGTCCTAGGGAGCACCGCCGACCGAACAAAGGAGGACGCGATGAGCAGGCCGCTCACCACTCGACGGGGTGCTTCGCTCGTCGCGGCTGCGGCGGTTGTCCTCGCTGCGGTCGGCTGCGCGGGCGACGCTGCAACTGAAGCGGCGACCGTGGCCCTTCCCGCGAACGCTGCCACGAAGGCGGCCGGAACCACGGCTATGGCGGGAACGGGCACGAAGGCGGTCGGAACCACAGCCACGGCGGGAACGGGCGCGTCCGGCTCGCCCTCTGCTGCTCCCAGCCAAACCCCCGCTGGTCCCTCGGGGCAGCCGATGCCGGTCGGCGACATCCCGGGCTGGCACCAGATCTTCGCCGACGACTTTTTGACCGACGTGCCGGTGGGCGGATTCTCCGGCTGCGACCCGGTGAGGCGAATCTGCTCCGGCCTGCCGTCCGACGTCGCGTCGAAATGGTGGGCCTACCCCGACGGCTGGCCGGACACTGACCAGCAGGGCATTTATACGCCCTCGAAGACGATCAGCATCTCCGACGGCATGATGCGTCTCGACCTGCACACCGAGAACGGCGTGCACATGGTGGCCGCGCCTCTGCCGAAGATTCCCGGCGCGAGCGGCAGCGAAGGCGGCCAGGTGTACGGCCGTTACGCGATCAGATTCCTGGTGGAGCAGCCGACTCCCGGCTACAAGGTTGCCTGGCTGCTGTGGCCGGACAGCGAGAACTTCCCCGAGGACGGCGAGATCGACTTCCCGGAGGGCAACCTGGTCGGCGTCATCAACGCCTACATGCACCACATGAACGGCACAAGCGACATGGATCAGGACGCGTACCAGACCAGCGTGCGGATCTCGTCGGGCTGGCACACCGCGGTCATCGAGTGGACGGCTCAGGCGGTCGACTTCTTGCTCGATGGCGCGACGATCGGGACCTCGACCAGCCGCGTTCCCTCGACACCGATGCACTGGGTCATCCAGAGCGAGACCGACGGCGTGACGCCCGACTCGTCGACCGCCGTCATCCTGATCGACTGGGTCGCGATCTACCGGCCGGACTGACGGCGCCGACGGCGGGACCTCCCATCTGCGTATCCTGACTCGGAAGGCGAACTTGTCTATACGGGTCTTTGTCTGTCATTCATCCGGCGGCAAGGTGACTTGTCTGGACAAGTAACTCCGGGCGGGAACGGTAGTCGGCGTCTGATCCCACTCGGCGCCGAGGGGCGGTCTCGCACGTGCCCGCTGCC
>NZ_DASZGI010000323.1:0-6597 GCF_035938995.1 Actinocrinis sp.
GTGTGCTCGGCCAGTCGGCGGCCAGTTGAAGCGCGATGGCTTGACGCACCGCTTCGCGCTGCCAGGCGGGGATGGGCGTGGCGTAGGTGCCGGAGGTTGGTGCGCGCGGGTTTCGGGTGAGGACCTTGTGTGCGTACCAGCTGATGAGTAGCAACAAGGTGGGCACTGTCAGGTCGCCCTGCAGCAGCTGATCGAGGGCCTCGCGCGGGTCGGTACGTCGCTCACGCCAGCTCGTGCGTTCCTCGTCGAGTAATCCGTCAAGGTCCGAGAAGAAGACCACGCTACCGCCGTAAACCTGATGGTAGACCCCGGCGACATAACGCACGTCCGCAGCCGCTCTCGGCAGCGGCCCAGCCAGCGCGGGCACCCAGACCAGGGCGGCTCGCGCCAGGCTCCACTGATCAATGCGCGCAGGCCAGGTCAGGGCGTGCACCAACCAGAAAGGTGGCAGCTCGAACTGATCGCCGACATCGCCCATCACCGATCACCTCTCGCGCGGCCAATACGTTAATTTCGTTCCCGCTGATCCGCGATGCGATTCGGGCGACTAGTCGCACACGGAAGCACGGATTTGCGAGCGCGCGCTGTCAGCGCCACGCACGAGTACCCGCGCACTCTCACGCGCGGGCCGCGATCGGACGCTGGACGGCACAACCGCCGGATGGAGCCGTCTCCTGAGGCGGCACAACGCCCGCTTCTCTCCCGATGCCGATCTAGTAAGGATTCCAAATCGCCTCTGAGGCTTGAACTGGCCTGTTTCAGACAGGATGTTGACAGTCAAGCACTATGTTCATATTCGTCGATCAGCCCACCGAGAATGCTTTCTCGTCGTATCCGGCATTGCTCGACTAGGTCGATGACCCTGGCTCGCGGCCGCGGTGCTAGCAGGCCAAGCGCGATGTGGTCGGACGTGGCTGTGGTGCCGTACGTAGAAGAGGATGGTATGTGGCCTTCGGTCCACTTGAACCGCCATTCAGCTGCACCGTCTGGCTCGGCCGAGCCACGCCCCGGCGCCCACCAGAACGACGCGCAACGCAGCGCCTGCAGGTTTTCACCTGCGCGGATGCATTTTCGGCACGGGGAACGCTCCACCAGGCAGAGCCGCTACCTCTCGGGTACACCATGTCGGGGTCGCCATGTCCGCAGCCGCCAGCTGGCCGCCGACAGCGGGCAACCGCGAGGCGCCGTTACTCCTCTGGACCTGGTCGCGCACGTCAGTGCCGTCGGCGGAGACGAACTGGCTCCACCAAGTGCACTTGGCGCTGCCCACGCAGCGGATCTCGGTGACTGTCCAGGTGCCCACCCGTCCGTCGCCCAGGTGCGCCGCCCACGCCGGCCTGAGGTCCGCGACGCCGAACCCCGGCAGTCCGGTGAACATGAGCGGGGCGAGGAATCGCCACGGAATCGGGGCTTTTCCCCACCCGCTACGGCGCCCGATCATCGGTGTCGTGTTCCACACTTTCTCGAACTGGTTCGGCTTGGTGACCGGCATCCTCTGCTTGCTTCTGCCGCTCGTCCTGCGTGCGCTGAGCCACTGGGTTGACGATGAACGGCTGCGGCTGCGCTGCCGCTCCTGGCCAATGCTCGCCTGCCTGGGCGTGATGCTCACCGCGGGCAGCATGGTTCGGATGCTCGACTGGACCGGAATCGGCCCGGCGGTGGTCTTCGTGGTGACGGTGATCTGCGCGATCGGGGCCATGGTATTCGCGATCCGCAACCTGACCGACCGCGCTCCCGGACCCAGCTGATCCTCGCGATGACGGTGGAGATACCGGGAACGTCCTCCTGCCGGGCCGCCCGCCGATCAGATCGCCGCGCTGACTGATCTACAACAGACTTCACGGGCGAGCCGTAGGTAAGGCACACCTCGAGCACTGCACGCTGCGGAAGCACGTTCAACGTGTACCAACTGCTGCGTGACACCCCAGATCACAGGCAGTGGCCGGTTTCCGACCAACACAGGCACTGTGGACGACCGCCGTCTTCCCTTCCGGCAGCATGGCTCCGGCTCCTTCGAGCGGCGTCATCGCTTGTCGAGTTGGGAACCTCGGCCCGCCTGGTGGAGCGCCGCGATGGTGAACTCGAATTGCTTCAGGTACTCACCGCATCCGTCGCACTCGGCGAGGTGGGCTTGCAACGTCTCGACGAGTTGCGGCGAGAGCGTGCCCTCCAGGTAATCCGTGAGGAGCTCGACCAGATCCTGGCAAGCGAACTCTTCAGGCTCCGCAGGAGCCGGTGGGCCGGCGATCGACGCGACGAGCAGCACGGCGATCAGCACGGTCGCGCCGGCCATGATCCAGCCGGCCCGGTTCACCCCGTACGCGTGCGCGATCGACCCGAAGGCCAGCGAGAACGGCAGGAACAGGATCCACGCCAGCGTGCCGGCCCCGGACGAGATCCCGGCCCTGATATTCGACGGTACCCCGTCGTGCAGCAGCTTGCCCGCCCGGATACCGACGATCGCCAAGAGCAACGCGAGCACGATCTGCGCCAGGATCACCGCCGCGAGGGCGTGAGTCCAGGCGAGGATGATCGACGCGGCGGGCGCGCCGACTGCGAGGACGAGCATGACCGCGCGTCGATCCAGGTTGAGTCTGCCGGTGAGGAAGCCGCCGATGCCGAGGGTCGACACCAGCGCCGCCCAGTAGGGGCCGAAAAGCGCGGCGGGTGCGGCGAAGGCGACCAGCCACAGCGGTCCGAACTCGAACACCGCCTGGGAGACCAGTGCGGTCAGCGCGGCCAGCAGCACCGCACGCCGCATGCCGGGTTGTCGGATCATCGTGCGGAAGGTCAGGGCAATGTGTCGGCGCAAGGCGACGGCTTCGGTGGCGCGGTGCAGGCGCGGCTCGTCGAACCGGAAGAACGCCGCGACCGCCGCGACGACGAACGGGATCGACACGAAGTACGTCACCCGCGGCGAGGTCCACGCGGCGAGCACGCCGCCGGCAAGCGCGCTGAGAACGAAAGAGCCGCCCTCGACCATGCGTACTCGGCCGATCCAAATCTCGTACTGCTCGCTGGAGCCCGTCTCCTCCAACACGACGTCGTACACGACGCTGTCGACTGTGCCCGAGTTCAGCGCGAAGAAGACGCCCAGGAACATCGCCGCCACGATGTAGGTCGCCACGTTCGTGCTCAGCCCGCCGATCAGCGTGCTCAGCATCACCGCGACACTCGCGCAGACCATGATCCAGGTACGGCTCCAGCGATCCGCGAGGATTCCGGAGGGCACCTCGAGCAGCGGCACTACGGCCGCGTACGCGGCGGCCATAAGGCCGATCGAGCGCGCGTTGAAACCGATCTGCGTCATGAACAACTTCTCGACCGGCACCCACAACAGGAAGCCCTGCAACGCCACCGCGACCTGCAACGGCGCCAACCGCTGTGCGACGATGCGGCGCACCGAGCCGACGCCGCCCACCACGTCCACGACGCTCATCGCCGGTCTGCACCGAAGTGATCGGCCAACCGCGACCACAGGCCGGCGCGCGCCTTGTTCAAGATCGCCCGCTGCTGCGTCCCGCCCACCCCATACCGGGCGGTGACCTCGCCCGCCTCTTCGCCACGCTCGTCCCGGGCGACGACGACCGACCGCCACGTCGACGGCAGCTCCTCGACTCCGGCCGCCACCACCCCGGCAACCACGGGATCGTCGGGATCGACCGGTGGCCACGCAGCGGGAAACACACGCCAATGCCCCGGGTACGGCTCACCGGCCCCCTGAAAACGCCCGCGATCGACCGACGACGCGGGCTCGCCACGCCGCACCCACCGCGCCACCTCCGTCAGGCTGATCCGACCCATCGCGACCTCACCGCCGCCTTCCGCGCAGAGGGAAGCTCAGAACTCAGAACGTAGTGGATATGTTCATGTCCTGACCTGCAAGGGACCACAACACAGGGCATAAGGCTTGGCGCCGTCAACCAGCATGCTCTGCGACCAACGGTTTCGGCCCTACACCTTGATCGCCCGAGCGTACTGCCCCAAGGCTTTCAAACCACTGTCAGATCAATGTCAGGCACGAACAGAACCATGACGCACAATTGACTCCACCGCCGCCGCCCAACGGATCACTCGTCTCGCCGACACGCATCACCGACGCTCGTACTTCTCGGCGCGCATAGTCGCAGCCGTTCGTTGGATGGTGCGGTCGTATCACGCTGCCTGCGGGATTTCGTTGAGACGGCGGGCGAGAAAGCGTCGCTCTGAGTCGGTTCGCGCCTGCTCTACGGCAATGCGGTAGGCAGGGATGGCTTCGGCCACGTGGCCGGCGCGCCGCAGCAAGTCCGCGCGGACAGCGTGCGACAGGGGGCAGGCGGCAACGTCTTCCTGGAGCGTTGGCAGCAGTTCGAGCGCCCGGTCGGGACCGTCCCGGAAGCTGAGCGCGATCAGCCGGTTCAGCGCGATGACGGGGCTGTCCTGGATGGCCAGGAGGGCGTCGTAGGCCCTGACGATGCGCCCCCAGTCGGTCGACTCGGCTCGGGCGGCGGTCGCGTGGAGCGCTGCGACGGCGGCCTGGAGACGGTACGGGCCGGAAGGCTGATCAGGCGGGATACCGACCAGGGTCCTGAGTCCGGCGCTGATCTGGTCGCGGTCCCACAAAGCCCGGTCCTGCTCGTCGATCGGCATCAGTTCGCCGTCGCGGCCGACGCGTGCGCGGCGTCGTGAATCCTGCAGCAGCATCAGGGTGAGCAGGGCCCTGGCTTCGTCGTGCGCGGGCAGCAGATCGACCACGAGCAGTGCGAGCCCGATCGCGTCGCGGGTCAGGGCTTCGCGCAACGGCGGACCCTCCGTGGCGCTATAGCCTTCAGTGAACAGCAGGTAGATCACGGCCAGGACGCCGTCGATGCGGTCGGCGAGCTGGTCGGCAGGCGGGACGCGGAGCGCGATCCCGGCATTCCTGATCTTTGTCTTGGTGCGCAGCAGCCGCTGGCTCATCGTCGTCTCAGACACGAGGAACGCCCGCGCCACCTCGCGGGTGGATAGCCCCGTGACCGTCTTAAGAGTCAGCGCCACGCGCCCGGCGACCGGGAGTGCCTGGTGACAGCAGGCGAACAGCAGTTTGAGCCGGTCGTCCTCTATGGCGCAGGACTGATCGTCTGCCGGTCGAATCGCGGCTTGCAGGTCGGAGAGCCTCTCGAGTTCGGTGCGGCGGCGTCTGAGGACGTCCAGGACGCGGTTGCGCGCGACGCTCAGCCAGGCCTCCGGCTTGTCGGGGACGCCGTGGATCGGCCACTTGATCAGGGCACGCTCGACGGCGTCCTGCCGGCAGTCTTCGGCCAGGTCGAAGTCGCCGGTCAGGCGGACGAGCGTGGCCACGACGGCCAGGCGTCCGTGCCGGACCGCCCCGGCGACGGTGTCGGGTGCGGTCGCGCGGTCAGGGGTCACTCAGTGGCCTTCGGGCGGTCATCCGGGCCGCCCATGGAGTGGATGGGCCGGATCTCCAGGCGGCCCTGGTAGGCCATGTTGTGCTTGAGCGCCTGCTCGATGGCCTCGTCGAGGTCTTTGCACTCGATGACGGCCACGCCGGCGATCCACTCGGCCGACTCGGTGAAGGGGCCGTCGGTGATGAGTACCTTGCCGTCGCGTACGCGCACCGTTGTGGCATCGGACTTCGGCTGAAGCCGAATCCCCTGGAGGTACGCCCCCTTGTCGATCATGTAGTCGAACCAGCCGTCGATCGAGGGGGCCGCGGCGTCGTCGGCCTCGGTGGTTTCGGGGTCGATCACGATGAACATCGCGTACTTCACGGTGCGCTCCTTGGTCCGTGGGCCGCCGTCGGCGAGTCCTCACCGATATGACGACCGTCCGCGGCCGTTTCCTACAAGACTGTCGGAAGCACCGACGTTTCATCGTCATATGGGTGACCGCTGCGCACAACCGAGGAGGTACGAGGTGTCAAAGCTGCGCGTTCACAACTTCGTCGTCTCCCTCGACGGATATGCCACCGGCGAGGGGCAGTCGACCGAGGCCGCGTTCGGCCACGCACAACGGGAGTTCCTCGACTGGTTCGGGAAGATCCGCATCTGGCGGGGCCTGCAGCCGGACGGGAAGCTCGGCCCGGACGAGGCGATCGCCGCGGCCTGGGGCACCGGGATCGGCGCCGAGATCATGGGCCGCAACAAGTTCCGACCCACCACCGGCCCCTGGCCGGACGACGGCTGGCGCGGCTGGTGGGGCGAGGAGCCGCCCTTCCACACGCCCTGCTTCGTCATGACGCACTGGGAGCGCGAGCCACTCATCGTCGGCGCCACCACCTTCCACTTCGTGAGCGGCACCCCGCCCGAGGTCCTCGAGCGCGCCCGCGACGCGGCCGGCGACCTGGACGTCCGGCTCGGGGGCGGACCTACCACCGTCAACGAGTTCCTGGCCGCCGACCTGGTCGACTACCTGCATGTCGTGCTGGTGCCGCTTGTGCTGGGAAGAGGCGTCCGGCTCTGGGACGGTCTCGACGCGCTGCACGAGCGGTTCACCGTCGAGGCGGTTTCCGTGCCCAGCGGGGCGACCCACCTGTTCTTCACCCGATGATCAGAAAACCGTAGTGAGCCATGCTCCTGCTGTCGGCTGGTCTGCTCGCCGGTCCTAGGGGCGGCCGCG
>NZ_DASZGI010000324.1:0-30432 GCF_035938995.1 Actinocrinis sp.
CCAGAACGGGCCGTTCCCGGGCAGCGCCTTCCGCTACCGCACCAAGGAGGAAGAGGCGTCCTGGCGGGCGCGCGACCCGATCGCGCAGCTGACCGGGCACCTGGAACGGCGCGGCATCCTCACCTCCGGTCAGCTCGCCGATGCGGCCGCCCGCGCCAAGGACACGATGCGCGAGCTGGGCAGCGCGCTACTGGAACCAGTGAGCGGCGGCAAGCCCGGGCAGCGGCGCATCAAGCCGGCCGAGTGGCCGGACCCTGCCTTCGCGCACGTGGGAGTGCGCGGCGACCTGAGCGAATTCGCCGGCGCGACAGTGCTTATCGACGCGACCGCCGACGACGAGGCGGTCCTCGGATTCGGCGAGGTGAAGTTCATCGACGCGGTCGCCGGCGTGATGGCCCGCCGCATGGAGCAGGACGATCGAATCGTCGTCATGGGCGAGGACGTGCACCGGCTCAACGGCGGCACGAACGGTGCCACCCGCGGGCTGAAGGAGGCCTATCCCGACCGGGTGCTCGGTACCCCGATCAGCGAGAACGCCTTCGCGGGGCTGGCTGGCGGACTCGCCCTCGACGGCCGCTTCCGCCCCGTGGTCGAGTTCATGTACGCCGACTTCATGTGGGTCGCCGCCGACCAGCTGTTCAACCAGATCGGCAAGGCCCGCCACATGTTCGGCGGCGACGACCCCGTACCGCTCGTGCTGCGCAGCAAGGTCGCCATGGGCACCGGCTACGGCTCACAGCACTCGATGGACCCGGCCGGCATATTCGCGACCGCCTCGGGCTGGCGCATCGCGGCCCCCTCCACCCCCTTCGACTACGTCGGGCTGATGAACAGCGCGCTGCGCTGCCAGGACCCCGTCGTCGTGCTCGAACACGTCGACCTGTACACCAGCCGCGGCACTGGACCCGCGCGGCCCGAGGACATGGATTACTGCCTGCCCGTCGGACGCGCCGCCGTACGGTGTACCGGAAACGCCTTGACCGTCCTCACCTACCTGGCGATGACCAACTACGTCCTCGACGCGGTCGCCGAAACCGGCGTCGACGCCGAGGTCGTGGACCTGCGCTGGCTCGACCGCGCGTCCCTGGACTGGGACACCATCGCGGCGAGCATCCGCAAGACCAACCGGGTGCTGATCGCCGAACAGGGCGCCCTGGGCACCTCCTACGGCAGCTGGCTCGCCGACGAGATCCAACGCCGCTGCTTCGCCCACCTCGACGCCCCGATCGAACGTGTCACCGGCGGTGAGGCGTCCCCGAGCATCAGCAAGGTGCTCGAACGCGCCGCGATCGCCCGCGCCGAAGAAGTCGCCGCGAAGCTCACCGATATCGAGGCGCGGCGCTGACCGGCCAGGGCAGGAGCGCGGCGTCCTCGGCACAGATATTAGAGTATTAATTATTAGAGTGTTGATGTGAGTGAGGGTGCGCCGTCAAGGGCTCCGCGGCGGGGCGGTCGAGCCGCGGACCTTGAACGTCACCGGGAGCACCACAGAACGCGGGTGCGTGCGCGGCTCGCTGAGCTCTTCGAGCAGCATCCGGGCCGCTTCCGCGCCGAGCTCGTACTGCGGGCTGTGGACGGTGGTGAGTGCGGGGGTCAGCTTGTCCATGAACGCCGCGTCGTTGAAGCCGACGACGCTGACGTCTTCCGGGCAGCGCAAGCCGTGCTCCGCCAGCACGTCGTAGCAGCCCAGGGCCAGCATGTCGTTCCCGGCCAGGATCGCCGTGAAGTCCGCGCCCTCGGCGAGCAGCTTGTTGAGGGTTTCCGCCCCGGCCGCCTCCGTCCAGGAGCGGCAGACCTCGATGCGCGTCTGGTTCTCGTCCAGGCCGTGCTCGTGCAGGGCCTGGCGGAACGCGCGCAGCCGGTTCACACCGGTGGAGAGGTCCTGCGGCCCCGCGAGGTGCACGATGCGCTTGTGCCCCTCCTCGACCAGGTGGTGCAGGGCCATCGAGATCCCGGCCGCGTCGTCGGCCGTCACGGACGGGACGGTCGGCTTCGCCAGGCGGCGGTTGACCAGGACGACCGGGGTGTTGGCCGCCGCCAAGTCCTCCAGCAGCGGGTGCTCGAGGCGCGCGGTGGCGAAGACGAAGCCCTCGACGTTCCGGCTCCGCATGGACTCGACCGCGGCCTCCTCCCGCGCCGGGTCGTTGTCCGTGTTGGCGATCCACGCGTTGTAGCCCACCGGGCCGAGCACGTCCTCCACGCCCCGCACGATCGGCGGGAAGAGCGGGTTGGTCAGGTCCGGGATGATCAGCCCGATGCTCGAGGAGCGCGAGGTCTTGAGGCTGCGCGCCACCGGGTTCGGCCGATACCCCAGCGCACGGGCCACCCGGTTCACCCGGTCCGCCGTCTCGGGGCTGACCAGGTGCCGGGTCTGCGGGTTCAGCGCACGCGACGCCGTCGCCGGGTGCACTCCCGCGCCGTCGGCCACGTCTCGCAGGGTGGGTCGTCGCACGCTATGCATAGTAGGGCGGCGACTCACCGGCGGTGCCCGACCGCGAGCTTCCGCGCCATCCAGTCCGCGACGTACGGGCGGTGGTGGTCGAGCAGGTTCGTGCAGCCGTGGTTGCCCGTCTCGAAGAACAGGAACTCCTCCGCGCCGGCCTCCTCGGCCAGCCGCGCCTGGTGGAGGGGCGGCGTGATCCGGTCGCGTCCGCCGCACAGGACCAGCAGCGGACAGGCGATCTTGAGAGCGTGGTCACGCAGTGTGAGCTGCGCCGCCTTCTTCGCCGCGTCCGCGTCGTCCACGGCCCCGGACCGGCGGCGGAAGGCTTCGCGGGTGAGCGCCGGGCCGCTCTCGAGCACGTGGCGCATCTCGAACGGGCTGGACAGCGACGCGCACGCGCGGATGCCGGGCACGGCCGCCGCGATCCGCGCCGCGTAGTAACCGCCGAGGCTGATCCCCCAGACGGCGATCCGGTCCGAGTCGATCGCCGGGTCGTGGCCCAGCGCTTCGAGGAGCGCCGCGCCGACGACCTCGTAATCGGGACGGATGGGCAGGCGATCGGCGGTCTCACCCTGGCCCGGGCCGTCCACGCTGAGCGTCGCCATACCCCGGCGCAGGAAGGTGTCCTCGACGACCGACAGCTCCTCTTTCGTCGAGTCCAGACCGGGAATCAGGATCACCAGGGGGTGCGGGGCCGGGTCTCGCGGGGTGCGCAGGACGCCGACGACTTGTGCGCCCTCGAACGGCATCGCGAAGCGGCGGCCCGGGGGATCGAGGTACGGCAGCGCGTCGGTGAGGCAGCGCACCGCTCCCGCCGCGGCCCGCCCGGCGAGTTCGAGGTCTTCGAAGTAGACGAACCGGCCGAAGTGGTAGCTCACCGCGGCGCGGCGCAGGTGCTCGCCGGCCGAGAGGAGCCTGCCCGCCGCCAAGGCGGCGCGGCCGAGTCCCTCGTGCTCCGCGGCGACGTCGATCCAGGCGTCGCACCACTCGTGCCAGCTCACGATGCCCGTCGCGACGCGGGCGAGGTCGGCGGGCAGGACGCCGTTCCCGGTGAGCCGGGGCGCCCAGTGTTCCAGAGCCGTCGCGAGTCGATCGTCCATGTACCGCTCCTCAACCGGTGAACGCGAGGAAGCGCTCATCGACAAGGCCGGGGTCGGCGTCGACGGGGACTCTGGGCTCGGCGTGGCGGGCGCGAAGCATCCGAAGGGTGTACAGCGACGCGTCGTCGAGCCGGGCGTCGGGGATCAGGCCCTCCACCCGGTCGGCGAGGGTCGCGAGGTAGCGGGCGGTCCCGTGCGCGTCCAGACCAAGGCGGGCGCGGGTGACCATGGACGCGGTCTCGCCCTGCGGTTTTGCGGCCAGAGCGCGGCAGGTCGACACCACGGTCGTGGTCAGCGCGCGGAGAGCGGGCAGGTCGCGGTCGATGTCGGTCCCGCGCGCCGCGAGGACTGTGCCGACGTAGAGGCCCATCGACGACGCGCGGCTCACCCGGGTGCATCCGGCGTCCTCGGCCCGCAGGTCGCTGCCGGCGTTGAGCATGGTCATGGTGCAGCGGTTTGCGATCAGCGCCTTCGCGCGCATCGGCGTGGTCCCCATCGGCTCGACCGTGTAGTGGGCGAGCCTGCGCAGTCCCCGGCGGGCCAGCAGTTCGTACGCGGCGAACGCGAATCCCGACGTGGGCACGTCGACGCCGAGCACGCCGCCGCGCAGCCCGGTGCCCGGGTCGACGCCCGGGGCCGCGAACAACGACAGCCCCAGCCCGCGGTCCACTGCGGCGAGGATGCGCACGTCCGCGCTGCGGCCCAGCGGATTCGCCGAGGACTGCCGATACGAGATGACATTGTCGGGGCTGGTGAGCACGGCATCGAGTTCGCCCTCGAGCAGCAGGGAGAACTGCTGCGACGAGGACGAGACCGCGATCTCCTCCACGCGCAGCCCGGCCCGCGCCAGCGCCCCGGTCTGCGCCGCGACGCCGAGCACGACGGAGGGGCTGAACACGCCCAGCCGGACGGTGGCCGTCCGCGGCCGGCCCGCCTCGACCGGACTTGTCGCCATCGGGTGATCCCTTCGCCGGGGGAACGCCGTGCGCTGTGGGAAGACCAGCGCTGTGGGAAAACCAGCACGGTGAGGCTACTGCGACTTCGGGCGATTTCGCAATCGTTTGCGGTTTTGTAGCAGGTATGCGCTCGCTATTGACGGCCGAGTGGCACGCTGACACGCTGCAATCGATTGCCAAAATTGCGAAACCCTTCCCCTGTACGCCCTTCGAGATCAATCCCTTCCCTTCAAAGGAGATGAGCGAAGGTTGACGAAGCGAAGGTCGGCGCGGCGAGGCCCGAAAGGCATCCTGAGGGCCGCGACGGCGGGTGCGCTGTTCCTGGCCCTGGCCGCGTGCTCCAGCAGCGGCGGCGGGTCCGGCGGGCCAGGTTCGAGCGCACCCATCAAGATCGGCGTCTCCCTCTCCCTGACCGGCGACGACTCCGCCGACGGCATGGCGTTCCAGCAGGGCTACCAGCTGTGGGCCAATACCGTGAACGCCTCGGGCGGCATCCTCGGCCGCAAGGTGACGCTGGACATCGTCAACGACGCGAGCAGCCCGGTCCAGGTCGCCACCAACTACCAGAAGCTGATCAGCGTCGACCACGCGGACCTGGTCTTCGGCCCGTTCTCGACCTCGCTGACCAAGGCCGCCTCCCAGGTCGTCGCACGCTACGGATACGCGTTCGTCGAGGGTGCGGGCGGCGGCCCCTCGGTGTTCACCAGCGGGCTGAAGGACGTGTTCGACGTCAGCCTCCCGGTGGCCAACAACCTGGTCAGCTTCGCCCGGTGGATCGCCGCGATGCCCGCCGCGTCCCGGCCGGCCTCCGCCGCCTACGCCAGCGAGGACGACCCGTTCACCTCCCCGCAGCTGGACGCGGCGCGGGCGGTGCTTGAGGCGGCCGGCGTGAAGACCGTCTACAACAAGCTCTATCCGACCGAGACGACCGACTACAGCCCGATCGCCTCCGGCATGATCAGCGCCAAGGCGGACGTCGTGCTCGTCGGGACGCTGCTGCCCGACGTGACCGCGTTCATCAAGCAGTTCGTGCAGCAGGGCTACAACCCGAAGGCGTTCATCGCCACCGCCGGGCCCGACCAGGGGCAGCAGTTCATCTCGAACGTCGGGATGAACAACACCGACGGGATCATGGTGCCCAACGAGTGGTTCCCGCAGTCGACCGAGACCGGGAACGCGGCCATGGTCGCGGCGTATCTCAAGGCCTACGGCGGGACCGCGGCGGACATCAGCTCGGACGTCCCCGAGGCCTACGCGGTCGGCGAGGTCACCGCGCAGGCGATCAAGAACGTCGGCTCGCTGGACCAGGCGAAGATCATCACCAACCTGCACAGCGCCACCTTCACCTCGGTCCAGGGACCGGTGAAGTTCGACTCGACCGGTCAGAACCTCGACGCGTACGCCTATGTGTTCCAGTGGCAGAACGGGCAGCTGCTCCCGTACAAGCCGCAGTCCGGCGGCGTGCTGGCCCCGGTGCTGTCCGGACAGGGGCCGGTGCTGTTCCCCAAGCCCGCCTGGTAGGCCGCGAGCCGCCCGCCGGGGCCGTACCGCACCCGGCCCCGGCGGGTGGGAAGGGAGTGGAGTGACCCGTGGGCACGCAGATCGCCCAGGCCGTCGTCGAAGGGGTGCTCACCGGCGGCGTGTACGCCCTCATGGCGGCCGGGCTGACGCTCATCTTCGGGGTGATGGAGATCATCAACATCGCCCAGGGCGTCATGGTGGTCCTCGGCGCCTACCTCAGCTATACGCTCCAGAAGGACCTGGCCATCGATCCGTTCCTCGGCCTGTTCCTCACCGTGCCGATGATGTTCCTGGTTGGCGTCATAATCGAATGGGGTTTCATCAGGCGCCTGCGTCCGCAGAACCGCACCGCGCTGTCGATCCTGGTCACCTTCGCGGTGGCGATCGTGATCGAGGGCATCCTCACCCAGATCTACTCGACCGACCTGCGCAGCATCGACGCCTGGTACGTGGACCGGTCCTGGCGGCTGCTCGGCTTCCACCTGCCTTACATCTATGTGTTCGGATTCGTGCTCGCGGTCGGGCTGCTCGGCGCGCTGCACCTGTTCCTGTACCGGTCGCGGCCCGGCTTCAGCATCCGCGCGTCGATGCAGAACCGTGCGGGCGCCGAGCTCATCGGCATCGACATCGACCGGGTGTCCGCGCTGACCTTCGGCATCGGCGCGGCGGTGACCGCGGTCGGCGGCATGGTGTTCGGGGCCACGACCTCGTTCAACCCGAACTCCGGCTACGACCTGATCTCGCGGCTGCTGGTGATCGTGGTGCTCGGCGGCCTCGGCAGCATCGGGGGCGCGCTGGTCGCGGCGGTGGTCGCGCTGGTGGTCGAGGACGTCACCGCGGTGGTCTGGTCGCCGGTGTGGGCCAGCACGATGTTCTTCGCGGTGCTCATCGTGATCCTGCTGCTGCGGCCGCAGGGGCTGTTCGGCAGGCGGGAGGCGGCGCGTGCGCACTGAACCGTCGGCGGCGTCCACACCGGCGCTGTCTACGCCAGCTCTGTCCACGCCGTCAGCGGGCGGATACTGGTGGACGTCAGGACTCGGACGTCTGGCCTGCCTCGCGGTGATCCTCGTCGTCGCCGTCACCTTCCCGTTCGTGTTCAGCAATCCGGCGACGACATCGGTCGCGATCTTCACGCTGCTCTACGTCGGTGCGGCCTCCGCCTGGAACACCTTCTCCGGCTACTCGGGCTACATGGCGCTGGGCAACGCAGCCTTCTACGGCAGCGGGGCGTACGTCATGGCCAACCTGGCCACGCACCTCGGTATGAGCGGCGGCGTCGGCGTCTTCGCGCTCGTGCCCCTCGCGGGCGTCGGGACCGGGGTCATTGCGATCCCGGTGGGCTGGCTGGCCCTGCGCACCAGGCGGCACACCTTCGTGGTGATCACCATCGCGATCTTCTTCATCTTCCAGCTGCTCGCCTACAACCTGCGGTCGATCACCGACGGCTCGGCGGGCATGCCGCTGCCCGTGCCGCCGTGGCTGGCAGTCGCGTACAACGACTACTTCTACATGGCCGCCCTGACCGTCGCGATCATCGCGGTCGCAGTCGCCTGGGCGGTGCGCCGCTCGTCGTTCGGCCTCAAGCTGCTGGCGATCCGCGACGACGAGGACCGGGCGCTGGGGCTCGGGGTGCGCACCAGGCGGGTGAAGCTGACCGCGTTCGTGCTGACCGGCACGCTCACCGGAATGGCCGGCGCCGTCTACGCCTACTACATCGGCAGCGTCTATCCGCCCTTCGCGTTCGACGCGCTCTTCGACGTGACCGTCGCGCTGATGGCGTTTCTGGGCGGCCTCGGCACGATCAGCGGCCCGGTCATCGGTGCCCTGATTCTCGAGCCGGTGCAGCAATACCTGAACACAGAGCTGACCGACGCGGGCCTGGCGCTGATCGTCTTCGGTGCGCTGTTCCTGCTGGTGATCGGGTTCCTGCCGGAGGGCATCGTGCCGGCGCTCGGCCGCCTGCTGCGCGCCTACCGGATCAGGCGCCTGCGATCCGGTGAAGCGCGGGAATCCGCCGGCCCGCTATCCGCCGGGGCGGACGAAAGCCCGACGGCGGCACGCAGCGGGGTGGTGGAATGACCGCGCTTCTGGAGGTCGGCGACCTGAGCAAGAGCTTCGGCGGCGTGCAGGCGCTGTCCGGGTGTTCGTTCACCGTGGACGACGGGGCGATCGCCGGGCTGATCGGTCCGAACGGCTCGGGCAAGACCACCGCGTTCAACGTCATCACCGGGTACGAGCGCGCCGACGGTGGCAGAGTGCTGCTGCGCGGCCGGGAGGTGACCGGCAGCGGACCGGACCGGGTCTGCGCGCTCGGCATCGGGCGCACGTTCCAGATCACCCGCGTCTTCGGCAGGCTGACCCTCCTGGAGAACCTGCGGGTGGGCAGCGCGGGTGTGCCGCGCGCGCGTCGCAGGGAGCTGTACGGCGACCGGCGCTGCCTGGAGCTCCTTGACTCGGTCGGTCTCGCGAGCCTCGCGCACGCGACGGCCGGGGCGCTCTCCTACGGCCAGCGCAAGCTGCTGGAGCTGGTTCTGGTACTCGCTCAGGAGCCGCGGATCATCCTGCTCGACGAACCGGCAGGCGGGATCAACCCGACCCTCGTCAACCAGCTCGGCGGGTACATCCGCGAGCTGAACAAGCAGGGCGTGACCTTCCTCGTGGTCGAACACGACATGGAGTTCGTCATGGGCCTGTGCGACGTGATCTCAGTCATGGAGCGCGGCGCGGTGATCGCCCACGGCGCGCCGGAGCAGATCCGCACCGACCCACGGGTGCTGGACGCATATCTCGGCGGCGCGCTGGACGAGGGGGAGCCGTCGTGAGCGGGCTCCTCGACTTCCACGCGGTGTGGGCGGGTTACGGCGGCGGCGACGTGCTGCGCGGTCTGAGCCTGTCCGTGCCCGAGGGCGAGATCACCTGCATCGTCGGGCCGAATGGCGCGGGCAAGTCGACGATCCTGCGCGTGATCAGCGGCCAGCTCGCGCCGCGCCAGGGCAGGGTGCTGTTCCGCGGCGAGGAGATCGGCGGGCTCAAGCCGCGCCGGATCCTGCAGCGCGGAATCGTGCAGGTCGCCCAGAACCACACGCTGTTCCCGGACATGACGGTGCGGCAGAACGTGGAACTCGGCGGCTTCCTGCTGCGCGACCGGGCGCTGGTCGCCCGGCGCCTGCGGGAGGTGGAGGAGGCGCTGCCGACCGTCCGCGAGCGCGCCGACGACAAGGCGGGCTCGCTGTCCGGCGGCCAGCAGCGGCTGGTCGAGTTCGCCCGCTGCCTGATGCTGGATCCCCGGCTGGTGGTGCTGGACGAGCCGTCGATGGGTCTGGATCCCAAGACGCTGCGCACGGTGCTTCGCCAGGTCCGCACGATGTGGGAGGCAGGGCGGACGGTCTTGCTGGTCGAGCAGAACGTGCGGGCCGGGCTCTCCCTGGCCACCCGCGCGATCGTGGTCGAGAGCGGGCGGGTGCGCCTGTCGGGCACCGGCGCCCAGGTCTTGGCCAATCCGGAGATCACGCACCTCTACCTGGGCGGCGGCACCACAACTGTGACGAGGAGTTGACATGGCCGACGAGAAGCTGCCGGACCTGCCGGTCGGCTGGATCGGCACCGGCCGGATGGGCGCCGCGATGGCCCGGCGGCTGGCCCGCGCCGGGGCCGACCTGACCGTGTGGAACCGCACCAGGTCCAAGGCCGAGGCGCTGATCCCGGACGGCGCGCGGGTCGCAGAGAGCTTAGACGAGCTGGCCGGCTGCCACCTGGTGTTCACCACGGTCTCCGCCTCGGCCGACCTGGAGACGGTGCTCACCGGGCCCGGCGGGCTGCTCGACGGCCGGGCCTCGGTGCCCTCGATCATCGTGGACTGCTCCACCGTCTCGACTGGCACGTCCGCCGTGATGCGCGCGGCGGCGCAGGAGCGCGGCGCGGCGTTCCTGGCGGCGCCGGTCAGCGGCAACGGGAAGGTCGCAGCCGCCGGACGGCTCAGCCTCGTCGTGTCAGGGCCCGAGGAGACGTACGCGCAGGCCGAGCCGTTCCTGCGCAAGATCGCGGCGACGGTCACCTACGCGGGCGAGGGCGAGGCCGCACGGCTGGTGAAGATCTGCCACAACCTGCTGCTCGGCGTGCTGACCCAGTCGCTGGCCGAGATCGCCGTGCTGGCCGAGCGGGGCGGAGTCTCCCGGGCTGCGCTCCTTGACTTCGTCAACGGCAGCGTTCTGGGATCCGCCTTCACGAAATATAAGACCCCTGCCTTCGTGCACCTCGACTACACCCCGACGTTCACACCGGTGCTGCTGCGCAAGGACCTGGATCTCGGGCTGGCGGCGGCGCGCGAGCTCGGGGTGCCGATGCCGCTGGCGGCGGTCACCCAGCAGCTGGTGCAGGGCGCGATCAGCACCGGCCGGGGGGCGGAGGATTTCGCCGTGCTGCTGGACCTGCAGGCGGCCAGCGCGGGGCTGCGGCTTGAACCCGAGATAGCAGAGGTCGACGACGGTCTCGGCTGATCCGCCGCCGGGTCAGCTCTCCAGAACACTGACAATGCGCTCGGTCGTCATCGGCATGTCGCGCACTCGGACCCCCAACGCGGCTGCCAGCGCATTCCCGAGTGCCGCAGCCGTCGGGCCCTGCGCGGCCTCCCCGGCGCCGACCGACGGCTCATCCGGGCGGGACACGAGGGTGACGTCGACCTCTGGGACCTGGCTGAAGCGCAGGATCGGATAGCTCTCCCAGTCGACGCTCGTGACGCGGCGGCGGTCGAACCGGACCCGTTCGATCAGCGTCCAGCTCGCAGCCTGGACCGCGCCGCCCTCGATCTGGTTGCGCACCCCGTCCGGGTTGACGATCCGGCCGACGTCCACGGCGAGCGACAGCCGGCGCACCCGGACCTCGTTCACCGCCTCGATCTCGGCCACCACGGCGCAGTAGGCCCCGGTGCCCTTGTAGCGGGCGAATCCGATGCCGCGGCCGACGCCTTCAGGATCCTGCGTGCGGTCCTCCCAACCGCCAAGCCGTGCCGCGGTCTCCAGCGCCTCGCGGGCGCGTGGATCAGAGAGCTGAGACATACGGTATTCGAGCGGATCGCGGCCGGCCGCCGCCGCCAGTTCGTCCATGAAGGATTCGATCGCGAACACGGTGGCGAACGAGCCGAGCCCGCGCAGGGACGAGGTGCGCAGGGGCGCGCGCAGCGAGCGGTGACCGGTGATCCGGCGCCGGGGGAAGTCGTACTGGGGCACGGCGCCGCGCGTCGAGCCCGCGCCACGCGACGCCGGTGGGTCGACGGCGACCGGCAGCGGGATCGGCCGGGCGAGATGCGCGGCGGCGAGCAGGCCCGGGGCTCCGTCTGCGGTCCCAGGGCGGGCCAGGTGGCCTTGGCTCCAAACGTCGCAGGACCAGGAGACCACGCGGCCCGCCGCGTCCAGACCCGCCTCGAGGTCCACCACCATCGCCGAGCCGAAGGGCGACCAGGTCAGCTCGTCGCTGCGACTCCAGCGCACGTGCACCGGACGTCCGGTGACCGAGCGCGCCAGCAGCACCGCGTCGAAGGCGGCATCGTCCGCGCCGTTGTGGCCGTAGGCGCCTGCGCCCTCGACGTGCTGGACGCTGACGCGGTCGGGATCCAGCTGCAAGGCCTTCGCCACCGCACGCTTCAGCGGGAAGATGCCCTGGCTGTGGCTCCAGATCTGGACCGAGTCGCCGTCCCAGCGGGCAACGCCGCAGCTCGGCCCCATCGAGGCGTGCGCGAGATAGGGGCGGCTGTAGCTGGCCGCCAATGTCTTCGCGACCGGCGCCGCAGTCGCTGCGTCGTCGAACTCATCCACGACTGTGAACGTCTCCGAGGGCACGCTGCGCAGAAAAGCTGGCAGGTCGTTCTCGTTGGGAAGGCTGTCCTGCTCCTTCCAGTGCGCGGCGTCCCGCAGCATGGCAGCGGCGCGGTCGGCAGCCGCCTCGTCGTCGGCGACGACGCCCAGGAAGCTGCCGTCCACGACTACTGACACGACCCCGGCGCACTCCCGGATGCGGGCCGTGCCCACCTCGATCAAACTCGCGGCGGGCGACGGCGGACGTACCACCCGCCCGTACAGCTGGCCGTCGAGCACGAGATCGTGGATGAATCGGGGAACGCCGCGGATCTTGTCCGGAAGATCCAAGCGCGGCACGTCAGTGCCCACAATCCGCAGCCGAGCGGCATCCTTCGGCAGCGCGACACCCTCCGCACGCCGGTCGAGATCAACCCCATCGGCCAACTCGCCATAGCTCGTCCGCCGCGCGCCGTCCGCACTGCTGAAGACGCCGTCCCGGACAACCACCCGCCCGGGTTCCTCGCCCAGCCGCCGCGCCGCCTCGGCCAGAAACAGCATCCTGACCTCGGCGCAGGCACTGCGGAGCGCTGCCCCCGACTCGGCGACGGACATGCTCCCGGCGGTCATCCCTTCGTCCGGCCCGTCGGCCGTGTTCGCGGGCAGCATCGTGACGTGAGCGAGATCCGCGTCGAGCTCGTCGGCGGCGATCTGCGCGAGCGCGGTGACGATCCCCTGGCCGAGCTCCACCTTTCCGACGCGGACGGTGATCGTGCCGTCCAGGGCGACGCTCACCTGGCGGGCGGTCACGCCGCGTCCGCCCGACGCGTCAAAGCTCGAATCATCCGGCGCTGTGCCCCGCATCGGCACAGATGCCGGTCGAGCGCCGCGACGACATCCGCCTCGTCCGGGTGTGGGTTGTCGGCCAGCAACGCCGCCGCGCTGATCAGGATCCCCGAGACGCAGTAACCGCACTGCGCGGCCTGTTCACGCTGAAAGGCCTGCTGAGCCGGATGAAGCGAATCGCTGTCGCCGAGCCCCTCGATCGTCACGATCTTGCGCCCCGCCGCCGACCACAACGGTGTGTCGCAAGCCGGGGTGGGATGGCCGTCCATCAGGACGAAGCAGACCCCGCACAGGCCCAGTCCGCAGCCGAAGCGGCTGCCCTTGAGATCCAGCTCATGGCGCAGTACGTGGAGCAGCGGAGTGTCGCGCGGACTCGCCGACACGTGGCGCTGCCCGTTGACCACCAGTTCGAAGGTCTCCTGCATGGCCCTCCCGCCGCCCGGGAATGCAATCGATTGTATCTCCTCGGCGGCGGTGCGGCGGTGCGGCGTGCTGACGGCTTGGCGCTCTACGTCCTCCGCCCCGCCGGACGACCACGTCAGGCGGCGGCGAAGGACCGCACAGTCCTTCGCCGCCGCGAGGTCAGTCGTGGATCACGCAGCCGCTGGCGTGGTTGCTCCAGATGGGTTGCATGGCGAAGGTCCCGGTCGGGAGCGTGACCTTCTGGAAGTTGGCCTCGCACTGGTCGCCGATCTCTTCGCCGTTCGGGGCGACCCAGCCGTTGCCGGCCTGCGGGTCGGTGATCGACTCGGCGTATTCGTGGCCTTCGACGATGCTGAACGCGTCCAGCTTGCCGCCGAGCGCGTCGTTCGGGCAGCGGCTGCCGGCGGGGGCGTCGAGTTGGTAAGGCATGTTGGTGAACGAGACGGTGCCGGAGTAGTCGTGGTACGCGCAGAACCCGGAGCTCGGCCACCCGTCGGGGTGCGTGCCGTGCGCGCTGAGCACGACGATCTGGGCGTTGACGTTGCCGGAGACGTGGAAGTGAGCCGCGCCCCGGTTGCCCTCGCTCGCGATCGCGCCGGCGCCCGGGTTGGTCGGCTCGGCCTTGGCGTTGTCCATCCAGACCCCGCCCAGGACGGCCCCGCTGAACGTCGGGCCCTGGCCGGTGGAGTCGGTGTACTGCGAGGTGATGCGCGACCAGGTGTCCGTGGTCGTGCCGAGTCCGTTGAACAGGCTGGTCAGGTATGCGGGTATGCCGTTGGTGTCGGTGTTCCACTGCTTGCCCCAGAACACCAGGTAGACCACCGGGTGGATCTGGACCGGACCGCCGCCGTACTGCATGTTCTCCCCGGCCTGCGCGGCATTCGTCGTCGCGACGTACTGCCCGGTCGGGCTGTTGGCGCTGGCGGTGGCCGAGGCCTGGCCGGTGCTCACCGCGGCGGCCAGGCCGACGGCCAGCAGGGTGGCCGCCGGTAGGCGCCATCCGTTGCTGTTGATGTGCATGCTGAACGCTCCTGGTTCGAGGCGTCGGCGAGCAGCACGCCGACGCCGTGGGCGACTCCCGTGGGTCTCGTGGACCACGCGAGTCCGTGGGTGGGTGAACCGCGGTTCAGACGTGCGAGTGGGATCGCTGACCGAAGCCGGCGCAGCAGCCGACTTCGGGTTCTGCCTTACCGTGGTTCGCTGGTGAGGTTAGCTCCGGGCAGCGGGTTCGCCTACCCCTGACCTTTCATGCGTTTGGCAAATTGATCCGCGCTTTCGGGCTCCTGCGGGCTGCGAATCGGCGGGAGCCCGCCGCGGGCGCTCGGGCGAACACGATCTGCGAGCGCGTGATCGGCACCCTGCGCCGCGAGCTGCTCGACCACATGCAGACCGTGAATGAGGTGACCTGCACGCCGTGCGTCCCAGAAACAGCGCAGCCAGCGGGTCATCGGCCGTCGGCTGTGTCGAAGGGCTCGTCGTGCCAGCGCCAGCCGGCCGTGCCGTCATCATGAATGTGCAGCATGAACTCCGCGACCGCACCGCCGTCCGGGAAGGTCATCGTCAGCGCGCTGCGGATGCGGTCGTAGCAGGCGTCGGCGTGCTCCCAGTCCTCCTCGTCGAGGGCTTGCTCCTGCTCCACGAATAGATGGCGGAACTCCTCGAAGCCGGCCACGGTCTCGACCCGGGCGTGCACCCACGGCCAGTCGGTGTCGGTAACAGCCAGCCGGGCGACCTCCTGGTCGCCGTGGTGCAGCCGCCATACGCTGCCGGTCGCAAGGTTCGCGTTCGCCATGACTCCATGATGGAGATTGCCACCGACGGGCGTGTGCCGTGCCACCGTGTTTCGACCCCACCGAGACGGACCGGCGCACGCCCTGGTCCCGCACGAGCGCTCGTAGTCTGACCGGCATCGCCCTGCCGAACCCTGGACGGAGGGCGCCGTTCACCGTCGCGCGGCGCGAACTTCTGTACTATGGCCCCGAATTACGGCGCCTAGGTGGGTCTGTGATCCGCCATGGTCGTGGCAATGCCCCGTGCCGTGCGGGGCTTGAGGGGGGATGGTCCCGTGTCCAACGAGCTTTGGTTCAGCCAGAACAACCGCGATCTGTCGCGCTCTTACGGCGACGACTCGGGCTTCGAGTTCGAGTTCTACTGCGAGCGGTGCGGCGACACCTGGCGCTCCGGCTACGAGCAGTACTCGCTGGGCCGGGCCAGCGGCTGGTTGCGACGGGCCAGCAACATGGTCGGCGGCGTCACCTCGAACGTCGGGTGGGACGTCGCCAACGCCGCCGAGGGACTGGCCACGTCCGGCTGGCACAAGGCCAGGGACGAAGCGTTCCAGCGCGCAATCACCAAGGCCGCCGGGCACTTCAACCGCTGCTCGCGCTGCCACAACCACACCTGCGACAACTGCTACAGCGCCGACCGCGGGCTGTGTCTCAACTGTGCCCCCGATCTGCAGTCCGAGGTCGAGCAGGCCCGCGCGCAAGGCCAGGTCGCGGCGGCCCGCGATCAGGCGTACTCCGTCGGCGGGCAGCTGGCACAGGACTTGGACGTGACGACCGAGCGGCGCCTGGTGTGCCCGCAGTGCGGCGCGGAGACCCACGGCGCGAAGTTCTGCGCGGAATGCGGCACCAAAGTAGCGGGGCCCGAAACCTGCCGCTCATGCCAGAGCCAGGTACCCGCCGCGGCCAAGTTCTGCCCGGAGTGCGGCACCACCGTCTGACGATGGTCGAGTGGGGCGGATCGGGTTTGGAGTCGACACGTTCTTTGGCTCTGGTGCTGCCCCCGTCACGTGACCGTGACCAGCACCAGAGCCAGAAACTGTGCGGCTCCGCGCAGATGGAATGAACGGCACCCGCGCGTTTCCCTCCCTCCCTGACTGACACGTGCTCCCTCCCTGACTGACACGTGGCGGTTGCGTTAGGACGCCCGTCAGTTCAGGAGGGCGGGCGGCGGGTCTCCCGCCGCCCGCCTGATCTCACTTCAGGTCCGCGATGACCGACTTGACTTCCAGGTAGTTCCGCAAAACCTCGTGCCCCATCTCGCGGCCCCAGCCGGACTCCTTGTATCCGCCGAACGGGACCGCCGCGTCGAACACGTTCCAGGTGTTGATGTAGACCGTGCCGGCCCGCAGCGTCTCCGCGGTGCGCATGGCCTTTCCGATGTCCCGGGTGAACACCCCGGCGCCCAGGCCGAAGCTGGTGGCGTTGGCCTTGCGCGCGACGTCCTCCGGGCTGTCGAACGGCATCGCGACGACGACGGGGCCGAAGATCTCCTCGCTCTCGACCTTCATCTGCGGGCTCGTGCCGGTCAGGATGGTCGGCTGCACGAAGTAGCCGCGGTCGCCGACCCGCTCCCCGCCCACGGCCACCTGCGCGCCGTCGTCGAGGCCGGACCTGATGTACCCGGTGACCCGGTCGAACTGCTCGCGCGAGACCAGCGGCCCCATCTGGGTGTCCGGATCGGTGCCCCGGCCCACCTTGATGGACTCCGCCTCGCGCTTCACCCCGGCGACCACTTCGTCGTACACCGGGCGCTCGACGTAGAGCCGGGAGCCGGCTACGCAGCACTCGCCCGCGTTGAAGAAGATCGCCCCGGCCGAGCCGCGCACCGCCTGGTCCAGGTCGGCGTCCGCGTAGACGATGTTCGGGCTCTTGCCGCCCAGCTCCAGCGAGACCTTCTTCAGGTTCCCGGCGGCGGCCTGCACGATCGACCTGCCGACCTCGGTGGACCCGGTGAACGCGACCTTGTCCACGTCCGGGTGCGCGGCCAGCGCGGCGCCCGCGTCGCCGAAGCCGGTCAAGATGTTGAGAACGCCGTCGGGAAGCCCGGCCTGCTGGCACAGCTCGCCGAGACGCAGCGCGGACAGCGGGGTCTGCTCGGCGGGCTTGAGGATGATCGCGCAGCCCGCCGCGAGCGCCGGGCCGAGCTTCCAGGCGGCCATCAGCAGCGGGAAGTTCCACGGGATGATCTGGGCGACCACGCCGACCGGCTCGCGCCGGGTGAAGGCCAGGTAGCGGCCCGGCTCGGCCAGCGAGAAGGGGATCGTCTCGCCCTCGATCTTGGTGGCGTACCCGGCCATGTAGTGGAACAGGTCGGCCGCCAGCGGGACGTCGGCGACACGGGCGATCGCCATCGGCTTGCCGTTGTCCAGCGACTCGAGCAGCGCCAGCTCGTCGGCGTACTCGAGGATCAGGTCGCCGATCCGGTGCAGGATCTTGCCCCGCCGCGACGGGGTCATCGTCCGCCAGGGGGATCCGTCCTCGAAGGCGGCGCGCGCGGCCCGCACGGCCCGGTTCACGTCCTCGTCCCCGGCGTGCGGGACGGTGGCCAGGTGCTCCTCGGTCGCCGGATCGACCGACTCGAAGCTGCGGCCGTCGGCGGCGTCCACCCACTGCCCGCCGATCAGCAGGTGCAGCGGGGCTTCGGTGAACTTGCGGACCTGGGTCTCGACTTCCATGTTGGTCATGGTGTTACCTCGCCTCAGGTGCGGCCCGGGACTGTGCCCGCCTGACGCGGGCGTCGGTGGCCCGGACCCGATGTCATGCAACCAAGTACCGTTCGGGCCCGCGCGCAAGGGGTCTGCGCACTCGATCACGCATCGATCGACCAGCGGTGAGGGAGGCGTCTCCGCGGGGCGAGGAGGTGGATCCGCGCGCCGGCGATCCGGTGGCCGATGATCGGGCGAACGGGGCCTACTGGGACTCGCGCCACCGCGGCGTGTCGGTGCTGTACCGGTCGCTGTTCTTGCTGCGCCGCCACTGTGGAGATCTCAATCAAGCTTCTTCATTGAGTTGTGGCGTATCGCGCCGTACCAACATTTGTACGGCTAAGAACTGAGCTCTAGGCGCTTTGAGGCATTGACCTGCGTGAGCGGAATCGTCGGCACCGGCAGCGCCCGTCGTCTGGTCGGTGAGCGCCAACGACCCACCGACCAGGACCAGGACTTAGTCCTCGTCGGAGGCGCGCAGTTTGGCCAGTGCCTCACCGAGCAGGAGTTCGGCGTCGGCGTCGCTGCGCCGTTGCCGGACGTAGGCCAGATGCGTCTTGTAGGGCGCGACAGTCGTCGTGGTCGGCGGAGGGTTGTCCTCGTCGCGCCCGGCCGGTTGGCCGCAATGCGGGCAGTCCCAGAGTTCTGGTATTGCCGCCTGGACCGCGAAACTGAGCGTGCAGCGGTGGCGACGGGAGCAGAAGTAGTCGATCTGGATTCGCTCGTCCAGCAGGCCCCGGTCGCTGTCGCCCCTGGGGCCGCCACCGACTCGCGTGCCGCGATGCAGACTGCCCTTGCGAGCCAACCCGACCAACTCCCTGGTGAGTGTCCCGATGCCGGGCGCCGGCTGCGACGCGGGTAACAAAGGGCGATGGCAAGGTTTGCCAAGAAGTCCAGTGTACGGCCTCGGGCAGCCGGTGCGTCGGTCGACGACGCATGAGCCGACGGTCCAGCGGGTCGCACGTCGCGAGTGTTGGGGCTAGGCTCAAGGAAGCGGTGTGTTCGGCTTCCCCGGTCGGCCGCTGCGGCTCCCCGCAACATCGGCCGTCCGTGCGCGGGTTGAGCGGTTCAGAATGGATCGGCCCGCGCTGCTCGTTTTCTGAGCGCGGGCCGGTCGCGGCGTTGCGTCGGCCGGTGCGGTGCGTGTGCCGGACGCGAGGTGATCAACGCACCCGGGGGAGTGCTGGGGGAGTGCTACTGTGAGCGGGCTCGCCGGTTTTGGCGCCGTCCGCCCCGAACGGCGCGGGGAGGCGGAACGCCTCTCCGTCTTCTAGATGAGCTTCCCCACTCGCTCTCCTCGTGCGTGAGCGCGCCACCGACAAACCACGCGGTCGGGTTCCCAAGGAGGGCTGTCCCGCGTGAGGCCGTTGGCTCGGCGGCTCGAGTCTCCGGCCACTCGTTCACGCTGCCCTAAGGTGCGCATCAGTGGTCAACTACGCGTTCTTGAGCGCATTTCCGCCCACGGAATCCGGGGTGGCCACGTTCTGCGCGGCGCTGATGAACCACCTGGCCGATCCGGCCAGTGGGGAGCACTGCGGCGTCGTCCCGGTGGTCGACGGTCCCGGCCCGCACATACCGCACGACCGGGTCGTGCGCTTGATCAGCGGCCAGCCGTTCGGCGCGCTGCGCGTGGCCGACGCGCTCAACCGGTTCGACGTCGTGATCATCCAGATCGAGGAAGGGCTCTACGGCGGTCTGGACGGCGAGGACCTCCTCGACGTGCTCGCCGGCGTCACCGTCCCCGTGATCGCGGTTCTGCACACGGTGTCGGCGGCTCCGACGCCGCATCAGCGCTTCGTGGTTCAGCGGATCGCGGATACGGCGGCGGCCGTGGTCGTGCTGTCGCGCAGTGCCGCCATCGCGCTTCTCGAGGCCTATCCGATCAGCGCGAACCGCGTCACCGTGATCCCGCACGGCGCTGTCGCGGGCGACGCAGCGCGACCGGCAGGAACGGGCGCGGGCCCGCCTATCATCCTGACCTGGGGTCTGCTCGCTCCGTGCAAGGGGATCGAGTGGGCCATCGCCGCGCTCGCTCAGCTGCGGGACCTTCGCCCTATGCCCCGCTACCGCGTCGTCGGACGGACCGATCCAAGGGTGCTGGCGCAGCACGGGGAGTCCTATCGCGACTTTCTGCACGAGAGGGCCAGGTCCTCGGGGATGTCGGGGCTGGTGGATTTCAACCCTGCTTACCGGGCGTCCGACCAGCTCACGTCGATGGTGCGCGACGCGGATCTGGTACTGCTGCCCTACGACAGCCCGGAGCAATTCGTCTCCGGCGCCCTCAGCGAGGCGGTCGCGGCGCGGCGCCCGGTGGTCGCCACCGATTTCCCGTATGCGCGGGAACTGCTCGCGGGGGGAGCCGGACTCGTCGTGCCGCGGCGCGATCCCGGGGCGATGGCGCACGCGGTGCGCCGTGTCCTCACCGAGCCCGGCTTGGCCGAGACGTTAACGGGGCGCTGCACCGACCTCGCGCGGGCGCTCGACTGGCGTGCCGTCGCCCACAGTTACCGCGCACTGGCGAGGGCGGTTCTTGTCTAGCCAGCGCCGGACTAGCGCAGTGCCGGACTAGCGAGCGCAGCGCCGGGGTACCGTGTCGATTTAGCCGCGCCGCGTCGATCAGCCGGTTTACTCGCTGCTTGCACACTCGCATGCCCCGCCGCCTCCACCTATGCTCCGACGCGCCCGATATCGACCATGACCCATCACGGTGAGTTTGATCTCCGGGGTGGCGAAGCGGTGATTTGTATGTGTTCGGCCATGGCGACGGGTACGCTGCGTGTGTCGCTCCGGACCTCGGTGACGTCCTTGCCGCGCATGAGACAGACCGGAGCTGACTGTGTCCGCCCCTCGACCGATCGGATCTCGTGACGAGGATTCAGGCTCGCCACGCGTCCGCGCCCACCCGGAGTGGGACGCGATGTCGGGGGAGCCGGTTTGGCTCGAGGTGAGCGTCAGCGCGCAACCGGGCCACGCGATCGTCGCGCTCTCCGGCGAGTTGGACATCGCCGGTACCGGGGCGCTCAACTTCCAGATGTCCGCCTTGGCGGCTCAGGGATGCACGCGGATCGTGGTCGACGTCGGCGACCTGCTGTTTTGTGATGCGTCCGGACTCGGAACGCTGATCGAGGCCGCTCATCGGGCGGTGCTGTGCGGTGGGTGGGTGCGATTGGTGGGCGCGAGAGCGTCACTCGCACGGATCATCAGGATCACGAAGCTGACGCGGATACTCCCCGAGTACCGCACGGTGGACGATGCCCTCGCGGACAGCGGCGCGTCGCACCCCGTCACGACCGGCTGATCTCGCAAAGGGTTCAGCGCCGGTCGGCGTTCGGCGTGTCATCGACGCATCCGCTGTCGCGCGCCGCGCGCAGGTGACGGCGATCTTTTGGGCGAGACGATCATGCCGCGCTGAGGCGATGGGGCCACCGGCGGAGGCATCGGCTGTTGCTTAAGGCGAGGTGCCAATCTACGCTCGCCACATGACGATCTCCGCGAGCTGGATCATCGCAACCGATTCCGGGAGTTATTGGGGCAGGTCGTGGGGAGCTGACGGGATCACATTCGTGAAGGCCAACGCCTATCGCTACGACTCGCCTCAGCTTGCGGCCCAGTGCATCGCCGACCTGACGGCGAAGGACACTACGCGCACATTCCACGTGGAGGAGTTGCCGCCCGGGAGAAAGTGGTACCGCTAGGCAGCCCCTCCCACAGTGGTGATCATGGTCTGCGGCGCTGAGGTGTAGAGTGTTACTACGCCTCACCTTGTGGCGTAGAAGCTCTCGCGACTGCGCGAGAAGATCGGCGGTCCCTGGTGGGCGCCCGCGTATCAGACGACAGATCTCATTCCTCCCGGGACTCGGGCGGTTTGGGCACCGCCGCATCCGCGACCGCCACCGCCGCTGGGGCAGCTCCACTCACACAGAGCGCCGAAAGCCGTGAGCAGGTCATCGCGAGGCGGCGGGCGGCGCAGCATAGGTGGCGTGCGGCCCGTGAGGGCGTGGAGCGGGCTGCGCTTCGCCTGCACGAGGCGTCGCGCCCTCCTGGTTTCCCGTCGGCCGCGGCCCGGCAGCGTCTTGAACATGCCGAGCACGGAGAGCGGCAGGCCCGGCGGTCTTACCATCACGTCGCCAAGGAGACCGGAGCGCTGCTGAGCAGGCTCGCCCACGGCGTCGGCAGGGCCTGACCGACGCGCAGCGCCCAGTGTCCGCTCCTACTCGCCCGCTCCTACTCGATGGAATCGCGTGGACTTCTTCGTCCGGTACGGAACCAGTTGGCCGACCACCACGACGGTGCGCACGCCCACGGCGCGAGCACTGCGCAAGGGGCACGCGGTCGCTGTGGACAGTGTGCCGGGGGCCGCGTCCCTGTGCGGCAGGTCCCATCGTCCAGCGGACGTGGACGACCGCGATTACGATTTCGCCGCTCTGGCCGCCCCGCACCGATGCGCGGTCTGCGCCGGACTGCTCGCCGCGTTCGACCGTTGAACAGGCCGGGTGCCTCCGGCGGCCGGCGCTGAGGCGGCCGGAAACCCACGAGGGGTCGCCGGACCGAAGTCCGGCGACCCCTTAGTCACAAGATCAGTTCACAGCGGCAGAATGTTCGCGGCCTGGGGGCCCTTGGGTCCCTGGGTGATCTCGAACGTGACGTTCTGCCCCTCGCGTAGTTCGCGGTAGCCCTGGGTGGCGATCGCGGAGTAGTGGGCGAACACGTCGGGGCCGCCCCCGTCCTGCTCGATGAACCCGAAACCCTTTTCCGCGTTGAACCACTTCACAGTGCCGGTTGCCATGCTTTTTCTCCTTCATGGAGTGGCCGCCCCGGATCCGAACCCTACGGATCTCGCGTCGCGGTTCTCACTCCATACCTGGACAAGCTTACCCCGGACGGCGCCGCATTCGGACCGTCGGCGCCGCGCCGTGCGCCCAGGTGCGGAGCGCGGTGGTGTTCGCGCTCGAATGTCGCGGCGGCGAGGGCGGCCGGATCGCGGCGGTCGGCCGTGACGGGCGCTGTGGTGTCCGGCGCGTCCGCTGGCCTCCGAGACGGCGAGACTGATCAGGATACTGATGATCCTGCGGCAGTGCCGCGGGCTGGGGCGGCGCCGCGCACCCGGCTGCAAGCGGTAGCATTGTCGCAGCGGGAGTCACAGGACCCCGCGCCGCAATCTTGATCCACGTGCCGTAATCGCTGGGACTTTCGTCCATGTGACCACGTAGTCGGCACCGGCATCCTGCACTGGTATGTCCGTGTTGAGCTGCGGCTGTTCCCACGTTCGGAGTCTTCATGGCGGCCCGCCGCCCCACTCGATCCACTGCGCCCACGCCTGCGCCCACGACCACGTTCGCCGAGCTCGGCGTGCCCGCGGCGCTGACCGCGCTGCTCGAGGCGAGCGGCATCACCGCCCCGTTCCCGATCCAAGCCGCGACCCTGCCGGACTCCCTAGCCGGGCGCGACGTGCTCGGCCGCGGCCGCACCGGTTCTGGCAAGACCCTCGCGTTCCTGCTGCCTGTGGTCACCCGCCTCGCCGCGTCGCCGTCCAAGCGGCGCCCGAACCGGCCGCGGGCGCTGGTCCTCGCGCCGACCCGGGAGCTGGCGACGCAGATCCACGAAGCCGCCAAGCCCCTCGCCGCCGCGCTGGGCCTGCGCACGGCCGCGATCTTCGGCGGGGTGTCCGCCGGCCCGCAGGTCTCCGCGCTGCGTTCCGGCGTCGACCTGGTCGTCGCCTGCCCGGGACGGTTGCTCGACCATCTGGGCTCCGGCCACGCGATCCTCGACGCGGTGCAGGTCACCGTGCTCGACGAGGCCGACCACATGGCGGACCTGGGCTTCCTGCCCATGGTCAAGCGCATCCTGGACGCCACGCCCGCCCGTGCCCAGCGGCTGCTGTTCTCCGCCACGCTGGACAACGGCATCGACCAGCTGGCGCGACGCTACCTGACCAACCCGGTCACGCACTCGGTCGACTCGCAGCACTCCGAAGTCCCGGACATGACCCACCATCTCCTGCACATCCACGCCGAGCACCGGGTGCCGATCGTCATCGAGCTGGCCGCAGCGCCCGGCCGCACGATCGTGTTCACCCGCACCAAGCACGGGGCGAAGAAGCTCGCCCGGCAGCTGGCCGCCGCCCGGGTACCCGCCGTCGAACTGCACGGCAACCTCGCGCAGAACGCCCGCACCCGCAACCTGGAGGCGTTCGCGCAGGGCCGGGCCACCACCCTGGTCGCCACCGACATCGCCGCGCGGGGCATCCACGTGGACGACGTCGAGCTGGTCGTGCATGCCGACCCGCCGGTCGAGCACAAGGCGTACCTGCACCGCTCCGGCCGCACCGCGCGGGCCGGTAGCTCCGGCACCGTGGTCACGCTGATGACCGATGCCCAGGTCGGCGAGGTGCGCGAGCTGACCCGCAAGGCCAGGATCACGGCGACCACCACCCGCCTCGTCCCCGGTGACCCGCTGATCAGCACCCTGGCACCGGGCGAGCGTACCTTCGCGACGCCCGAGCAGATCGCCGCGTCGACCACTACACCCGAAGGCACCGGCGGGTCCGCTCCCCGCGACACCGCCGCGCACGGTGGCGCACCACGGCATCGACGCGGGAACGGTGGCGGCGGCGCGCCCCGCACGCGAGAGGGCGCCGCCGCTGTGAAAACCACCGCGAAAAAGGGCGCCGGCGCCGCCAAGCGGCAAGGCTCCGCACGCTCCGGGGGCAGCAAGCTCGCCTGGTCCTCGGGATCGCTGCCCTCCGGCTCCGGGGGAGCAGCCAACGTCTCCCAGAACTTCCGGGGCCGCGCCCGCTGACCCGGCGACCGCCGGTCGGCTCGCGGGGAGATGATGGGCGGGTGAAGCTGAAACTCGACCTGCACGAGATCTACAACAGCGGTGAGCAGATCGACCGTGCGCTGCGGGCGATCATCGACGAGGCGGTGGCGAAGAAGGCGCCGCTGGTCGAGATCATCCCGGGCAAGGGCTCCGGTCAGCTCAAGAAGCGCGTCCTGCGATTCCTCGACCAGAAGGAGATCAAGGCGCTGTATCACCGGGTGGAGAAGGACTCGGACAACTTCGGCCGCGTCTTCGTGCATTTCCGGTGGAAGTGACCCGTCAGGCCGCGCCGTCCGAAGTGGTACGCGTGGGGCTCGATAGTTCGATGCGTGCGGCTTGAACAGGCGGTTTGGTGTCGGGCTGGCCGTGTCAGGGTTCCGCGGCCACCTCGCGCTGCGTGTGTACGATCGGGCGCGGCAGCGGGCGAGGGGTGATGGGTGTGGTGGCCTGGGCGGGTGTGTTCGAGGGCTTCGAGCGGGTGCCGTGGTCGTCGTTTAAGCACGCTTATGGCTCGGCGCACGACGTGCCGACCATGTTGTCCGGGCTGGCCTCGGCGGATCCCGAGGAACGCGAGGACGCACTGGGGTTCTTCTGGGGGACGGTCCATCATCAGGGCGATATATACGACTCCACCATCGCCGCGGTTCCGTTCCTCGTCAGGGCGGCGATCGCGCCCGGTTTCCCGGATCGGGCGGGCATCCTCGACCTGCTCGCCAGCATCGCCGGATACAGCCTCGGACGCGGAGGCGCGAGCGAGCCCGATCCGCAAGAGGCCAAGTGGCTGCCAGCGGTGCGCCGGGCCTATGACGGGGTAATGGTCGGCATGCCTGGGTACCTTGCGGCGTTGCGTAATGCTGATGTTCAGGTGCGCTACAGCGCCGCCGGTGTGCTTATGTACTGCCGCGATGAGCGTGCGCTGGTGATGGGTACGCTGCGCGCGGTGCTCGCTGGGGAGAGCGACCCGGATGTCCAGGTCGCGCTGATCAACGCGTATCTCCTGGTCGCCTCGGCCGATCCGTACGATGCGGCGTCGATCGACCAGGACGCGCAGCAGTGGCTGCTGGATTTGCTGGCGTCCGAGGCGCAGGACCCGCACGTCCGGCTAGCCGCACTGGCCCAGATCGCCGAGCGGATTCCGCAGCGGCTGCCTGCGGATGTCGTCGACGTGGCGCTTCGCTTGGCCGGGGACATGTACGCGGACGACTCGGCGCCGGGTTCGTCTGCCGGTAGTCTCCTGGCGCGGGTGAACGGCGCACTCGACGAGCGGGTCGGCGACCGCATGGTGCTGATATCGCGCGAGTTGGATGCAGGGCGGGGGGAGCGGGCCGAGGACGCGCTGCGGATGGCGCTGTGGCTGATGCGGGATTATCGCGGGGACTATGCGCAGCTGGTGGGGAAGGTCGGCGGCCATCTTTGCGACCGGTCCGCCGGACCGGACGTGCGGATGATGGCCGTCCACGCGCTCGAGGATCTGCATGAGCTGGCGGTTCCGGCAGCCGACGCGATCGCAGAGGTGCTCGCGGACGCTCGACGTGAGCACGTGGGCGCCGCAAACGACCGGTTCGCCGCCGCGAGCTCGTGGATCGTCGTACAAGGGCCGGCCAGCGCGCGGGTCGGCACGCTGGTGGGTACGCTGGCGCGGGCTCGCGATCCGCGCGTCGTGCCGATCCTGCGCTGGTGTCTGGCGTACCCGGAGCCGGTCTGGCAGCTGGGCCAGATGATCGGCGCGGCCGGACCGGTCGCGGCGGAGCTGGTCGAGCCCATCCGCGAGCGCATCAGCACATTGAAGGATTCGGACCGGGACAGCGAGGCGCGGGCGCAGCTGGCTTTCGCGCTCGGGCGGATCGGCCCGGCGGCGCTGAGCGCCGCACCCGACCTGGTTGCCATGCTCGACGACGACCGTGCGGGTTTCAGCGCCGCGGCGGCGCTGGGTTCGATCGGGCCGGCGGCGGCCGCGGCCGACGGCGCGGTCGACGGGCTGCGGCGCATCCTCGATCACCCCGACCAGTGGACCGCGGTGAACGCGGCGAGCGCGCTGGCCCGCCTCCGGCCCGACGACCCGCTGCTGCGGCCGGTCTTCGAGCGCGTCCTGCTCGACCCTCATGCGCGGCCGACCCTGGCGGCGGCCGAAGGGCTCGCACTGCTCGGTGCCGGGTCGGGCACGATGGCAGGCGGCCCGTCGGACGCGCTGCTCGCCCGGCTCGACCAGATGCTCGACGGCGCGGACTTCTGGGCCTGGCTCACCGCCGCGATCGCGCTGTGGTACACCACCGGCGATGGCGCCAAGGCGGTCCCGGCCATGACGCGCGCATGGACGACGGCGCACCACACGCGCCGACGAATCGCGCGCTGCGCTGTGGACATGGGCCCCGCGGCCGCAGCGCTGGAGCCGTTGCTGCGCGCCGAACTCGCGGCCGTGCGCCGCCACAACCGGCCCGCCGGATCGTCGGCCTACGGCACCGCGGACATCACCGACGACGAAGCGTTGCGGCGCGAGGTGCGCGTCGCATTGGAAAGGATCACGACCCGCTGACGCGAGACGGCGCCGACGCGATTCGCTCGCACTGATGCGATCCCCGAGGCCGTCGACAAACGCGAAACGTTCTCGCGTGGGAGCACGCTGGATCGGCGGCTCCGTGGCCGCACGCAGGACCTTATTCTCGATGTGAAGCTCGGTGCGTTTGCCGTCGCCGCGCGCCACGACGCGTCAAAGGACGCCGCGCTTGTGGTGGTGCGGCACGAGAGCGCGGTACTGCGCCGACCGCCCACGGCGGCGGCCCTGCGCAGGCTGGTGATCGAGATGGCACCGGGGGGCCGCGTTCACCGGCCGCGTCCGGCTTCGGCTTGGTGTCGTGACGGGCTGGATTGTCCGGGTCGCTCTGGAGCGTGCGGGCCTACTGCACACCGGCGGTGACGGGTTGCCTGGCGCGGGTCAGTGCCCGTCTGGTTGGTCGGGGTAGCGCAGCAGGTCACCGGGTTGGCAGCCCAGGGCCTGGCAGATCGCGGCCAGTGTGGAGAACCGGATCGCCCTGGCGTGGCCGTTTTTGAGTTTGGACAGGTTGACGACCGTGACCCCGACCCGGTCGGACAGCTCGGTCAGGGTCATGCCTGCCTCGCTGAGCAGGGCGTCGAGCCGGACTTGGATGCCGGAGGCATCGTCGTCGGCGCCGGCCGCAGTGCTGTCATCGGACGTGGAGCGGGCTTTCACACCGTGCCTTTGAGTTCGTCGTGCATGGCCGCGCCGACCCGGAAGATACGCGCCAGGGTCAGCAGTGCGGCACCCGCCAGAGCGGGGACGGGCATGACGGCGCGCACCGCCTCCCACACCAGGCCGGGATACGTGTTCACGCCCGTGCTCTAGCCTGTGAGCAGGCCGCTGAGGAGCAGGCCGACGGCGACCGCGCGCAGCAGGGCGACGGTGAGGCTCGCGGTGAGGATGAACCAGCCCAGCCGCCGCATCGCCGTGGCGACTGCCGGTGTGAACGGGCCTGTCCGGTCCGCGATCCTGATCAGGCGCCACAGCAGCAGCAGGACGCCGCACCAGGCCAGGATGGTGGGCGCCTGCGCCAGGCCGTACAGTGCCCACTGGCCGATCCCCGGGTCGTTGGCGCACGCCTGGACGGTGCCGTTGATGTTGATCGACGCGCCGGGCCTGGCGGCCACGAAGGGGGACTGCCAGGAGCCGGTGTAGGTCATGCCGGGCTGGTCCTCGCACACGGACGGTGTGCCGCCGTAGGCACCCGACCCGAACGCCCAGAACCCGCCGAAGACCGCCAGCGCAAGCAGCATCAGCACGCCGAAGTAGGCCGTCACCGATGCCAGCGGTTCGGTCAGCTTGTTGCGCTCGGTCGTTGTCGTCACGTCCACACCCTTCAACCGTGGCAGCCCCGCGGGGACCGGCCTGCGCGGCCGGTCCCCGCATCGCAGGTATCGCTCATGGGATATCGTTAAGCGATAATAACGATAAACGATATGCTGTCAAGGTCGACGGCGTGAGGTGCATTGGGTGGCCCGGCCACGGTGTGGCGCTCGTTCTCACGAAACGGGTCGTTGGACCCGGGGTCTCGTCTCCGCAGCTGGCAGCATGGCAGGACGCTGCTCTCCTCGCCTACCGGCCGACTCGCAAGATCCTCAGCGCCGTGGCCGCGCTGGCGCGGCGCGACGTGTCCCGCGCCGCCGAATTGCTGGTCCTGCGGCACGAGAGCACGGTGCTGCGTCGGCACGTGAAAAAGGTCTGCTACCGGCCGGAGGACCGGCTGTGGTTCGCGGCGCTCGCCGGTCTGATCCCGCGGCGTCGCTGAGCCGCGTTGGCAAGATGTGGACCGGTGCCAGTGCTCTCGCTTTCGGACAGGCCGATTCGGCGGTGGAGTCGTCGTAGTGGGCTGGGGGCGTACCAGATCGTGTCGCCGGTCAGTGTGGTGATGGCGGGGACGAGGATGCCGCGGATGAGGGTGGCGTCGATCAGGACGGCCAGGCCGGCGCCGAGGCCGAACATCTGTAGGAAGCTGACGGTGCTGGTGGCGAAGGCGAACAGGGAGACGGCGAGCAGTCCTGCGGCGGTGGATACGATCCGGCCGGTGCGGGCCAGGCCCTGGACCACGCTGGTGCGTGGGTCCGCGCCCTGGTCGTGTAGTTCCTTGATGCGGCTGGTGAGGAACACCTCGTAGTCCATGGACAGGCCGAAGGCGATGCACAGCAGCAGCACGGTCATGGAGGTGTCCATCGGCCGGGCGGTGATGTGGAGCCAGGTGGCCAGGTGCCCCTGCTGGAAGATCCACGTCATCGCGCCGAGCGCGGCGGACAGGCTCAAGCCGTTGACGAGCAGCGCCCGCAGCGGCTGGATGACGCTGCCGGTGAACAGGAACAGCAGCACGAACGTGGCCAGCGCCACTATCAGCGCGGCCCAGGGCAGGTCGGCCGCTATCGATTCCTTGGAGTCCACGAGGTCCGCGGAGGGGCCGCCGACCAGGGTGGCGACATGGTCGGGGTTCGGGAGGGCCCGGATTGTTGTGACGAGGTTTTGGGCGGTGGGGGAGTCGGCGGCGGCGGTGAGGGTGACCGCTAGGCGCTGCGCGGCCCGGTTGCCGAGTGCGCCGTCGCCGGGGTCCGGGGTGGTTAGGCGGCCGGCGGTGAAGGTGCCGGCGCTGCTGTCCACGCGCACCACGGCGGGCAGCGCGGATACCGCGCGCGCGTAGCCGGTGATGGCGGTAGAGGGTAGGGGGGCGGTGGTGACGATGTCGATGGTGCTGGTGGCGTTGCCGGGGAAGGCGGCGGCGAGGGTGTCGGAGACCTGGCGGCTGCTGATGCCCGGGCGCAGCACGGTGGCGTCGGGTGTGCCGAAGGCGACCTTCAACAGGGGGGAGGCGGCGAGCAGCAGCACCGCGACCACCGGTAGGGCGGCGAGCAGCGGGCGGCGGGTGACCGCGCCGGCGATGCGTTCCCAGAAGCGGGAGGCGTCCCCGCGCCCGGAGGTGGCCCAGGGCAGGCGTCCGGCGTTGACCCGGGTGCCGAGCAGGGCGAGCAGCGCCGGGATGACCAGGACCGTGGCGACGGCGGCGATCAGGGCGACGCCGATGCCGGCGTAGGCGAAGGAGCGCAGGAAGTACTGCGGGAACACCAGCAGCGCGGTCAGCGCGATGGCCACGGTGGTGGCGGAGAACAGGATGGTGCGCCCGGCGGTGGCGGTGGTGCGCGCGACCGCCGTGGGTACGTCGTCGCCGGTGGCGAGCTGTTCGCGGAATCGGCTGACCATCAGCAGGGCGTAGTCGATGCCCAGGCCCAGGCCCAGCTGGGTGGTCAGGCTGATGGAGTAGACCGAGACGTTGGTGAGCGAGCCGAGCAGGAACAGCTCGGCGAAGGTGGCCAGGATCGCGATCCCGCCCAGGGCGAGGGGCAGCAGCGCCGCGACCACGCTGCCGAACGCGAACAGCAGCAGGAGCAGGATCAGCGGGACCGCGATGCTCTCGGCTATCGCCAGGCTCTTACCGACCTGACTGGTGACCTGCACGTTGACCGCCGCATCACCCCCCGCCGACACGGTCAC
>NZ_DASZGI010000325.1:0-7444 GCF_035938995.1 Actinocrinis sp.
TGCTTGTGGACAACGCTCCGCGGCGGCTCGGCGACGCGATCCGCGCGGTCTACCGCCGTTCGCTGACGAAGAGCCCGTATGACGGGCGCGCACATGGCTAGCAGAGCCCTGCTTGTAACAGAGATCGGCGAATTAGTCACAAGTCATCCACAGGGTGTGGAAAACAGTACCCTGGTTATCCACAGCGTGGTAGAAACCCTATCCGCCGACGAGACAGCGCAATCCGTCAATGGGACAGCGGACGTCCCTTCGGTGAACAACGGACGTCCGGCCGCCGGCCTGGGGGTTGTGCGCGACGCCGCGTTCGTGGTCGAAGACGGTCGGGTCGCCTGGGTGGGTTCCGCCTCCGCAGCGCCCGCCGCCGACGAAAGCATCGATGCCGGTGGCCGCGCGGTCATCCCCGGCTTTGTGGACAGCCACGCCCACCTCGTCTTCGCCGGCGACCGGGCGGCCGAGTTCGAGGCGCGGATGACCGGCGAGCCGTACCGCGCCGGGGGAATCCGCACGACGGTGGCCGCGACCAGGGCCGCCGCCGACGCGGCACTGCGGGCGAACGTCCGGCGGCTCGTCGCGGAGATGACGCGTCAGGGCACGACGACCGTGGAGTGCAAGACCGGCTACGGGCTGACCGTGGACGACGAGGCGCGCGCGATCCGGATCGCCCGCGAGGAGTGCGACGCGGCGACATTCCTCGGCGCGCACGTCGTCCCCGCTGAGTACGCCGAGCGGCGCGCCGACTACGTAGACCTGGTACGCGGCCCGATGCTCGAGGCCTGTGCACCGAGTGCCAACTATGTAGACGTGTTCTGCGAGCGCGGCGCGTTCGACGAGGACGAGACGCGTGCGGTGCTCGACGCGGCGAAGGCGCGCGGTCTGGGGATTCGCCTGCACGCCAACCAGCTCGGGCCTGGACCGGGAGTCCGGCTCGCCGTGGAGTACGGCGCGGCGTCGGCGGACCATTGCACGTTCCTCGACGACACGGACGTCGAGGCGCTGGCCGGATCATCTACGGTCGCGACGCTGTTGCCGGGTGTGGAGTTCTCCACACGCTCGCCTTATCCGGACGCGCGGCGGCTTATCGAGGCCGGAGCGACTGTGGCCATCGCGACCGACTGCAATCCCGGCTCCTGTTACACCTCATCGATGCCCTTCTGTATCGCGCTGGCGGTCCGCGAGATGCGGATGAGCCCTGCAGAAGCGCTCCTCGCGGCGACAGCAGGGGGCGCGAGGGCGCTCGGACGGACCGACATCGGCCACCTCGGCATCGGCGCCCGGGCCGACTTCGCTCTACTCGACGCACCGTCTTATCTGCATCTTGCCTACCGGCCCGGCGTCCCGCTCATCCACAGCGTGTGGAAAAGCGGCGTCCAGGTACACCGCACGCAGAGCTGAACCTCGCCCCCCCGCCAGCACCGTCGCCGCCGCCTCCCGATGGCGGGGCGCTTGGGTGGCGCCATAGCGGGGGAGATTCCCCTCGGACGACGATTGGCCTGGCCAATGTGGGTTCTCGCGCACGAGTTGAGTCCAACCACCTCAACCCTTATTGTTGAGTCTGCTGGGCTCAACTACTAGGGTCCGGAGACTGGCAGAAGCAGCGACGAGCTTATGACCGCGTCTAACCTAAGGAAGCCACGATGGCACGTCCGGTCGGCATCGACCTTGGAACGACCAACTCGGTCGTCTCCGTCCTCGAGGGTGGCGAGCCCACCGTCATCACGAACGCCGAGGGCGCCCGGACCACCCCGTCGGTGGTCGCGTTCGCGCGCAACGCCGAGGTCCTGGTGGGCGAGGTGGCCAAGCGCCAGGCGGTGACCAACGTCGACCGCACGATCCGCTCGGTCAAGCGGCACATGGGCACCAACTGGAAGATCCAGATCGACGACAAGTCGTTCACAGCCCAGCAGATCAGCGCGTTCATCCTGCAGAAGCTCAAGCGGGACGCCGAGGCGTACCTCGGGGAGAAGGTGACCGACGCGGTCATCACCGTCCCGGCGTACTTCTCCGACTCCGAGCGCCAGGCCACCAAGGAGGCCGGCGAGATCGCCGGCTTCAACGTGCTGCGCATCATCAACGAGCCGACCTCAGCCGCGCTGGCCTACGGGCTGGACAAGGGCGAGGGCGACCAGATGATCCTCGTGTTCGACCTGGGCGGCGGCACCTTCGACGTGTCCCTGCTCGAGGTCGGCAAGGACGAAGACGGCTTCTCCACCATCGAGGTCAAGGCCACCAATGGCGACAACCACCTCGGCGGCGACGACTGGGACCAGGCCGTGGTCAACTACCTGGTCAACCAGTTCAAGAACGCACACGGCGTGGACCTGTCCAAGGACAAGATGGCCATGCAGCGGCTGCGCGAGGCCGGCGAGAAGGCGAAGATCGAGCTGTCCGCCTCCTCGGAGACCACGATCAACCTGCCGTACATCACCGCCTCGGCCGAGGGCCCGCTGCACCTGGACGAGCGGCTGACCCGCGCGCAGTTCCAGCAGCTGACCGCGGACCTGCTCGAGCGGTGCAAGGCCCCGTTCCACAACGTCATCAAGGACGCCGGGATCTCGGTGCGCGACATCGACCACGTGGTCCTGGTCGGCGGCTCCACCCGGATGCCCGCGGTGGTCGAGCTGGTGCGCGAGCTGACCGGCGGCAAGGAGCCCAACAAGGGCGTCAACCCGGACGAGGTCGTCGCCATCGGCGCGTCCCTGCAGGCCGGCGTGCTCAAGGGCGAGGTCAAGGACGTCCTGCTGCTCGACGTCACCCCGCTGTCCCTCGGCATCGAGACCAAGGGCGGCATCATGACCAAGCTGATCGAGCGCAACACCACGATCCCGACCAAGCGCTCGGAGATCTTCACCACCGCCGAGGACAACCAGCCTTCCGTGCAGATCCAGGTCTACCAGGGCGAGCGGGAGATCGCGGCCTACAACAAGCGGCTGGGCATGTTCGAGCTCACCGGGCTGCCCCCGGCGCCGCGCGGCCTGCCGCAGATCGAGGTCACCTTCGACATCGACGCCAACGGCATCGTCAACGTCTCCGCCAAGGACCTGGGCACCGGCAAGGAGCAGTCCATGGTCATCACCGGCGGCTCGGCGCTGCCGAAGGAAGACATCGACCGGATGATGCGCGAGGCCGAGCAGTACGCGGAGGAGGACCACCGCCGCCGCGAGGAGGCCGAGACCCGCAACCAGGCCGAGGGGCTGGTCTACCAGACCGAGAAGTTCCTGCGGGACAACAGCGACAAGGTCCCGGCCGACGTCAAGACCGAGGTCGAGGCGGCGATCGCGGACACCAAGCAGGCGCTGACCGGCACCGACGTCGAGACGATCAAGACCAGCGCCGAGAAGCTCGCCACCACCAGCCAGAAGCTGGGCGCCGCGCTCTACGAGCAGGCCCAGGCGGCGCAGGCCGCGTCGCCGGGCGAGCCGCAGGACGCCGCACCGCACCAGGAGCAGGAGCCGGACGACGTGGTCGACGCGGAGATCGTCGACGAGGGCAAGAACGGCTGAACCGCGGCGCTTCCGCCGTCAGCCGGGCACGGACCGGGTCGGGGCGATAGCTTCACCCCGACCCGGCGCGCGCCCGGCAGCGCCCCCGATCGATCGGATCCAAGGAGAAAAGAAGCCGTGAGCGACGACCTCTACCACCCCGGCCAGGAGGCCGGCGACGACGCCCGCGTATACGGCGACGACGAGGGTTTCGAGGCCGCCAAGGACAGTGCCGGTCAAAACAGTGACGGCGAGCAGTTCGCCGAGCGCGTCAACGAGGCGATCGGGGGCGATCCGGGCGACCCGACGGCGAACCTCGCGGTGGCCGAGCTGCTGGCGAAGCTGGCCGAGCGCACCAACGATCTGCAGGGCGCGCAGGCCGAACTCAACGAGCGGACCGCGGATTTGCAGCGGCTGCAGGCCGAGTACGTGAACTACCGCAGGCGGGTGGAGCGCGACCGGGTGGCGATGGCGGAACTCTCGCTCGGCAAGGTGCTGGGCGAGTTGCTGCCGGTGCTCGACGACATCGGCCGCGCCCGGGACCACGGCGAGCTGGAGGGCGGCTTCCGGCGGGTGGCCGAGTCCCTCGAGTCGACGGTGGCCAAGCTGGGGCTCGAGCAGTTCGGCACGGTCGGGGAGCTGTTCGACCCGAACGTGCACGAGGCGCTGATGCACCGGGAGGCGCCCGAGATCGAGGAGGACACGGTGGTGGAGATCCTCCAGCCCGGCTACCGCCTCGGCGACCGGGTGCTGCGGGTGGCCCGGGTGACCGTCGCCCAGCCCGGCGACGGGGTCGAGCAGTAGAAGCGCGAGCGGAGCGAAGATGAGCACCAAGGACTACCTGGAGAAGGACTACTACAAGGTGCTCGGCGTCCCGAAGGACGCGCCGACGGCCGACATCAAGAAGGCGTACCGCAAGCTCGCCCGGCAGTTCCACCCGGACGCGAACAAGGGGGACGCCAAGGCGGAGGAGAAGTTCAAGGAGATCTCCGAGGCCTATGACGTGCTGTCCGACGACAAGCGCCGCAAGGAGTACGACGAGGCGCGCTCTCTGTTCGGCGGCGGTTTCCGGCCCGGCGGCGCGGGTGGCGCCGGCGGCTTCCCGTTCGACCTCGGTGACCTGCTCGGTAACAGCGGACAGGCTGGCCAGGGCGGGCTCGGCGACATCCTCGGCGGGATCTTCGGCCGGGGCCGCCCGGGAGGTCCGGCGCCGACTCCGGGCCGGCGCGGTGCCGACGTGGAGACCGAGGCCACGATCACGTTCATGCAGTCGATCGAGGGCGTCACGATCCCGCTGCGAATGACCAGCGAGGCGCCGTGCAAGGCGTGCGCCGGGACCGGGGCCAAGGCCGGGACCACCCCGCGGGTGTGCCCGAACTGCTCCGGCACCGGCCAGGTGAGCCGGAACCAGGGCGGTTTCGCCTTCTCCGAACCCTGCCGCGAGTGCAAGGGGCGCGGACTGGTGGTCGACGACCCCTGCCCCACCTGCCACGGCTCGGGACGGGCCGCCTCCACCCGCACCCTCCAGGCGCGCATCCCCTCGGGGGTGCGGGACGGAAGCCGGATCAGGCTCAAAGGCAAGGGCGCTCCCGGGGAGCGCAGCGGACCGGCGGGAGACCTCTACGTGATCGTCCACGTGAAGCCGCACAAGGTGTTCGGACGCGACGCCGACAACCTGACCGTGACCGTCCCGGTGACCTATCCGGAGGCGGTGCTCGGCGCCGACATCAAGGTGCCGATCCTCGACGGGCTCCCGGTCACCGTGAAGCTGCCCGCGGGCAGCGCCAACGGCCGCACGCTGCGGGTGCGCGGTAAGGGAGCGCCGCGCAAGGACGGCACCCGAGGGGACTTGCTGGTCACCTTCGAGGTCGCCGTGCCGACCAAGCTGAGCGAGGCGGCCTCGGCCGCACTGGAGAAGTACCGGGACGCCACCGCCGACCACGACGTGCGTGCCGAACTGCTGGCGGCGGCGAAGGGAGAGTCATGATGCTGCCGAACCATCCGAACGACAACAGGGCACAGATCGCCGACACCACCCCGGCCTACGTGATCTCGGCCGCCGCGGAGCTCTCCGGCCTGCACCCGCAGACGCTGCGCCAGTACGACCGGCTCGGCCTGGTCAGCCCGGACCGGGCGCCGGGGCGCGGCCGCCGCTACTCGGCCCGCGACATCGAGCTGCTGCGCGAGGTACAGCGGCTGAGCCAGGACGAGGGCGTGAACCTGGCCGGGATCAAGCGGATCCGCGAGCTGCAGGACCAGGTGGCCGAGCTCAGCGCCCGGGTCGTCGAGCTCGAGGAGCGGCTCGCGATAGCGGCGGCCACCACCATCCCGGTGGCGCTGCCCGCCCAGGCGTCCGCGCTGCCGCCGAACCCGCTGCACCGCCCCGACCTGCTGCCGGCCCTCGGCCCCTCCACCGCGCTGGTTGTCTGGAAGCCACAGCACTGACCTGGAGGGTATTTGAAAAGTCTCGCCGGACCCGCGACGCCTGCTGTGTATTCGGCTCGCGTATGGAGCCAGGGTTGTGGAGCGGCTGTAGTCCGCGCTACGCGGAAGAACGCCCCGTGGCACGAACTTTCGCCGCCACCCCGGCCCCTCACACACGCGAGCGGCACGCTCGCTGCGTTAGCGAAGCACCCCCGGTGCCGCCAGGCACCATATGAGGGAGCTCCGCCGCCTTGCGAATCGCACGCGTCAGACGCCGCAGGCTTATCCGACGATACTTTTCAAACACCCCCTGGCACACGAATGGTGCGGCGGCCCTGCCCGTCGCGCCACGGTAATCCCTTGTCGCAAACCACGGTCCCGAAATGAGGTCCGATGGAACCGTCGAATCTGACGACCCGTTCCCAAGAGGCGCTGTCGGTCGCCATCCGGTCAGCCGCCGGGGAGGGCAACCCCCAGGTCGAACCCGTACACGTGCTGCTCGCCCTGCTCTCCCAGGCGGACGGCACCGCGCGACCGCTGCTTGAGGCGGTCGGTGCCGACCGGGTGCGCCTGGCCGCCGCCGCCGAGCAGCTGCGCAACCGGCTGCCTAAGGCGGCTGGTTCCACCGTCGCCGCGCCCGAATTCTCCCGTCCTACGCTCGCCGTGCTCAACCACGCAGGGGATGAGGCGCGCAAGCTCGACGACGAATACGTCTCGACCGAGCACCTCCTCACCGGGATCGCGGCGGGCGATGACGCCACTGCGCGGCTGCTGCGCGAGTTCGGGGCCACGCCTCAGGCACTGCGCGAAGCCTTCACCAAGGTCCGCGGCAGCGCCCGCGTCACCTCTCCCGACCCCGAGGCGACGTTCCAGGCGCTGGATAAGTACAGCGTCGACCTCACCAGCCTCGCCCGGGACGGCAGGCTGGACCCGGTGATCGGCCGCGACACCGAGATCCGGCGCGTGGTGCAGGTGCTGTCGCGGCGCACCAAGAACAACCCGGTGCTGATCGGCGAGCCCGGCGTCGGCAAGACCGCCATCGTCGAAGGGCTGGCGCTGCGCATCGTCAACGGCGACGTCCCCGAAGGCCTCAAGGACAAGCAATTGCTGGCACTCGACATGGGCGCGATGATCGCGGGCGCCAAATACCGCGGCGAATTCGAGGAAAGGCTCAAGGGGGTGCTGCAGGAAGTCACGTCTTCCGCCGGCGCCTACATTCTGTTTATCGACGAGATGCACACCATCATCGGCGCCGGCAAGGCCGACGGCGCCATGGATGCGTCGAACTTGCTCAAGCCCGCGCTGGCGCGCGGCGAGCTGCACTGCATCGGCGCCACTACGCTCGACGAATACAAGAAGCACGTGGAAAAAGACGCCGCGCTCGTTGCGGCGGCGACGATCGCTGAGTCCGTAATCCTGACGCCGTGATGCTGCTCGTACTTCTCCTTGAGGCCGCGCAATATCGACACCGTATCCTCGACGGTTGGCTCGGAAACGTAGACCGGCTGGAATCGCCGCGCCAGGGCGGCATCTTTTTCGAC
>NZ_DASZGI010000326.1:0-13360 GCF_035938995.1 Actinocrinis sp.
CCAGACGAAGTTGGCCTGGCTCGGGGGAAGCTCGAAGTGCGCCGCGATCAGCGCGTCGCGGACCCGGTGCCGCTCGTGCACGATGGCTCGGCGCCGCTCGGCCAATTCCTCGTCCGCGTCCGGCGTGAGGGACGCGAGGGCGGCCGCCTGAGCTAGTGCGTTGACGCTGAACGGTGCGGCGGCCCCGCGAACTGCGTCGGCGACGGGTGCCGACGCGATCAGGTATCCGACGCGCAGCCCGGCCAAGCCGTACGCCTTGGAGAACGTGCGCAGCACGGCGACGTTGCCGCGTCCGCGATTCCACCAACGCTTGGCTGTCTCGACCCCGTCGGGTGCGTCATCGTCCACGAATTCGCGGTACGCCTCGTCCAGCACGACCAGGACTCCAGGTGGCGTCGCGTTGAGAAATGCGTTGAGATCGGCGTCCCGTACGGCGACACCGGTCGGGTTGTTCGGCGTGCAGACGAATACCAGGCGTGTGTTCGGGGTGATGGCGTCGGCCAGCGCGCCGAGATCGGGTGCATGGTTCTCACCCAAGGGAGCGCGTTGTTGCCCGGCCCGCGCGATGTCCGCGAAGAGCGGATAGGCCTCGAAGGACCGCCAGTTGAACGCCACCGCGCCGTCTCCGCCCGGGCAGGCGGTCTGGACGAGTTGGAGGCACAGCGCCGCCGAGCCTGCGCCGAGTACGATCTGCGCCGCATCCACGGCGTACCGGCTTGCCAGTCGGGCGATCAACTCGGCGCAGCCCGGGTCAGGGTACCGATTTGCCCGGGCCGCGGCGCGGGCGATGGCCTGCGCGACCGACGGGAGGGGTCCGAACGGCGACTCGTTGCTCGCCAGCGAAATGACCTCGGTCATCGCGCCCGACGCGATCCGAGATGGCGTGTCGGACTGCGTCCGCGTGTGAGTAGGCATAGGGGGACCCTCCGGAATCCTCGTGGGTCGAAGGCGCGGACGCATGGCTGAGGCGCCGCTGCCGCTGTGACCGGGGTCAGACGCGGGCTTCCACGGTGACCGGTATCCCGTGTGCGGGCCTGAGCGTGATCAGCGGCTGGATCCTTGGCGTGAATCCGGGTTGGAGGCGGAAGCGCCATCGTGCGAGCAGGCTCGCCAGCACCAAGCCAAGTTCGATGTTGGCGAAGGACGCCCCTACGCACACCCTGTGCCCGGCGCCGAACGGGATGTAAGCGAATCTCGGCCGGTCAATGTGCGCGGCAAGCGCCCAGCGATCCGGGTCGAACACGGTCGGATCGGGAAACCAGCGCTCGTCGCGGTGCATGACGTACTGGGAGATGAGAACCAGCGTGTCACGTGGCGCCGAATGCTCGCCGATCTGCTGCTCTTGCAAGCTCCTGCGGCTGATGAGCCAGACCGGCGGAATGAGTCGCAGCGATTCCTCGATCACCTGGCGCAGGTACGGCATCCGGCCGAGATCCTGCGCCGTCGGCAGGCCGTCGCCTACGGTGGCGCGTATCTCCTCGGCCAGCCTGGCGTCGACGTGCGGATGCGCGGTGACCTGGTACAGCGTCCAGGCCAGCGCGTTGGCGGTGGTTTCGTGCCCGGCCACCAAGAGCGTCATGACCTCGTCGCGCAGCTGCGTCGGGCTCATCGTCGCCGCGCCCTCATGCGCCGCGATGAGGTCACCGAGCAGATCGCCCGACGGATTGGCGTCGCCGGCGCGGCGGTCGATCAGATCCCTGATGTTGCGGTCGAGTGTCTGCGCCGCCTCGTTGTAGCGGCGGGTGGCCGGCAACGGCAGCCGGAACAACAGCGGGGCGAGCGGCGACAGGTGCCGGCCGAAACTCGCCATCATCACGTCCATCGCCGCGGAAAGTTGCGCGACCTGATCGTCGATGACGGAGGCGAACAGCGACCTGGCGACCACGATGAGCGTGAGGGCGGTCATCTGCTGGCTGAGATCCAGCGAGTCCCCGGGTTTCCAGTCCGCCATGAGGCGCTGCGCGCTGTCGGTGACGATCGGCCCGTACTGCTCGATACGTCGCGGCTGGAACGCGGGCTGCACGAGTTTGCGCTGGCACCGGTGTGTGTCGCCCTCGCTCAGCAGGAGGCCGTCGCCCAGCAGCGTGCGGGCGGATTGCAGGCCCTGCCCCTTGTGGAAGTGTCCGTAGTCGGCGGTGAGCACCTGCGCGGCGAGCGCGGGATCCGTGAGCAGCAGTGCGTTGCGTGGTCCGAGGCGCATCGGCACAGCCCCGCCGTGGTGCCGCGCCGCGTCCAGAAAGGCCAGCGGGTCCCGGCGGAACGGCAGCAGGTGGCCGCCGATGCGTCCGGTCGGAAGGCGGGGGCTTCCCGCGTGTCCTGCTGATGACGGCAAGGCGTACCCCGTGACTTCGATGAGCGCCGATTTTAATGGGTTCAGGGATTTCATGATCCCGCGTGTCGTGAAGAATTCTCACGAAACCGATGCGAAATAGGGGATCGAAAAGCCCCGACGCGGCGCCGACGGTATCAGGTCTCGACGTCGTCTGCAATGACTTGCATCGCCGTATGCAATCACTTGCATCTCGGAACCCTGACTAGCTAGTATCCGGGAAATTCAGCCGAACGGGGGCTGATCGGCACATCACCGGTTCCAAATAAGGCTGGAGAATTTGTGCATGTCCACAGACAGTGAGGAAATATCACTGGGTCTCTTAGTGGCCGCCGGCGCGGCTTCGTTCGCGCCGGCCGCGCCTGAGCCCCACTGGACCGCGGCGCACCGAGTGGTCGCCGGGTTCGTCGGCGCCGAGACTCTCCGCCGTGATCTCGAGTGCGTGGAACACACCTTGCGCGGCGCGTTCAACGGTGCGTCCGCAATGTTCGCCGACGCGATGCGCGCGGTGGCGATGCCGGGCAAACGGCTGCGGCCCCTGCTGGTGCTCGCTTGCGGCTACGCCGGCGCCGGCCCGGTCGGTGAGCGTTTGATCAGAGCCGCCGCCGCAGTGGAGCTGCTGCACCTGGGCAGCCTGGTGCACGACGACGTGATGGACGAGTCCGACTTGCGGCACGGCGCCCCCAGCATCAACGAGCGCTGGGGCAACCTCACCGCGGTCCTAGTCGGCGATGTGCTCCTCAGCGAATCCGTCGACATGGCCGCTGACCTGGGCGCCGAGCAGGCCAAACTGATCACCGCCACGCTGCGCACCCTCTGCGACGGTCAGGCGCGGGAATCCGCGTCGCAGTACTCTGTGGACCGCGACGAGCAGGCCTACCTGCACTCGATCGCGGGCAAGACCGCCCGCCTGATCGCCGCATCGTGCCGACTCGGGGCGATCGAGACCGGGCTGAGCCGGCCGGCCGTCGACGCGCTGGAAACCTTCGGCCACCACCTCGGCATGGCGTTCCAGATCGTGGACGACGTGCTCGACCTGACCACGAGCACCGAGCAGCTCGGCAAGCCCGCCGGCCGCGACATCGTGCAGGGTGTTTACGCGCTCCCTGTCATCCACGCGATCCGCCAGACGCCGCGCCTCGCCGACTACCTCGGGCGGGTCCCCACCGAGGTCGAGCTCGACGACGCGCTGCGGCTCGTGCGCAGCGGCACTGGCATCGGCCTGGCCAGCCGGCTCGCCGAGCAGCACACCGAAAGCGCCTGCCTGGCCGTCGAGTCGTGCGCAGGTGAACTGGACGAAGCGGCGGTGGCGATGTTGCGCGCCCTCGCCATGGGCGTGCTGGAGCGGCGCAGATGACGCCGGTAGTACAGGACATTGACACGACCCTCACGTTCGAGCAGTTCCTCGCCATGACCAGCACGCAGCAGGCGACCGTGGTGCGACGGGGAATGCCGGCGCAGATCAGGCCCGGCTGGGTCCAACAACTGCGCATAGTTGTCATGCTCGGCCGTCCGCGAACCTGCATCCCGGGCCTGATCGCCTATTTCCTCGGCTACTACTACACCGGCGCAGGATTCACACCAAAGCTCATCCTCGGCGCCACACTCGCTTTCCTCATCGGATTCTCCGCGAATCTGCACAATACCTATACGGACCTTGAAGAGGATTGCCGCAATCTGCCGGGACGGGTGTGGCTCTACGCTCAGCTCGGCGCCCCGCGGATGCGCTGGGTCCTGACGGCGGTCAATGCGTTCATGCTGCTCTCCTCGCTGGTTTTCAGCGGGATGTTCTTCGTCTACATGGCATTCGCGGTGATCGGCCTTCATCAGTACTCGTTCCGGCCGCTGCGCATGAAGGCGCGGCCGGTGCTCGGACTCTACGTCTTCGCCCAGGCAGTGGTGTTCCCGTTCATCTCCGGCTGGCTCAGCGACACCGCGGCGCAGCCGTTCAGCCACGACCACGCTTTCGTGGCGATGCTCGTCTACCTGACGGTCTGGTTCCTGGCGAAGGGCACCTTCAAGAACGTGCCGGACTACGAGGGCGACCGCGCTGCCGGATTGCGTACGTCGGCGACGGTATTCCCCACGCGGCGCGGCGCGGCGCGATTCTCCGCGGCGGCCACCATGGTCGCCTATCTTTCCCTCGTCGTGTTGGTGGCGGGCGGCTGGTCGCCGCTGCGCATGCTGCTGTGCCTGCCGTGGTGCGCAGTCGCGCTGGCACAGTGTGTCCGGCTGGTGCGCGCGGAGGACGCCGGCGAGGCGAATGCCATCCTGCGCACCGACATGGTGGTCTCCAGCGGATTTCTGGCATCAGTGCTCTTGCTGCAGGCGCCAAGTTGGCGCAGCGTCGGCGTCATCGTGGTCAGCGGTCTCGTCCTGGTCGCCAGCGATCTGTTGATGATCGACTCCCGTCGCGACTCCGACGCCGCGACCAGCCCCCCAGGCGCGACCGCCCTGGGGGGCGTCGACACGACCGCCGAACGCCCTCGGACACCGCAAGGCCTCTTCGACCGGGTCGCGCCCCGCTACGACGTGCTGAACAGTCTGCTCAGTCTCGGCAGCGACCGACGCTGGCGACGCGCGGCGGCGAAACAGCTCGAAGTGCCGCCCGGCGGTGCCGTGCTCGACGTGGCCACCGGCACCGGCGCGCTCGCCGCCGAGATCGCGCGGCTGCTGCCGAAGGGTGCACGCGTCGTCGGCTGCGACCTGAACGCGTCTATGCTCCACGTGGCGGCGCATCGCGTCCGGCGCGACCCACAGGTCCCGATCACGCTGACACGCGGCGACGCGCTGCATCTCCCGCTCGCGGATGCCTGCGTCGACGCGGCCACCATCGCATTCGCCATTGACGACATGCCCGACAGGCACGCGTGCGCTGCGGAGTTGTACCGCGTGTTGCGACCGGGCGGCCAGCTCGTGTTACTCGAACTGTCCATGCCCGACCGGGAGCCACTGCGGTCCGTCTACCGCGGTGTCCTGCGAACGCTCCACTCCGCGGGCCGGTTGCGTGGTGGCGAAGGGTATCGGCACCTGCGCGAGGAGATCGTCCGCTACCGCGGCCGGGACGCTGTGGAGCATCTGCTGCGCGGCCACAGCTTCGAGCGATACCGCTGGCAGCGCCTGACTGGTGGGATCGCCATGCTGCACGTCGCCTATAAGCCTCCGAACCCTGTGGACCGATCTATGGAACCCGGAGAACTCTGATGCAAGCCAACGCAAGCCTGGCGGCGGAGCTGCGCGGCGCCGCGCGGGTATGCGACCTGCTCGTCGACGTCTATGCGCAAGCCGCCGGAGCGGACGCACTGCGTCCTGTTCCAGTCTTCGGCATGCCGGCCGAATCGATCAACCCGATCGTGGACGCCCTGCGTAAACGGCGGGACCTCCAACTGATCGGCGTGCGGCATGAGGGTTCCGGCTCCCTTGCCGCGTCGGCGTACGCCAAACTCACAGGCCGTATCGGCATGTGCATGGGCACTGCGGGCCCGGGAGCGACGCATCTGCTGTCAGGCGCATACGACGCGCGCGGCGACCGCGCGCCGCTGCTCGTCGCCGCGGGGCAGGTGCACACTCAGGCAATGGGCACCGACGCGTTCCAGGAGATCGATTCGCTTCGGCTGTTCGACGACGCCGTGCTGAGCAACCGGCTCGTGGTCGACGCCGATGCCGCAGCGATCATCAGCGCGGTGCATGCCCGCGCCCTGCACCGGCGCGGCCCGGTGCACCTCAGCCTGCCCGGCGACGTGCTCGCCCGAGCACGCCGCGGCCGTCCTGCCATGTTCGCGCCGCACGCTGCGGTGACCACGCCGATTCTGGACAAGACCCTCATCCGGCCGGCTGCCGCGCTGCTCGCCGGCGGCCCCGCCGCCGTTCTGGTCGGTGATTGCGGAGCCGAACTGTCCGCTGCGGTCGATGCGCTAGCTATGCAACTCGGCGCGCCGGTTCTGGTGCTGCCGGAAGGCATGCGGTACCTGCGGGAGCCCGGTGAGCAGCCGGCCTTTCGCGTGACCGGCTCGGTGCGCGATGCGGCGCGGGATCTGCTCTCTGCCGCGGTGCTCGTGGCGGTCGGCCCCCTCAGCGCGGCGATGCGCACCCTGATCGGCGATCGGCCTGCTGTGCATATCGGGCCCTGGTTCGACATCGACGAGCCGCCGCGGGCCGGCACTGTACGCCTGCTCGGCCATGAACTCGAATATCTGGACCTGATGATCAAGACGGTCGAGCCCGCGCCGGGCAACCCGCTGCTGCGGCGCGCCGAGGCGTGCCTGACCGAGCCCGGCGACCCGGCGGCGCGTGCCTTGTGGGAACGGATCGACGCGTCGCTCCCGCACGACGCCGTCATCGCCTGCCAGCCGGGCGCCCTTCTCGACGGGGCGTTCCGCCATCTGCCGCTGCGCGACCGGCAGATCACGTCCTCGTTCGGCTATGCGGCGCGTGGCTACGCGGTGCCGGGCGCGATAGCCGCTGCGTTCGCGTGCCCAGACCGCGCCAGCGTCGCTTTGACCGAGCCGGACGGATTCGCCGAGTCGATGGCGGAACTGCTGACCATCCGCCGGTATCGCCTGCCCGTGACGACGGTGTGCGTCGAGCCCGCCGCGGCGTCCGGGAGCGGTCCGTCGATCGACTTCGCCGCATTCGCAGAGGCCTGCGACCTGCCGGCGCGGCGCGTCGACTCGGCCGAGGACCTTGGAGCGGTCACCGCGCAATCCGCCGCGGTCGTCTGTATCCGGGCCGGCGCCCCGGTGCGCGACACCGCGACCGTTCGCCCCGCGCACGGTTCGGCCGGGGACGCCGATCCGCAGCCGGACTCGCTCGCCGCCAGGCTCGTGGAGCTGTTCGAGAGCGCTGGGATCGCCCGCGCCTTCCGTGCCGCAGACGAGCTGACCAACCCGATCGCCGATCGGTGGACGGCGGGTGGACAGCGCGCGCTGACGACGGCGACGACCGCGGAATCGGCCGCCATGATGGCCTCCGCTGCCGCCAAGTGGACGAAGGCGCCCACGCTCTGCCTCGCCGTAAACGGGCACGACCTGGTGCTTCAGCTGAACGGACTGTTCGACGCGACCTACGACCACGCCCCTGTGGCGGTCCTGACCGTCGAACGGCCCGACCTGGCCGGCGGCCTGGTCGACTCGGCCCGGTTGCTGGCTGCGGTCGCCGCGGCGTCGGTGCGGATCACACCCGGTGCGGCGTCCCTTGTCGCCGCCCGGGACGCGCTCGCACTGTGCGTGCGGCGGCGCGATGTCGTGCATCTGGCGGTCGACGCTTCAGACCTTGATACGCCGGTGGAACTTCCTGCGCTCACCGAGGGTGCCCTGGCCGCGATCAGCAGCGCTCCCGCGCTGGTGCCCGACCCGGTCTCGATCACCCGAGCCTCCGAGGCGCTGGTCCGGTCACAGCGCTGCGCGATCCTGGCCGGCCGCGGTGCTCGAGAAGCGGGCGAGCAGATCGCGCTGCTCTGTGACGAGCTGTCCGCGCCGATCGTGACCACGATGCCGGGGCGAGGGCTCGTCGCCGACGACCACCCGTTGATGGCCGGCGCGATCGGCTCGTCCGGCCACCGGTCCGCGTTGCGGACACTCGAAGGCTGCGACACCCTGCTGATGCTCGGGGTCTCCAATCGCGGCCAGGCGTTCGACCTGCCGTCCGGCTGCACGATCATCCGCGTGGACACCGATCCGGTCGCCGTGTCCACGGGCGCCGACATCGGCCTGTGCGGATCGGTGCACGACACCGTCGAGCTGCTGCTGGCACAGATCTCCGCCAGCGGCGAGGCTTCGGGCGGCCAGGCGAGGGCGGCGCGCGAGAAGTTCCATGCCGCACGGCGCGACGAGTTCGCCCGCTTCCGGGTCCGGCCGCCGAAGCGACCGCGTGAAAGCAGACCGATCCAACCGTCCGCGATCGTACGCACGCTCGGCGTTCTCAGCGACGAGACCCGACGGCGACCGGTGGTGACCGTCGACGTGGGCCTGGTCACCCTTTGGCTCTACCGGTTCCTGACAGGCCGTCAGGACTTCGTGTGGACCAGTTCGTTCGCCACGATGGGGTTCGCCATGCCGGCGGCGCTCGCCATCAGCGCGACCGGTGTGATCGACCAGCCGGTCATCGCGGCGGTCGGGGACGGCGGCATCGCGATCACCATGGCGGAACTGGCGTCGGCCGCGTCGGCCAAGCTGCCGGTCACGATCGTGGTCTTCAACAACGGCAAGCTCGGCGCGATCAAATACGAACAGGAGATCATGGGCTGGCCCGAGTACGGATCCGCGCTCGTCAACGGTGATCTGGCGGCCTATGCGCGGGCATGCGGCGTACACGGCGTGCGCGTCACGCGACACGAAGACCTCGAACCGGCACTGCGATCCGCGCTCGAGCGGGGCGAGCCCACCCTCCTCGACGTGGTGTGCGACCCACACGAGCTGCCCTCCCCGCCAAAGTCGCACGGAACGTTCCGGCAGTCCGTTGCGTTCTTCCTGGCACTCGCGCGCGAGGGGACACGGCGGTTGCATGGCGCGGGCCCCGAGGACCCGCCGCCGAACCTGGTCTGACCGCTTGTCACGCAAATCCGACGGCACCGCGGATATTCTGCGCGGTGCCGCCGGATCTTTTGACGGGCAAGGTCAAACCCCCTGAAGCGCCGCCAGGTCGACTTTGCCGCGGGTGTTCGGCAGCAGAAGCGCGACGAGCGCGGCTGCGGCGGTGAGCGCGGCCGCGGCACCGAACGCCGTGTGGAACGTGTTCACCCCAGCGGCCAACGGGTCGGTCCCGGCCGCGAGCTGGCGGGAAAGGCGATCGCTGGCCACCGTCGCCAACACCGCCAGCCCGATCGCGCCACCGACCTGCTGAGCCATGGAGATCACGCCTGAAGCCGCCCCCGACTCCACCGCGTCGACCGCTCCAACCGCTCCGACGAGCAGCGGCAGGATCGCCAACCCGAACCCGGCCGCGCACAGTAGCAGCGCGGGCAGCAGTTCCGCGGCATACGACCCGGAGGGCTCGGTGCGTAACAGCAGCAGCTGCCCGCCTGAGGCGACTAGCAGCCCGAGCGTGACCAGGACACGCGCGCCGAGCACGGGCATCAACCGGGCGCAGATGCCGGTGAATATCGCCAGCGTCACGCCGAACGGCGCCCAGGACAGTCCCGTGCGCAGCGGAGACCATAGATGGATGGTCTGCATGTAAAGCGTGACGAAGAAGAACACCGCGAACATCGAAGAGGCGGCGAAGATCGTGATGGCGTCCGCGAGGCCGACCTCGCGCTTGGCCAGCATGCCGAGCCGGATCACCGGAACCGGCGCAGAGCGCTGACGCAGCACGAACAGGACGAGCAGCAACGCCGAGGCGGCCAGTCCGCCGACCGTCCACGGCGCCCCCCATGCGCGATGGTCGGTCGAGATGACGGTGTAGACGAGCAGCAGCACCGCGGCGGTGACGAGGCCGGCGCCGAGGCCGTCCAGGGACCCCGAGCGCCTACCCCCGTCACGCATCGCGGGCAGCCTGGTCAGCGCCAGCGCGCCCAGCAGCGCGCCTATCGGCACGTTGATGAAGAACACCCAGCGCCAGCCGATGGTGTCAGTGATGACGCCGCCGAGCAGTACGCCGCTGGTGCCCGAGATGCCCAGCAGGCCGCCCCAGACGCCGAGCGCGCGCCGACGCTCCCGCTGATCCTCGAACGAGGCCACCAGGATGCTGAGCGCGGCCGGACTGAGCAGCGCCGCTCCGAAGCCCTGCACGCCGCGCGCCACCACGATCGTCGCCGAGTCCCGGGCCAGGCCCGAGGCCAACGAGGCCAGGCTGAACAGCGCGAGCCCGAGCACGAAGACCCGTCGGCGGCCGAAGACATCGGCACACCGGCCGCCGAGCACCAAGAAGCCGCCGAACAGCAGCAGGTAGGCGTCCACGACCCAGGCGAGCCCAGCAGTGCCGAAGCCGAGGTCGGTGCGGATGGACGGCAGCGCGACGTTGACCACGGTGTCGTCGATGACGACCATGAACTGCGCTCCACACGTCACCGTGAGCGCGAGCAGCGCGGCGGCGTCGGCCTTCGGCGCGCTAAGACCGACGGGTGAAGACGAGGTTTCGGCCATTGACTGACCTTGCTCCTATGACTTCCACCGGATCCGACCCTGCGGAACCGGTAAACGAATTCGAATACGTACTCAACCTATCAGAAGGCTTGCGATCCGCGACCGCTGTTCATCGCTTCCGCGCTGGTCAGGTTGCATGATCGCACTCGTACTCGTAAATGCAGAGCCCGCGGCGCCCAATTCGGGAGGAGGCCGTATTCGCCTGCGGCACCATCCCGTCGCCGGGTGTGCCGCCGCCGGATAGGAAAACAGGCGCAGCGATATCGCTGATTGTCAAGATGCTATAGTTTTCTGCCGCGCAACTAAGGCCTGTCCCGTAATCGTTCTTCGACCGGGTCCGGCACGCGGGTGCCCTCTGCGGGGGTCGGTTACGCGACGAGCATGAGGTTGTGCAGGCGGGCGATACCGAGCATGGCGTGGTGTACGCCTGTAGCTGTCGATCTCGCCAGCGTTGAGACCGAACGTGGTGGACTCGAAAAACTGTTCCGCGGCGAGGTCTCTGACGCTACCGTTTCCTGGTGATCAACAGCGATGGCGTCCGGCTGGGCGAGCAAGCCGCGCGGGACCTGGCCCGGACAGGTTGTTGTGAGATCGGGCCGGGCCTGACTGAGGCGGAGTTCACCCGAATCGAGCGTGAGTACGGGTTCGAGTTCGCCGACGACCACCGCGCCTTTCTCAAGATGGGCCTGCCGCTGAACGGTCCACTCCCGCAGACGGAAGGCGTGATCTATACACACGCCAAGCCCTGGCCAGACTGGCGCGACGACGACCCGCAGAAGCTCCGCGAGGCGCTGGACTGGCCGATCGAGGGCGTGCTGTTCGACGTCGAACACGGCTACTGGGACCACGACTGGGGTGAACGACCGGAAGATCGGGCCGAGGCAGTCGAGGCCGCAGCGGTGTTACTCGCGGCTGTGCCACGCATGGTGCCCGTCTACGGACACCGCTACCTGCCAGCTGGCCACGGAAGCTACGGGCACCCGGTCCTGTCGATGTGGCAGACGGACATCATCTACTACGGATCCGACCTCGTCGACTACATACACCACGAGTTCGGCACACCGGGCCCAGGCCCCGACGACTCGCGCCCGAATCCGCGAGCAACAGTCCCCTTCTGGCGCGACTTCGTGTGACCCAGAATCGTGTGGGCGCGCTCGTGTGATTCCCCGGGTCAGCTCACGTTGTGGGGGCTGGCCCCCGGGCGCCCCCTGTTCTTCGTCAAGTCTGGGTTGGCTGTTGTTTTGTTGCGGGTGTTGAGGCTCCTTGAGTCTGGCCAGCAGCCTCTCGCGGATTGGGCGGACGTACTCAGTGGATCGCCTAGCCCGTGCTCCGATTCGAAGAGCCTTGGCGGTGACGTCGGTCGGACATGTTCGGGTCATGTCGGGCGTCCGCCGAACTGCCAGTTGTGGACCTCGATCTCGGTGTACCGGTCCCGGGTCAGGATGGCGCGTGCCGCCTCGGGATCCGACGCTCGGACCAGTGCCGCGGTACCTAGCCAGGTAGCAGCGTTGTCGGACAGGAGCGGGCCGTAGGCAATCAGGTTGTCCCGGTCGGACGGCACCGCGAGGTCGGCGTCCTGCCCTGCGCCGATGCCGAGCACCAGGTACCGGTTGCCACCGGTGCGCCCGCCGGGGAAGTCCCACATGGTGCGCCCCAGCGTGTTGCGCCACCGTCGCAGCAGGACGTCCCGGTAGACGCCGGCCTGGAAGTTCGGCTCGTCGAAGGCGAACGCGCGGGCCGCGGCGGGATCCGGCAGATCGACGATGTGCACGCTTCCGGTCGCCGCATCGCCGTCGCTGTTGAGGGTCGGGCCGCGGGCGATCATCTCCTTCGCGTACTGATCCATGTAGGACCAATGTTCTTCCAGCAGCCTGTCGCGTAGCGCTGCGGAGCCGGACCGGTCGCGGTGGTAGCAGAAGAACTCCATGCCCATAACGTCTCTTCAGGGGGTGACCAGGTCGAGCGAGTTTCACCGCGATGGCTCTGCGGCGGTCTATCCAACAAGCGCGTACAGATTGAGTGAGGCGGAAGACGATTTTCTCATCGATCTGCTACCGGCGCGTGGCGTCGGTTGTCGAGCGTTGTGCTTACTTGTCGCTAATTCTATAGGTTGACACCTACTCGTCGACTCGCTCGATCGTCACGACGTGTGCCGCCTTGACCCGCAGGATGATCTCACCGTCCGCGTCTACGAAGTCGATGAAGTCACCCACCGTCTTGAAACTGTGGGCGGTTATTTCTCGCTCCCTGACCTCGCTGGTCGAATAGCCGCTGTTGATCACATACTTCGCCATACCGCCAGCATCCCGCGTGGACCTTCGGCACGCCATCCGGCCGCCGGCCAATTCTCAGGCTCAGGTCCTGCTGACGAGGGGATGTCAGGACCGACCACCCTCTCTCTCCCCCGCTTCGGACTCTCCCGGGCTTCTGATCTCCGCCCATCTCTGACCACAAGGAGGGCTGACGTGAGCCTGCGGGTACTGATCGCCGACGATCAACGCCTGGTGCGAGCAGGCTGCAGCCGTGAGCTCGAAGTGTTCCGGCTCGTCGCCCGCGGGCTGTCCAATCGTGAGGTCGCCGACCAGGTGTTCGTGGGTGAGACGACCGTCAAAACGCACGTCACCAGGATCCTCAGCAAGCTCGGGCTATGGGACCGGGTGAAAGTCGTCGTGCCGACCTATGAGACCGGGGTCGCGATCCCGGGAACGACGAGCGATAACGCTCACTCGTAAGCGGATGAGCAGCCACCAGCCAGAACGAGCAACGAACAACGAGGCTGCGCTGGCGAGGACGCCCTAATCCATGGCGTCCCGGCCGACTCGTCTTGTCGCCAGGGCGGGCCAGCGCCGCGGCACGGCGCGGAGGGCCTCGCGCCAGTGCGCGAGACCCTCCGGAGGCTGGCCTGCCTACGGGCCGTGGGTGACGTTAAGCGCGTAGAAGGAGACGCTGG
>NZ_DASZGI010000327.1:0-3354 GCF_035938995.1 Actinocrinis sp.
CTCGCTGGAACCGCCGCACAGCGGAAGCTGGGACGCCTGGCTCGACGGCTGGGGCACGACCACCACCGACACCCTCGCCCAGACGGTCACTCTGCCCAGCGGGTGCAGCAACTACAACTTCAGTTTCTGGCTGCACATCGACACCGCGGAGACGTCCAAGACAACCGCCTACGACACCCTCAAGGTCCAGGTGCTCAACAGCTCCGGCTCGGTGCTGGGGACCCTGGCCACCTACTCCAACCTCAACCACAACACCGGCTACGCGCAGCACACCTTCAGCCTCGCGTCGTACGCCGGCCAGAAGGTCACCCTCAAGTTCACAGGCGCAGAGGACTTCGAGTACCAGACCTCGTTCGTCCTCGACGACACCGCGCTCAACGTGAGCTGACGGATCCGCCGGTCCCGGACCGAGTCCGGTTCGGGAACGAGCCGGGATCCTGAGCAAGGATCCCCGTGATCGGGCAACTGCCCCCGCCGCAACGCGCGGCGGGGGCAGTCGTACATCCGCCACGGCAAGGGATCCGAGAGACGCTCCGCCGAACCAATCCCGTCATGGCTGCCATCAGTCGGCGAGGATGCGCAGCAGGTCGCCGGGCAGCACCGTGGGCGCGGCGAGGAAGTTCGGGACGGCGCCCGCTAAGGGCGCCGTCCCGATCGGTGATCAGCAGGCCCGGTCCGGCGGCCACCGGGTGGCGCCGAGCGGGCTGGCGTCGTCGACGCCGCGTTCCCGGATCGCGTCGACGTGTCCGGCCGCCGTGTCGGCGATCTGCCGGGAGGTCGGGCCGACGTTGCGCACGGCGTTGACGAGCGACCCCACCGCCCTCACGCCCGCACGGGCGTCACGAGCAACACGCCGACTCATGAGCGGCTGGCTCATCAGTGACTGGCGAGCAGATCGACGTTGCCGTCGAACTGCCACAGCGGATTCGGCACGACCTGTCCCGCAGTGGCGATGAGGAAGTAGCCGTTCACTTGCACCGGTCCGTCTCCGTCGGCGATGTACCGCCCGTTCGCGGTGACGTTGAGCTGGTAAATGGCTTGGGCTGTGACGTTGTCACCGGGGACGACCCAGAAGACCGTGCAGCGCCAGTCGTTCCCCGGTCCGCTCTGTGCGCCGAGCCCTTCGCTCTTGCCACACACCGTGGAGGTCTTCAGCTGCGCTTCGGTCACCGGCGGCTGGCGCATCTGCGCTTGCTGGAGCCGGTAGAGGTGGGCGAACGCCGTGGTCATCGACCGCTGGATCTTGGCCTGTTCGATGCCGGAGCCGCTCGCCCCGGTCGAGACGGCGACGACGCCGATCGTCACGGCCAGCACACCGGCCAGCGGGAGGACACCCAGAGTCAGCGCCCTGCGTCCCGCGCCGTCGTTGTTGAGGTTGGTGAAGTCCCGACGGAGGAACACCAGGTAGGCCAGCGCCGTCGCGACGACCGCCCACACCAGGCCGACCCCGACGCCGATCAACAACGGCCCGAGTTGCTGGGGATCGGTGAAAAGGCCGTTCCAGGAGATGAACGCGTAACCGGGCAGCGCCAGGCGCACCGCGACCGGCAGCGGCAGCAGTTGCGCCACCTGCATCCCGAGAGCGGCGATCATCGGCAGGAGCAGGCCCATCGGGGATCGGCCCAGCGCGACGGACCCGAGCAGTCCGATGGCCGCCAGGGCGAGCGTCGGCGCCAGCACGCAGAGCCAGGCCAGCAGGACCTTGCCGCCCGCCTCCCCGCCGGTGAGCTGGTGGCCGTCCAGGCCGACCAGCGGCTGGTTGCCCTCCGCGAGCAGTCCGCCGATCACGCTGGAGACGGCCAGGCCGACCAGGCCCAGCACGACTACGGTGAGGCTGGCGATCGCCTTGGCCGCGAAGATCCGCCGGTACGAGCGGACCGCGATGAGCAGGTGGCGCCAGGTGCCCAGCCGGTCCTCGGAGGAGAACACGTCGCCGGCGACCACCGACGCGAGCAGCGGCAGCACCCACGTGCCGGCGACGCCGAGCACGACCAACGACCCGGCCCAGCCGGTGGCGTGCATCTCCCGGCCGAACAGGGTGTCCGACGGCAAAGTGCCCTGATGGTCGACCGCGAACACCACCAGGCCCGGACCGAGCCAGCTCAGCAGCATCAGCAGGCGTACCCGCCAGGTGGAGAACTGCTTGACCAGCTCGAAGTTGAGGATGCGGGCCACCAGGACCGGGCGCCCGCCCGCCGTCCCGGCCCCAGCCCCGGCGGGGGCGTCAGCGACGGTCGCGGTCATCGGCCGGCCTCCTGCTCGGTGAGGGCGAGAAACGCCGCTTCCAGCGGCGAGACGATGGGCGCCAACTCGCGCACCGCGATTTCCGCGCGCACGATCCGCGCCACGAGATCGTCCATAGCCGTCACCCGCGCGCGTACGACGATCACGTCGGTGTCCGGTCGCGCCGCGGCGTCGGAGCCTTCGACGACGCTTATGCCGGGCGTCTCGACCGCGACGGCGCGAGCGGCGGACGGATCCGAGGTGCGCAGCCGGTAGTCGAGTTCGCGGTTGTCATCGGAGAGCTTCTTCAACGGGCCGGAGAACACCACGCGCCCGGTGGCCAGGATGGTGACCTCGGAACACAGCGCCTCCACATCGTCCATCCGATGGCTGGAGAGGACGACCGTGGCGCCCTCGGCCGCGAGCCGACGCAGGACACCGTGTACGTGCTTCTTGCCGGCCGGGTCCAGGCCGTTGGACGGCTCGTCGAGCACCAGCAGCCGCGGCCCGGTCAGCAACGCCGCGGCCAGCCCCAGCCGCTGGCGCATGCCCAGGGAGAAGCCGCGGACCTTGTCATCGGCGACCTCGGTGAGCCCGACCTCCGCCAAAGCCTCGTCGACACCCGCGGCGATCGCGTCATTAGGGCGCAACGCTACCAGCGTCGTAAGGTTCTGCTTCGCGGTGAGAGTGGGGTAGAGGCCAGGCCCGTCGACGAACCCTGAGACACCGTCGGGTGCGGCCAGTGCACGTCCGACCGGATTGCCGAGGATCTCCAGACTTCCCTCGTCGGCGACGGCCAAGCCCAGGAACAGGCCCAGAAGCGTGGTCTTGCCGGCACCGTTCGGGCCGACCAAGCCGTGGATCTGACCTCGCGCCATGCTCACATCGACATGGTCGAGCGCGACGACATCACCGAAGACCTTGGTGATGCCGCGTCCCATCACCGCGACGGCCGTATCCATGCACCCCTCCCTCACCTAGCACTCATTCGACCATTCGACTCCGAGGTCTCTACCCCGTGGGACGGCGCTAAGCCCTAAGACGGCTGAAATCCCAAGGAACAAACGTCGGCTGGGGAACAAAGAGCAGAAAACTCCGGCCTGGCCCGCATCCCGCAGCACATGGTTGTCG
>NZ_DASZGI010000328.1:0-16256 GCF_035938995.1 Actinocrinis sp.
CGGTCGCCGCGAACAGCTGGACGCGGTTGAACGACTGGTCGCGCAGGATCCATTCGGCGGCGGCGCGGGTCGCCTCGGGCGCGTACCCGTGCCCGCGCGCCCACGACCCCACGCAATAGCCGACCTCGGTGCTGCGGTGCAGCCAGTTGGTCTGCTTCACGCCGATGCCGCCGAGGAACCGCCCGGTGGCACGGTCGGTGATCGCCCAGTTGATACCGTCGCCGACGCCGCGCAGCGTATGCGAGGTCTGCGTGCACCAGCGGCGGGCGTGCTCGAGGGTGTACGGCTGCGGCACGGTCAGCCACCGCCGGGAGAATTCGTCCGCGAACAGCCGGACGGTCGGTTCGACGTCCTCTTCGACGTGCGGCCGCAGCAACAGGCGCTCGGTCTTCAACTCGGCGACCGGGAACACGTTCGGCGCGAACATCACGCCAGCTTCGCAGCCGCGTCCCGCCCTGTCCACGTGTGTGACCACCCGGTCCGCCGCACAGTGGCGTCGGACGTGGCATCCTGAGGCCGGATCTCACGATGTGAGAGTGGAATCACAGCCGGGGACCCCGCGAACCTCACGGGACCGCCGAGCGGCCGTGGGACCATTGGGGCGGCTCTTCGCACTTCGCCGCCGGGCTCCAGCTCGCATCGAGCCCCGGCCGAGTGCGAAAGCCGTTGATGGAAGATGCGATCGGGGATTGGCAGGAGGCACCAGAAGCGATGACCGCGCAGCCGAGCGTCTCGTATTCGATCACCGTGCGGCTGGAGGCGCCCGCCCGGGGCAACACCGTCTCCCGCCTCACCCACGTGGTCGAGGAGGCCGGCGGCGCTCTCACCGCCCTCGACGTATCCGGGTCCGGCAACGACCGTCTGCGCATCGACGTCACCATCGCGGCGTCGAGCGGAGAGCACGCGCAGCGGATCACCGAGGCGATCGGCGCGATCGAGGGCGTCACCGTCGGCAAGGTGTCCGACCGCACGTTCCTGCTGCACCTCGGCGGCAAGATCGAGATGCACTCGAAGGTGCCGCTGCGCAACCGCGACGACCTGTCGATGGCTTACACCCCGGGCGTGGCGCGGGTCTGCATGGCGATCGTGGAGAACCCGGAGGACGCCCGGCGCCTGACGATCAAGCGCAACGCGATCGCCGTGGTGACCGACGGCTCAGCGGTGTTGGGCCTGGGCAACATCGGCCCGCAGGCGGCGCTGCCGGTGATGGAGGGCAAGGCGGCGCTGTTCAAGCGGTTCGCCGCGATCGACGCCTGGCCGATCTGCCTGGACACCCAGGACACCGAGGAGATCATCCGTACCGTCAAGGCCATCGCGCCGGGCTTCGCCGGGATCAACCTGGAGGACATCTCGGCGCCGCGCTGCTTCGAGATCGAGCGGCGGCTGCGCGAGCTGCTCGACATCCCGGTGTTCCATGACGACCAGCACGGCACCGCGATCGTGGTGCTGGCCGCGCTGACCAACGCACTGCGGGTGGTGGGCAAGGACATCGCCGACGTGCGGATCGTCGGCTCCGGGGCGGGCGCCGCGGGCACCGCGATCCTGAGGCTGCTGCGCGAGGCCGGGGCGAAGGACCTGACGGTGGCGGACTACCGGGGTGTGGTGCACCTGGGCCGGGATGACCTCGGCGCGCCGGACTCGGATCTGCGCTGGGTGGCCGAGAACACCAACCCGGGCGGCTACACCGGGACGCTCAAGGAGGCGCTGGTCGGCGCCGACGTGTTCATCGGGGTGTCGGCACCGAACATCTTGACCGGCGACGACATCGCCACGATGGCTCCGGACGCGATCGTGTTCGCGCTGGCCAACCCGGACCCCGAGGTGGACCCGGCGGCGGCGCTCGAGCACGCCGCGGTCGTCGCGACCGGCCGCAGCGACTTCCCGAACCAGATCAACAACGTGCTCGCGTTCCCCGGTGTGTTCCGCGGCCTGCTCGACGCGCACAGCCACAAGGTCTCCCACGCCATGCTGATCGCCGCGGCCCGGGCCCTGGCCGACGTGGTGACCGACGAGGAGCTGAACGCCAACTTCATCGTTCCGTCGGTGTTCAATCCGGAGGTCGCCCCGGCAGTCGCTGCGGCCGTACGCGAGGCGTCGCGGTAGGCACCGCGACGCCGTTCGCGTGTACGGCTACGGGATCAGCAGCAGCTTTCCGACCGTGCCGCGCGACTCGAGCGCGGTGTGCGCGGCGCCCGCTTCTTCCAGCGGATAGCGGCCGCCGACGGTGATCGCCAGCTCGCCCGGCTCGATCGCGGCGAACAGTTCCCGGCTGCGCCAGGCCAGCTCTTCTGGGGTCGCGATGTAGTGGACCAGGGTGGGCCGGGTCAGGAAGAGGGAGCCGCCGGCCTGCAGGCGCCGCGGGTCGAACTCCGTGACCGGACCGCTTGACGCCCCGAAGAGCACGAGCATTCCCCGCGGTCGCAGGGACGCGAGGGAGGCGTCGAAGGTCGTCTTGCCGACGCCGTCGTAGGCCACGTCCACGCCGCGTCCATCGGTCAGCCGGCGCACCTCCGCGGCCAGGTCGTCGACCTCGGTGTAGCGGATGATCTCGTCCGCGCCGACCGCCCGTGCCTTCGCCTCCTTCTCCGGCGTCGACACGGTGCCGATCACCCGCGCGCCGCGCGCCTTGACCAGCTGGGTCAGCAACAATCCCATGCCGCCCGCCGCCGCGTGGATCAGCACGGTCTGATCCTTCTGCACCGGCCAGGTCGACGTCGTCAGGTAATGCGCCGTCAGCCCTTGGAGTATCGCGGCGGCCGCCGTCTCCAGGTCGATCGCCGCCGGCACGCGGACGGCGCGGTCCGCCTCGACCAGGCTGAACTGCGCGTACGAACCCGCGCCGCCGACCGTCGCGACGTGGTCTCCGACCGCGAACCCGGAGACACCCTCGCCGAGTGCCGTGACCGTGCCGGCGAACTCCGTGCCGGGCGTGAAGGGCAGCGGCTGCGGATAGTAGCCGGTGCGCTGGTAGATCTCGATGAAGTTGACCCCGGCCGCGGCCACCTCGACGAGCAGCTGGCCCGGTCCCGGCTCGGGCGCCGGCCGGTCCACGTAGTCGAGGGCTTCAGGGCCGCCGGTCTCGCTGACCACGATCGCTTTCAACATCGCCTCCCGAAGTGCCGCGCACGCCGCACGCGCTGGGTGATGCTTCTCGTCCCTTTGTAGCCGCCGTCAGCGCGGCGCGCCCTTCGAGCCCGGGTACCGGCTCAGCTCTCGGACGGCGCGCCGAACTCGAAGCGCGCGCCGAGGGCGTTGAGCTTGTCGGCGAAGTCCTCGTAGCCCCGGTTGATCAGGGAGATGCCGTGGACGGTGGAGGTGCCCTGGGCGGCGAGCGCCGCGATCAGGTACGAGAAGCCGGCCCGCAGGTCAGGGATTTCCAGGTCGGCCGCGTGCAGCTTGGTCGGGCCGGAGATCACCGCGGAGTGCATGAAGTTGCGCTGGCCGAAGCGGCACGGCGTCCCGCCGAGGCACTCGCGGTACAACTGCACCTGGGCGCCCATGGAGATCAGCGCGCTGGTGAAGCCGAGACGCTTCTCGTAGACCGTCTCGTGCACGATCGACAGTCCCTGAGCCTGCGTCAGCGCGACGACCAGCGGCTGCTGCCAGTCGGTCTGGAAGCCGGGATGCACGTCCGTCTCCAGGGCGAGGGCGTGCAGCGAGTCGCCCGGATGCCAGAACCGGATGCCCGGCGCCGACGGGTCGTCGTCCACCTCGAACTCCCCGCCGACCCGGCGGAACATGTTCAGGAAGGTCATCATCGAGCCCTGCTGCGCCCCGCGCACCAGGATGTCGCCGCCGGTGGCCAGCGCCGCGCACGCCCAGGAGGCCGCTTCCAACCGGTCCGGCAGCGCGCGGTGGACGTACCCGTGCAGCCGCTCCACGCCGGTGATGTGGATCACCCGGTTGTCGAGCACCGAGATGATCGCGCCCATCTTCTGCAGCACCGCGATCAGGTCGACGATCTCCGGCTCGGTGGCCGCGTTGCGCAGCTCGGTCACGCCCTCCGCGAGAACCGCGGTCAAAAGGACCTGTTCGGTCGATCCGACGCTCGGGTAGGGCAGCGTTATCTTCGTGCCCCGCAGCTTCTGAGGCGCCTCGATGTGCAGGCCGTCCGGCCGCTTGTCCACGATCGCGCCGAAGGCACGCAGCGCGTCGAGGTGGAAGTCGATCGGCCGGTCGCCGATCCGGCAACCGCCCAGGTCGGGGATGAACGCGTGGCCGATCCGGTGCAGCAGCGGGCCGCACAGCAGGATCGGGATGCGGCTCTCCCCGGCGTGCGCGGTGATCTCGGCGTGGTCGGCCCGATCCATCGAGGTCGGGTCCAGCACCAGCTCGTCGCGGTTCTCGCCGGTGCGCACGGTCACCCCGTGCGCCTCGAGCAGCCCGGTCACGATCCGCACGTCGCTGATCTGCGGCACGTTGCGCAGCACGCTCGGCGCGCTGCCGAGCAGCGCCGCGACCATGGCCTTCGGCACGAGGTTCTTCGCCCCGCGCAGCGTCACCTGACCGGACAGCGGCGTGCCGCCCGTCACGTGAATGCGGTCGGGCCGGGCGAACGCGCCCGGGTCGGCCGACTCGGTGGGATGGGGCAGGGCGGTTACGGGTGCGCTGTTCATGGCTCCGTGTCGGTTTCGGCCCGATGGCGCTGGGCCGGTGACGGGCGATCAGGACGTGGACTCCCGGCCGGCCCGAGTAGCGGGGCTGGGTGGAACAAGCGCTCAGTCTGCCAGAGTCGCGCAGCTGCGTTCCAACAACGCCCCGGTCGATAACCATCTTGTTCCAATACTGGGTCATACGCTTGACGGCGACTTTGCGGCCCCTTGGCCGGGCCCGGTTCGAGCAGGTCCGTCGCCGTATGGACAACGGCTTATCTCGACGCTCGCCGATGGTGCACGCGGCGGCCTCGATCTCCAGCCGTCCCAGGCCCCGGGCATCCTCGGCGAGCTCATAACGCCGCCGCATCGCTGCAACACTCCTTCGAGCCCAAGACTCCGCGCCGGATGATCCTCCTGAGAAGATGGCCCCATGACCGAGGTCGCGTTGACCGGGCGGCTGTTGGTCGCCACCCCGCTGCTGGTGGACCCCAACTTCGACCGGACAGTGGTGCTGGTGCTGGATCACGACGGCGACGGCACCCTGGGCGTCGTGGTGAACCGGCCCACGGCGGTGCCGGTGCGCGAAGTGCTGCCCGCCTGGAGCGAACTCGCCGAGCCGCTGCCCATGGTCTTCCAGGGCGGCCCGGTCGCCCTGGACTCCGCGCTCGGTCTGGCCGAACTGCGTTCCGTACCGCGCCCGGGCTCCGGCGAGCCGCTCGGCTGGCGCCGGGTGCACGGCGACCTCGGCCTGGTGGACCTCGACATCCCGCCGGAGGTGCTGGCCGCGGAGATATCGGCCTTCCGGGTCTACGCCGGGTACGCCGGATGGGGGTCCGGTCAGCTCGAACGCGAGCTCGACCAGGGCGCCTGGTACGTGGTCGATCCGGCGCCGGGCGACGCGTTCACCCTCGATCCGGACCGCACCTGGCGGTCGGTGCTGCGCCGTCAGCGCGGCGAACTCGCACTGCTGTCCACCTTCCCGGAGGACCCCAGCCTCAACTGACCCGCTCAACCGGCCCTGCCTCAGCGTGACCAGGCTCGACGTCGCGCGGGGGCGCTGGCCGATGGCGCCGGACGGCGCATGGAGCGCACGCAGCGTGCTCGTCCACGCATAATTTAGTTACCGTGTATCGAAACGACTCCACACTGGGGCGCACGCCCTCGTAGACTCCCCGTATGAGTAGTACGGCAACGGAGACACTGCCCGCTGGGACCGCCACGATCACCGAAGAACGGGTCGAGGTCAGCACCGACACCGGCGATCACGAGCGGTTCTCCCACTACGCCGACAAGGAGAAGATCACCGAGGCCATGGTGATGGGCACTCCGGTGACGGCCCTGTGTGGGAAGGTCTGGGTGCCAAGCCGCGATCCCAGCCGTTACCCCATCTGCCCCACGTGCAAGGAGATCTTCGACGACCCGGAGTTCTTCTACGACGACGAGGACGCCGCCGGCGGTGAACAGTAGCCGCGGGCATGCCGGGGGGCGGCCCGCAGGGGCCGGGCGGCCGTAGCGCCGTCGCGCTCCCCGGTTCCCTCGACGAGGCGTTGCACGCGCTCGACGAGTTGCCCGGCGCGACCGTGGTGGCCGGCGGGACCGAGGTGATGACCGAGGTCAACGCCGGGCGGCTGTGGCCCTCCGCGCTTGTCGTGATCGATCGGGTGGACGAGCTGCGCGGCGTGTGGTTCGTGGACGGCGAGATCGTCATCGGCGCGGCCACCACCTGCGCCGACCTGATGCACGCCGATGTGCGCGGCGTGCTGCCCGCCCTGGCCCAGGCCGCCCGGTCGATCGCCTCGCCGGGAGTGCGCAGTCGGGCCACCCTCGGCGGGAATCTGCTGGCGGGCAAGGCGGCCGAGGGCGAGACCTCGGCGGCGCCCGCGCGCGACCTGCTGCCGGTGCTGGTGGCGCTGCGCGCGGTGGCCGTGTGCCGCGCGGCGTCGGGCTGGCGCCAGGTGCCGATCGCCGAGCTGTACGCCCGTGACGGCGGCGCGGACCTGCGCCCCGGCGAGCTGCTGACTGCGCTGCGGGTTCCGGTCAGCGGCGGCCCGCAAGGTTTCATGAAAGTAGGCACGCGCGCCGGATCGGCCCGGCCGGTGGTCACCTTCGCGCTCGCGGCGGACTTGACGAACCGCACGGTGACCTGCGCGATCGGCGGGTTTTCGCCGGCCGCGGTGCGGGTGGACCACGCCGGTCAGTGGCTGTCCGAGCACGTCGACTGGACGAGCGGCGCCATTCCGGACCCGACGACCTACCCGATGTTCGCCCGCCTGGTCGCCGAAGGTCTGGTGGTGCCGCGCACCGCCGGTCCGGCAGGATGGACCACGGCCGCGATCCCGGAGGATTTTCGCCGTGAGGCGGTCGAGGTGTGCGCCCGCCGTGCGCTGGTGCGGGCACTGCCTCCCTCCGGCTGGCTTGAACAGGTACGCGAGTACCAACAGCGTGCCGAGTTCCTCAGACACCGGGCCGCTGTGGACCGCGCGGAGCGCGGGCTGCCGAAGGAACCGCCGGTGCCCGAGACGACGAGAACAGGGATGAGATGACGGCGGGGGAGCCGTGGCCCGCGGCCGACGTCGCGGGCGAGGCCGAGACCGAGGACACCGCGGCGCTTGATTTCGCGCCTACGGATTTCGTGGCCGCGGACTTTGCGGCTGTGGATTTTGCGACGGTGGACTTCGAGCTGGCCGTCAACGGCACGGCGCAGCCGGTCGCCGGAGCCTGGATCGGCGAGAGTCTGCTGTTCGCGCTGCGCGAGCGCCTCGGACTGGTCGCGGCGAAGGACGGCTGCGGCGAAGGCGAGTGCGGCGCCTGCACCGTTCTGATGGACGGTCAGCCGACGGCCGCGTGCCTGGTGCCCGCGGTCGCGGCGGTCGGGCGGGATGTGCGCACGCCCGAGATCTACGCAGTGCCGCGCCCCGACGCCGTTGCCGCGGCACTTGCCGTCCACGCGGGCACGGGCTGCGGCTATTGCCTGCCGGGGGTTGGCATGGAGCTGCGCGCGCTGTTGGCCCGCAACCCGAAGCCGAGCGCGCCCGCGGTCCGGGAGGCGCTCAGCGGCCACAGGTGCAGGTGCCTGCCCGCTGAATGCTTCGTCGACGCGATCGGCGAGGTGGTCGCCCAGCTGCCCGAGCCGCGGAAACCGGAGCAGCCCGGACCGCAGCTGCCCGCGCAGAAGACCCGCCCCGCCCCCGCCCCTCCGGCCCCGCCCGCAGCGGCGCAACGGCTCGACGAGTCGGGCTCGTGGTCCTGGCAGACCGCAGCCGGCGCCAGTGAGGCGGCTGACCGGCCATGATGACTCCGACCTCGCTACCCGGCTTCCTCATCGGCGAGCAGCTTCCCGACCGGCAGGGCGGGCAGCCGCGTCCGATCGCCTCCGAGCCCGCCGAGGCCGGGTTCGGCGCGGGCTCCGGCGACCCCGGCTATGGCGATTCGGGATTCTTCCCGGTCGGCCGCTCGTCCGCGGACGGCGTGGGCCGCGCGGTCCCCGCCGCCAAGGCCGCAGGCCGATACCCATTCGCCGCCGACCTCGGCGTTCCGGCCGGTCCCGGCGCCCTCGCCGTGCTCTACGCCGCCGTCGCCCGCAGCCCACACGCCCGCGCCACGCTCGCCGACTGTGACACCGAAGCGGCGCGCGCCATCCCGGGTGTGCACGCCGTACTCGCCGGAGCCGATCTCGGCATCACAGACATCGACTACGCGGGCCAGTGTGTCGCGGTGGCCGCCGCCGAGCATCCGGCGCTCGCCCGCGCCGCACTCGACGCCATCGTCTTCGATTACCGGGTCGAGGAGCCGCTGACCAACCCCCGCCAGGCCTTCCACGCCCAGGCGATCCACCCGGACGGCAACGTCGCCGCGCACCGCCGGTTCACCGTCGGCGAGGAGACGCGTCGTGCCGGCAAGGGCGGCGAAAACTCTGGCGACGCGGCCGACAACGACTCCGCGGTGACCGTGGCGTATGGGTACGAATTCGCCCGGCCGGCCGACTGGCCCGGCGCCCCCGCCACCGTGCTCGCCGTGCCGCAGCCGGACAGCGTCGAGATCCACACTGTCACGACCGACCCGGGCCGGGACCGCCGCGCGGTGGCCGCCGCGCTTGGCCGCCCCGAGTCCGAGATCCGGATCATTCCCGCCCCGTTCGCCGGAACTGCGCAGTCCGACGACGCCGATCTGCGCGTCGCCGCGGCGCTGCTGGCTGCGCGCACCGGCCGCGCGGTCAAAGCTGCGGACGGCGGAGCGGGCCTGACCGGCGCAGGACACTGGCCCGCCGGGGCTGACGTACCCGCCGCGCTCGTGCACGCGACCCACGTCGCGGACCCGGACGGCACCCTGCGCGAGCTGCGCGTCGAGCTTGTGGTGGATGGAGGCGCCGAGCCCGCAGCCGCAGAGGCACTGCTCGACGAGTACTGCCGCCTCGCTACCGGCCCCTACCGCATCCCTCGGGTCGAGGTGCAGGGGTGGGTCGTGCGTACCAACAACCCGCCGTTGGCTCCCTGGCCCGGCGGCGGGTCGGCGCTGTCCGCGGCCGTGGCCGAGGCACAGCTCGACGCGCTTGCCGCGGCCACCGGCCTGACCGGGCTCGAGATCCGCGTCAAGAACCTGATGCGCACCGGGGACAAGCTGCCGGACGGCCGCGCCGTCGTCTCCGCAGCGTCCCTGCCCGACCTGCTCACCGTGTTGCTCGACGCCCCGGTTCCGGCGTTCCCGCCCGGCCCCGACGTGCGCGACTTCCCCGGCACGGTCGGCCGTACCGGCGAGCTGACCCGGCTGCGGCGCGGCGTCGGGGTGGCGCTGGCGATGGCGGACCTGGTACCCCCGGGCCTGACCGAGGAGCTGGCGACCGCCCAGGTCGCGCTGACGTCCGACGTGCACGGTCCGCTCGCGCACGTGAGCACGGCCATGGTGGACACCGGCGCCGGGCAGCACGCCATGCTGCGCCGGATCGTGCGCGAGGTGCTGGGCGTGCGGCGGGTCCTGGTGCGCCGCCCCACCGACCCGGCCGACCTCCCGGCGACCCCGCTCGCCTCTGGGCGCGCGGCCTGGCTGCACGGCATGGCGGTCCAGCGGGCCGCACGCGCCGCTCGGTCGCAGGCGCTGACGATCGTCGCGCGCGAGTTCGCCGTCTCGCCGGAGCTGCTCGAGGTGCGCGGCGACCAGGTGGTCAGCTACGACGGCGTCCTGTCTCGGCCGCTGGACCAGGTCTACAAGCGGGCATTGCGCGGCGCGGCCGTGTATCTCGGCGACGGAGAATTCCGGGTGCGCGGATCAGGGCCGGCCGAGCCCGGCGTGTTCGTACCGGAGGCGGGCCAGGCGCACCTCGCCTTCGCCGCGCACCGGGCCATCGTCGATGCGGACACCGAGCTCAAGCTGCTGCGCCCGGTCCGGGTGACCGCCGCGCACGACGCGGGGCGGGCCATCGTGCCGGGCCGGGTCACCGCCGCGATCGCGGCCGGGGTGATCTGCGCCACCGGCTCGGTCTTCGCGGACGAGGCCGCCGAATCCCGTGGCCGGGCCGGAGCGCTGGCCGCGGCACAGGCGCCGACCACGCTCGACCTGCCTGAGGTCGACGTGCTGACGCCGCTGGAATCCTCGATCGGCGACCTGGAGACCACCGCGCTGCGCCGCCGCGGCTTCTCGGCACCGCTGCCGCTCGGCTACCAGCCGGTGGGCCGGCTCGCCCTCGCAGCCGCGACGGCGGCACTGGCCTGCGCGACCCGCGATGCGCTAGGCGACCATCGGACCGTGATGCCGATCCGCCCGTGGCACACCGGAGGCGAAGAGCCGCCAGCCGCACCAGGAACCTGACGCCGTGTTGTCTAACCGGACGTGGCGTTGTCCAACCTGACGCCGTGTTGTCCAATCGGACGCTCAAAACGACCGGTCGTCTTGATTCGCGTCCCAAGGCGAGTCCCCTACGTTGTCGAGTCGCCGGTTCAATATGGCCGGTCGTCTTAACTCTGGCTAGAGGCGAGCCACCAGCCTTGCCAGGTGCTTGACCCCGCATTGTCGAGTCAGCCGATTCAATACGACCGGTCGTCTTAAATCGTGCTCGGACAAGAACCTGGTGGCCTTGTCGGGTGCTCGACCTGGCATTGTCAGTCACCGAGTCAATATGGCCGGTCGTCTTAATCCGCTAGGGCTGGCCCGTCTCGGTAATAGGTGTTAAGCCGTTTGACCTGTGACGTACGATGATTTGGTGTCCAGAGTTGCCGAGGCTCCCGGGTGGGAGCGTGATTCCCAGTCACCCACTCCGCCCGCCTCGGCAATCGAATCCACGAACGAATCCGCGAACGAGTCCACGGCCGCTGCTCCGCCCGCCGCCGCTTCCGATCGCCTGTTCGGGCCGCGCCATCTCGCCGTCAGCGTCGGGATCATCTCCTCCGTCCTGCTGACCGCTTTCGAGGCGATGGCGGTCAGCACCGCGATGCCGATCGCCGTCGCGGACCTGCGCGGCCTGCCGTTCTACTCGCTCGCGTTCAGCGCCTATCTGACGCTGAGTCTGCTCGGCATGGTGCTCGCCGGACAGCGCGCCGACGCCCGCGGCCCCCGGCTGCCGTTCCTCGCCGGAACCGGACTCTTCGGCGTCGGGCTCGTCCTGGCTGGAACCGCGACTTCGATGGGCCAATTCGTCGCCGGGCGCGCCGTGCAAGGCCTCGGCGGCGGCATGGTGATCGTCTCGCTCTACGTCCTGGTTGCCCGCGCCCTACCGGTTCACCTGCACGGCAAAGCGTTCTCCGCCATGGCCAGCGCCTGGGTGCTGCCCGCGATCGTCGGCCCGGTCATCTCCGGCTTTCTGGCCGAACACGCCTCCTGGCGCTGGGTCTTCCTGGGCGCGGCCGCGCTGATCGTGTTCCCGCTCGGCTTCCTGGCCGGCCCGCTGCGCACCCTGCCGAAGCCCGAACCCAAACAACTCGCACCCGCCGACCTCGCCAGGCTGCGCACCGTGCGCCTGTGCGCTGGCCTCACCGCCCTCGGCGTGGGGCTGTTCCAGTACGGTGGCCAGGAACTCAACGTGATCGGCGCCGTCCTGATCCCGCTGGCGCTGCTCCTGCTCATCCCGAGCGCGCCCAAGCTGCTGCCGCGCGGCATCTTCCGCGCCAGACGCGGCCTGCCGACAGTCGTCGCGCTGCGTGGCCTGATGGCGGGCGCCTATTTCGGCACCGAGGCGTTCATCCCGCTGATGCTGGTTCGGGAGCGCGGACTCAGCGCGACCGCCGCCGGTCTCTCCCTTACCGGCGCCGCGATCAGCTGGGCCGTCGCCGCCTGGCTGCCGAACCGGTCCTGGGTGCGTGCCCGCGTCTCCCGCGCCGGATTGGTTCGCGCCGGAACCGCCGTCACGGTGGTCGCGCTGCTCGGCACGTTCGCCGCCATCAGCCCTCGCACTCCGCTCTGGACCGCCGCCGCGGCGATGTTCGTCGCCGCCTTCGGCATGGGGCTGGCCTTCCCGAACATCAGCGTGCTGACCCTCGAGCTGTCGGAACCGGACGACCAGGGTGCCAATTCCGCCGCCCTCCAGGTCGCCGACGGGATGACCAGCACGCTCTCGATCGCTGTCGCCGGGGCCGTCTACCATGCGTTGCACACGGCTACCGGATCGGACGGGCACGTGTTCGCGCTGATGTACGGCATGTTCATCGCCGTAGCCTGCGTCGCGTGGCTGATCGCTCCGAGGGTCCGGGTACCGTAGTAGCTGTATATATATGACAGTTTCGAGCTTCGCCGGGGCTTGATGGCGGCTGTAGATCGAGGGACGCGGAGAAAGCCGTTTCGCGTCCTTCGATCTTTCGCCGCCGCCCCGGCTAAGCTCGAAGCGCGCCGGGTGCGCAAGGGAGCGTGACACGTCGGCGGCTGACACACCGTCATGAGGGGGCCGGGAGTTGAGCACGTCTGCCGCGTCACACCTGCCTCCGGCCTACCCGGACCGCGCCCCATGGGGCACCGCAGGCCGGCTGCGCGCGTGGCAGCATGCCGCACTCGAGGAGTACAACCGGCGCGAGCCGCGCGACTTCCTCGCGGTCGCCACCCCCGGCGCCGGGAAGACCACGTTCGCCCTGCGCGTCGCCACCGAATTGTTGGACCGTCACATCGTCCAGCAGGTCACGGTCGTGGCGCCGACCGAGCACCTCAAGCACCAGTGGGCCGAGGCCGCGAAGAAGGTCGGGATAGGGATCGACCCGACCTACTCGGGCACCGGCGGCGGCACCTCCCGCGACTACACCGGCATCGCCGTGACCTACGCGGGCGTGGCAGCGCATCCGATGCTGCACCGGCGCCGGGTCGAGAACCGCCGCACCCTGGTCATCCTCGACGAGATCCACCACGCGGGCGACTCGCTGTCCTGGGGCGAGGCGATCTCGGAGGCCTTCGAGCCGGCGGCGCGCCGGCTCGCCTTGACCGGTACGCCGTTCCGCTCGGACACCTCGCCGATCCCTTTTGTCACCTACGCCCCTGACGCCGAGGGCGCCCGTCGGTCCGTCGCCGACTACACCTACGGCTACGGCGCGGCGCTGGCCGACAGCGTCGTGCGTCCGGTGATCTTCCTGTCCTACGCCGGGCAGATGCGGTGGCGCACCAAGGCCGGCGACGAGGTCGCGGCCGGCCTCGGCGAGCCGATGACGCAGGACGCGGTCGCGCAGGCGTGGCGGACCGCGCTCGATCCGGCAGGCAACTGGATGCCCTCCGTGCTGCGCGCCGCCAACCGCCGCCTCGACGAGGTGCGCCACGCCATCCCCGACGCCGGCGGCCTGGTCATCGCCACCGACCACAACGCCGCCCGCGCCTACGCGAAGATGCTGCGCGAGCTCACCGGCAAGTCCGTGACCGTGGTCCTGTCCGACGATCCGAAGGCCTCCTCCCGGATCGAGAAGTTCGGCCAGTCCGAGGACAAGTGGATGGTCGCGGTCCGGATGGTTTCCGAGGGGGTGGACGTTCCGCGCCTCGCCGTCGGGGTCTATGCCACCTCGATCTCCACGCCGCTGTTCTTCGCCCAGGCGGTCGGCCGCTTCGTACGGGCCCGGCGGCGCGGCGAGACCGCCTCGGTGTTCCTGCCCTCGGTGCCCTCCCTGGTCCAGTTCGCCAACGAGCTCGAGCTGGAGCGCGACCACGTGCTCGACCGCAAGAAACGCGGCGAGGACGACCTGTGGTCTGAGGAGGAGGACCTGCTCGCCGACGCCAACGCCGTCAAGGACGAGGCGGGCCTCGAGGAGTTCACCTTCCAGGCGCTGGAATCCGAGGCCAACTTCGACCGAGTCCTCTACGACGGCGGCGAGTTCGGGGTCGCCGCGGCATCCGGCAGCGCGGAGGAGGCGGACTTCCTCGGTATCCCGGGCCTGCTCGAGCCTGAGCAGGTCCGCCTGCTCCTGCAGAAGCGGCAGGCTCGGCAGATCTCCCGGCAGCGCTCGCGTCGCGGCGCCGAACCTCCTGTGCCAGCCGAGGAACGGCCTGTCGTCAGCCATCAGCAGCTGCTCGAGCTGCGCCGCGAACTGAACAACCTGGTCGGCGCCTGGCATCACCAGACCGGCCTACCGCACGGGGTGATCCACGCCGATCTGCGCCGGACGTGCGGTGGCCCGCCGACCGCTCAGGCCAGCACCGTGGAGCTGCGCAGCCGGATCGACATGGTGCGCAAGTGGGCGGTCGACCGCGCGTGAGATGCCTAAGTAATCGATAGCCGCTCAGGCACCGCCGTGCGTGATGCGCCTAGACTCGCTGCGTGACGACGACGGCGCATCATCCGGAGACCTCGCAGACGCTTGATCGGGGCCTGCGCGCGCTGGAGGAACTGGCCGAGGCGCCGAGCGGGCTGACCGTCACCGAGCTGGCCGACCGGCTCGGCGTCAACCGGACCATCGTCTACCGGCTGCTGGCCACGCTGGAGCTGCACGGGCTGGCCCGCCGCGACGCCGCCGGGCGGGCGCGCCTCAGCATCGGGGTGCTGGCCCTGGCCCGCCGGGTGCAGCCGCTGCTGCGCGACTCGGCGGCGATCCCGTTGCGGCGGCTGGCCGAGGAGGTCGGCGCGACCGCGCACCTGACCGTGGTGGACGGCAGCGAGGCGCTCGCGGTCGCGGTGGTCGAGCCGACCTGGACCGACTACCACGTGGCCTACCGGGTCGGCTCGCGGCACGCGTTGGACCGGGGCGCCGCGGGCCGGGCGATCGTGGCGTACCGCGACCACGGGTCCACCACGTACATCGTGACCCAGGGTGAGTTGCAGGTCGGCGCGTTCGGCATCGCCGCGCCGGTGGTGGACGTGCCCGGGATCGAAGCCTCAGTCGGCGTGATCTCGTTCGGCGAGCTCGACCCCGCCCGCACCGGCCCCCGCATCGTCCGGGCCGCCGCCGAGGTCGCCAAGGCGCTGCGCTAGCTCGCCGCGCGCGGCCGGGACGGCGCAGGCCGGGGTCCCACCCGGCAGCCGGTACCTGTTCGCCGCCACGATGCGGTAGACGACGGCCGCGATCCACGAGATCGGCGGCAGCAGCATCAGCAGGCCGAGCGGCCGCCACGGCCACCGCGACCGCAGCAGGGTCCGGGCGACCGCCCCGGCACCCGAGCGGACCGGCGCCTCCGGGGCGGCCGGAAGCCACTGCACCGCGCGGGTGACCTCGTCGTGGGTGATTCCGTGCGCGTCCAGATCGAGCTGCTGCCACGGCACGAACCGGGCCGCCGGACGACACCAGCGCTCGGCCCAGCGCACGCTCGTCGTGCAGAAACCGCAGTCCCCGTCGTACACGAGGATCGGGAGGGACTCCGTGGAGTCGGACACCGCCATTTGATCAGCGTATGCCGGGCCGCGCGCCCAGGTGCCGAACGCTTCCCAGACCGGGTCGGAGAGGAAGACGGCGTCTCCGACGATCATGATCGCCGAGAAGAACGGCAGGCCCAGCAGCACCGCGATCGACAGATGCATCCCCGCCAGCATCACCAGCGCCGGATATTTGAGGCGCGGGGAGAAGACGATGAATGGGAAGCCGGCCTGCACGAACACGGTCAGATAGCCGGCGAGGGTGATCAGCAGCGCGTTCCCGGCCAGCGCCGCCGACAGGCCGGGCCACGGATGGAACCAGTTCAGCCGCAGCACGTATCCGAGCGCTGATCCGTCCTGCCACATCGAACCCTGGACCTTGAGCAGGCCGGCCGTGCCGTAGACGATGCAGATCTGCGCGGCGACGAGCAGCACCGCGCCGTTGTGGACGACCGCGACCATGCGGGGCCGCGCCCGGGACAGCTCGACCCGCCACGCGGAGCGCTCCGACTCGGTCGCCGCGTCGCCGTTTCGAGCCTCTGCCCGCGCACGTCTGCGGGCGTCGAGCGACCAGTATCTGCCGCAGGCGGTGAACGCCAGGTACAGCGACAACAGGGTGAGCACGTTGTCGCCGCCGTCGGTGAGCAGCGGCGACCGGTTCTCCAGCGCGACCACGACGGCGGCGAACGGCACCGAGACGATCCGCGTGTGCCAGCCGAGCGCGAACGCCACTCCCACCGCGAGCGCGACGAGGTAGAAGAGGTCGAATTCGGTGTGCGTCAGATCCGCGACGGACGTGAGCCAGACCCGAAGGAAGCCGGGCCAGCCCGCCTGCGCGGCGTACTGGTGCTCGAGCGCGGGGCTCCACGGCGAGTCCGGTCCCCAGGCTGCGTCGCGCTCGCCGAACTCGTGCAGCAGGAACA